>JAFHCF010000258.1:0-29900 GCA_048497495.1 Prosthecomicrobium sp.
CTCGCGAGCGGGGCCGTTTCTCTTCGCGACGGTCGAAACCGAAGCCGGTCTCAGAAGGCGTCGTCGGGGAAATCCATCATCGACTTGCCGCCGGCCATGATGGCCGAGAAGCGCCAACCGGTCTCCGGCAGCAGCCGCTCCATGTAGAAGCGGGCGGTGGCGACCTTGGCGGCGTAGAAGCCGTCGTCTTCCGGGGTCCCGACCTTGGGCAGCGACACTTCCGCCATCCGCGCCCACAGATAGGCGAGCGCGGTGAGGCCGAAGAGCTTGAGATAGTCGGTCGCCGCGGCGCCCGCCTCGTCGGGCTTGGTCAGCCCGACGCGAGCGATCTGGCCGGTCGCCTGCTGCAGGCGGACGAAGGCCTTGGCCAGCGGCTGGACGAACTCGCCCAGCACCTCGTCCTCCACCTTGGCCTCGATGAAGGCCTGGACCGGGTGGAAGAAGCGGCGCAGGTAGCGGCCGGCGTGGGTCGGCAGTTTGCGACCGACGAGATCGAGCGCCTGGATGCCGTTGGTGCCCTCGTAGATCTGGGTGATGCGGGCGTCGCGGACGTATTGCTCCTGGCCGTGCTCGCGGATGAAGCCGTGACCGCCGAAGACCTGGACGCCGAGGTTGGCGACCTCGGAGCCGAGGTCGGTCATCAACGCCTTGACCACCGGGGTCACTAGGGCGACGAAGTCGTCCGCCGCCTGACGCGTCGCCGCGTCGGGGTGATGCTCGGCGATGTCGAGGTTGGTCGAGACCCAGGTCCCGAGCGCCCGGCAACCCTCGACCAAGGCCCGCTGGGTGAGCAGCATGCGGCGCACGTCGGGGTGGACGAGGATCGGGTCGGCCGCCTTGTCCGGCGCCTTGGTGCCGGAGATCGAGCGGCCCTGGATGCGATCACGGGCGTAGAGAACCGCGTTCTGCCGCGACACCTCGGCGAGGCCGAGGCCCTGCAGGCCCACCGCCAGGCGCTCGGTGTTCATCATCGCGAACATCGCGGCGAGGCCCTTGCCGGGCTCGCCGACCAGCCAGCCGATGGCGTCGTCGAAGTTCATGACGCAGGTGGCCGAGGCCTTGATGCCCATCTTGTGCTCGAGCGAGCCGCAGGCGACGCCGTTGCGGGCGCCGAGCGCGCCGTCGTCGCCGACCATGAACTTCGGCACCAGGAACAGCGAGATGCCCTTCACCCCCTTGGGCGCGCCCTGGATGCGGGCGAGCACGAGGTGGAGGATGTTCTCGGTCAGGTCGTGTTCACCGGCGGAAATGAAGATCTTGGTGCCGGTGATGGCGTAGGAGCCGTCGTCCCCGGGCACCGCCGAGGTGCGCAGCAGGCCGAGGTCGGTGCCGCAGTGCGGCTCGGTCAGGCACATGGTGCCGGACCACACGCCCTCGACCAGCCTGGGCAGGTATTTCTCCTTCAACGCGTCGGAGCCGTGGCTCGCCAGGGCCACATAGGCGCCGTGGCTGAGGCCCGGATACATGCCGAAGGAGAGGTTGGCCGAGCAGATCATCTCGGTGACCAGACCGTCGACGGCATGGGGCAGACCCTGGCCGCCGTAGGCGGGATCGCAGGTGATCGAGGTCCAGCCGCCGTCGCGGAACTGGTCGTAGGCTTGCCTGAAGCCCTGCGGCGTCCGCACCACGCCGTTCTCGAGGGTGCAGCCCTCCTCGTCGCCGGAGCGGTTGATCGGGAACAGAACCTCCTCGCAGAGCTTGGCGGCCTCCTCCAGAACCGGATCGACGAGATCGCGGCCGAAGTCCTCGTAGCCGGGAAGCGACGTCAGAGAATCGCCGTCCATCAGTTCGTAGAGACAGAAGCGCATGTCGCGCAGGGGAGCCTCATAGGCGGGCATCGGTCGCTCCTCAGTTGCGCAGCGGCTTGCCGGTCTCGAGCATGTGCTCGACACGGGCGAGAGAGCCGGGGTTGCGGATGAGGCGCATGAAGGCCTCGCGTTCGAGTTCGTAGAGCTGGTCCTCGCTGACCGGCACCGTCGCGTCGGCGTCGCCGCCGGAGAGCACCCCGGCCACCTCGTCGGAGACCACCACGTCGTGCGGCGTCGCCTTGGCCAAGCGGGCGAAACCGGCCACCGCCATGTTCAGACCCGAGCGCGCCGAGGGACCCGGCAACACGAAGGTCGGCTCCGCCGGCGGGGCGTAGCCATCGACCAGGGCGAGCGCCTTGGCCTTGGCGTCGGCGAGCAGTCGGTAGCGGTTCATGGTGATGGCGTCGGTGGGCGCCAGGATCATCATCTCCCTGGCCTCGGCCGCCGACTTGGCGACCTGGGCGGTGGAGATCATCTCGAAGGCCTTGGCGACCACCGGCATCGGCCCCCTGGGCAGGCGGCCGTGAGCCGCCCAGCGCCGCAGCATCTCCTTGCAGCCGCCCCAGCCGGGCAGCAGGCCGACGCCGACCTCGACCAGGCCGACATAGGTCTCGGCATGGGCCTGGATCGCCGAGCAGTGCAGCAGGATCTCGCAGCCGCCGCCGAGCGCCATGCCCGAGGGCGCGCCGACCACCGGGAAGGGCGCGTATTTCAGCGCCTTGTAGGTGGCTTGACCGGAGGCGATGAGATTCTCGATCTCGGCCCAGGCGGCGATGTTGGCCGCGAAGAGCGCGAGGCCGAGATTGGCGCCGACCGAGAACTGCGAGCCCTCGTTGTAGACGACCATCGCCTTGTAGCTCTTCTTGGTGAGGGTGATCGACTTCGACAGCAGGGCGATGGTGTCGGGGTCGAGCGAATTCATCTTGGAGGTGAATTCGAAGCAGGTGACGCCGTCGCCGATGTCCCACAGGGACGCCGAGCCGTTCTTCAGGATCGGCTGGGTGGTCAGCTTGATGTCGGACAGCATGATCACGCCCTCGGGGCGGACCATGTCGCGATAGGCGCCGTCGAGGCCGAGCACCTGACGCCTGCCGGCCTCGACCCGGTAGAAGGGACGCCCGGCGGCGGTCTCGAGGATCGGCGCGACCGGCAGACCGGCGCTCTCGAGCCGGCTCACGAACCAGTCGACGCCGATGTCGTCGATCAGTTCGAAGGGACCCTTCTTCCAGTTGTAGCCGAGGCGCATGGCCTCGTCGATCGATGAGATCTCGTCGGCGGCGTCGCCGACCAGCAGCGCCGCATAGGCGAGCGTGCGGCCCATGACGTTCCAGGCGTAGCGGCCGTGGGCACCGTCGTCATCGAAGAGCTTGGTCAGCGAACGACCGGCGGCGGCGAGCGCCGGGACGTCGGCCTTCTTCTGGGCGCGGTAGTCGCCGGTGGCGAGATCGATCGCCTCCCTGGCCTTGTTCTTCTCGCGGTTGACCCGATAGAAGCCGCCCTTGCCCTTGCGACCGGTGTAGCCGTCCTCGATCATCTTCTCGATCAGGGGGACCGGCCGGTTCATGGTGTGGAACATGTCGCCGGCCGGCAGCGCGCCGGCGAGGCTGGCATTGACGTGCGGCATCAGATCGAGGCCGACGAGATCGAGCAGCGCGAAGACGCCGGTCTTGGGGATGCCGAAGGGTCGACCGATGATCGCGTCGGCCTCCTCGACGGTGACGCCGAGATCGAAGGCCTCGACCACCGCCACCTGGAGCCAGGTGACGCCGAGACGGTTGGCGATGAAGCCGGGACGGTCCTTGCAGGCGACCACCGACTTGCCCAGCGACACGTCGGCGAAATGCGAGACGCTCGCGACCGCTTCGGGGCGGGTCTTCTCGCCGGCGACCACCTCCAAGAGCCGCATGTAGCGCGGCGGATTGAAGAAGTGGGTGACCAGGAAGTCGGCGGCGAAGCCCTCGGACAGGCCGTGGACCAGCTTGTCGAGCGGGATGGTCGAGGTGTTGGAGGACACCGCCGAGCCGGGTTTGCGGACCGCGTCGATCTTGGCGTAGAGCGCCTGCTTGACGTCGAGCCGTTCGACCACCGCCTCGACGATCCAGTCGCAGTCGGCGAGGAGCGCCAGGTCGTCCTCGGTGTTGCCGGGGGTGACGAGCTTGGCGGCGGCCTTCGACATGAAGGCGGCGGGATCGGCCTTCAGGAGCTTCTCCACCGCGCCTCGAGCGATGGCGGAGCGATCACCGCCCTCCGGGAGCCCCGGCGGCACGATGTCGAGGAGGACGACCGGCGTCCCGGAGTTGGCGACATGGGCGGCGATGCCGGCCCCCATGACGCCGGCGCCGATCACGGCGACCTTGGCGATGGGCGAGACCGGGGCCATCACAGCGCCTCCAGGATGGTGGCGATGCCCTGACCGCCGCCGATGCACTGGGTGGCGAGGCCGGTCTTGAGGCCTTCGCGCTTCATCAGCGAGGCGACCTTGCCGACGATGCGGGCGCCGGTGGCGCCGAGCGGATGGCCGAGCGCGATGGCGCCGCCGTCGAGGTTGATCTTGGCCGGGTCGAGGCCGAGATCGCGGATGCAGGCCAGCGCCTGGGAGGCGAAGGCCTCGTTGAGCTCGACCACGTCGATCGACTTGACGTCGAGGCCGGCGCGGGCGGCCGCCTTGAGCGAGGCGGCGACCGGGCCGATGCCCATGATCTCGGGATCACAACCGGCGACGGCCACCGACTTCACCAGGGCGAGCGGCTCGAGGCCGTGTCTCTCGGCGTAGTCGAGCGAGCACACCAGCACGGCGGAGGCGCCGTCGGTCAAGGGCGAGGAGGTGCCGGCGGTGACGACGCCGTCGGCGGAGAAGGCGGGCTTCAGGGCCGCCAGGGTCTCGGCCGTGGTCTCCGGACGGATGCAGCCGTCGACCGAGACGGCGCGGCCGCGCTTGTCGGTGATGGTGACGATCTCGTCGGCGAATTTGCCGGCGGCCCGCGCCGCGGTCGCCTTGGCGTGGGAGGCGACGGCGAAGATCTCCTGCTCGGCGCGCGAGATGCCCCAACGCTCGGCGACGTTCTCGGCGGTGTCGCCCATGCCGATGTAGGCGCCGGGCCGGCTGGCGGCGAGATCGGGATCGGGCATCGGGTTGAAGCCCATCATCGGCACGCGGCTCATGCTCTCGACACCGGCGCAGAGGAAGACCTCGCCGGCCCCCATCATGATCGCGCCGGCGGCCGCATGGATCGACTGCATCGACGAGCCGCAGAAGCGGTTGATGGTGGCGCCGGCGACCGACTGTGGCAGGCCGGCCATCATCACGACCAGGCGGGCCATGTTGAGGCCTTGCTCGCCCTCGGGGAAGGCGCAACCGAGGAGCAGATCCTCGATGTCGTCGACCTCGACGCCCGTGCGGGCGACGAGACCGGCGACCACTTGAGCCGCGAGCCGGTCGGGACGCACGGTGGCGAGTTCGCCCTTCTTGGCGAGCGTGAACGGCGAACGGGCATAGCCCGCGACGACGACCTTGTTCATCGACGTGTCTCCATGAGTTGAATTTCGAGTGAGACGGACGTCGAGGAGCGAAGGCCCCGGGCGGGCCTCCGGCTCAGACCGTCTCGGGACTGACGCCGCGCTCGGTCAGGGTCTCGAGCGCGGCGCGCTCGATCTCCTTGAGCTCGGAAAGCGTGGTCTTCACCGCCTGCAACTGCGCCTCGAGCTGATCGATGCGCTCGCGCGCCTTGCGGGCGAGATGCTGGATCTGTTCCGTCTGAGTGGCGCCCAGCACGTAGAGGTCCAGATATTCCTTGATGTCGCGCAGCGAGAAGCCGAGCTGCTTGCCGCGCAGGATGAGGATCATCCGGGCCCGGTCGCGATGGGTGTAGACCCGGGTGTTGCCGGCCCGCTGCGGCGAGATCAGCCCCTGGTCCTCGTAGAAGCGAATGGTGCGCGGCGTGACGCCGAGGTCCCGAGCCAGTTCGGTGACCGAGTAGATCTTTTCCATGACGGCGAGGCTCCGCGACCTGCGACAGACGACAGTTAGGGCCGGATATTGCCCTATACGTCACTTTCCTGTCACGAAAAATCATCATGGGCACGTCTCGATTTCGTTCACGGGGGCGTCACGACGGCGGTTCGGCGGCCGAAAAACCGTCGAATACGGCGGATTACCAAGTCTCGCCCGATCGACGAGCGACCGGAGGAGAATGCCGCGGGGATGCGGCGGGGGCGTATCACGGCACGAACAGATCCGCGCCGTCACCGATCACCGAGCCGGAGGGCCCCCCGATTCGGGGGGAACCGCGTCGGAGAGGTCGATGTCGGCGGCGCTCTGTTCGGCCACCAGTTCCTTCTTCGACAATTTGCCGACCATGGTCTTGGGCAAGGCGGCGCGGATCTCGATGACGCGCGGCATCTCGATCTTGGAAATCCAGTCGCCGAGGAAGGCCTTCAGCTCTTCCGGCGTGGCGACGGCGCCGTCGCGCAATTTGACGAAGGCCTTGGGCGCCTGGCCGCGATATTTGTCGGCGACACCGATGACGGTGACCTCCTCGACCGCCGGATGATGGTTCAAGGCTTCCTCGATGGCGCGCGGATAGACGTTGTAGCCGCCGCAGATGATGATGTCCTTGATCCGGTCGACGAGGAAGACGTAGCCGTCCTCGTCGCGATAGCCGATGTCGCCGGTCCGCAGCCAGCCGCCGGCCATCTGCTCGGCGGTCTCGTCCGGGCGGTTCCAGTAGCCGCGCATCACCTGCGGTCCGCGGACGCAGATCTCGCCCTTCTCGCCGACGCCGAGTTCCCTCTCGCCGGTCACCGGGGTGCGTACCGAGACGGTGGTGTCGGGCAAGGCCAAACCGATCGACCCGGGCTTGTCGATGCCGTCGACCGGATTGCAGGTCACCACCGGCGAGGCCTCGGTGAGGCCGTAGCCCTCGACCAGGCGGCAGCCGGTCAGCTTCTCGAAGCGGGCGCGCACGTCCGCCGGCAGCGGGGCGCCGCCGGAAATGCAGATCTGGATCGAGGAGAGATCGCGACCGCCCTTCTCGGCGGCGGAATTGATCGCGGTGTAGATGGTCGGCACGCCGGGGAAGATGGTCGGCTTCTTGGCGGCGATGGTGTCCATCACCTGGGCGAGTTCGAAGCGCGGCAGGAGGATCAACTCGGCGCCGAGCTTCAGGCCGAAGTTCTGCACCACCGTCATGGCGAAGACGTGGAAGAGCGGCAGCACGCCGAGCATCTTGGGCTGGCCGGTGAGGAAGGTCTCCGGCACCCAGCGGACGATCTGCTCGGCATTGGCCGTGATGTTGGCGTGGGTGAGCATGGCGCCCTTGGGCATGCCGGTGGTGCCGCCGGTATATTGCAGCACCGCGATGTCGGCGACCGGATCGACGACGACCGGCGGGAACGCGGCGCGTTCGGCGGTCAGCTCGGCGAAACTCACGTGGTGGGCGTCCCTGGCGATCCTCGCGCGGTCGCGGCCCTTGAACAGGGTGAAGAGCAGGCGCTTCAGCGGCGGCAGGATGCCGGCCATCGGGCAGACGACGATCTTGTCGAGCGAGGTGGAGCCGACGAGATCGGCGACCTTGGGGTACATCACCGCGAGATCGAGGGTCACCATGATGGTGGTGCCGCTGTCGTCGATCTGGTGCTTCAACTCGCGCTCGACGTAGAGCGGGTTGAAGTTGACGACGATGCCGCCGGCCTTGAGCACGGCGAACCAGCAGATCACGTAATAGGGCGTGTTGGGCAGGCAGAGGCCGACGCGGGTGCCCTTCTCGACGCCGAGGCGGCGAAAACCGGCGGCGGCGCGATCGATCAGTTCGCCGATCTCGGCATAGGTCCACTTGGCGTCGAGGAAGTCGATGCACGGCCGGTCGGGCCAACGCGCCACCGCTTCCTCGAAGATCGACAAGGCTCCCCGGACGGGAACCGCGTCGGCGGTTCCCGTCGAACGCTCGGTGTCCTCAGCCACGGTCTCGATCCGATGTCAGAACTTGTAGACGAAGCCGGTCGAGATCAGGTCGACGTGTGCCTTGTAGGTTCCCACCAGAGGCAGCGGGACACCCGCCTTCGTCTCGTTGATCTCGGCATTCGCCGCGAAGAGATGGGCGTAGCTGATGTCCCAACGCATATCCTTGTTGATGTCCCAAGAATATCCGGTCGACAGCCAGACACGGTCGGCGTCGGGCACGCGAGCGGTGCGGTAGGCATTGGTCACCGGCGCCATGTCGTAGCCGGTACCGAAGCGAACGACGTGTCCGGGCGCGACCTTGTAGTCGACGCCGAGCGAGGCGAACCAGGTGTCGCGCCAATTTTCCGCCGTGTAGGAGAGGATGGCGCCGGTCTGCTTATGGGTCACCACCAGGTTCTTGAACGACGTCCACTGCGTCCAGTCGAGGCCGGCCTTGACGGTCCACTTGGCGTCGATGTCGTGGACGATGCCGATCGAGGCGGTCGCGGGCGTGGCGAACTTGGCGCGCGCATCCAGCTGCGACAGAATGACATGCGCCGGCGTCATGACCTTCAAGTTGCCCTCGAGCGTCATGTCCATGCGCGAGCGATAGGCGACACCGACGCGGGTCGAGGGCGAGAATTCCCACAGCGCGCCGAGATTGAAGCCGTAGGACGTGGCGTCACCCTTGACTTCGGCGAAGGGGGTCGCGGCCGCGCCGGCCCAAGCCACCTGCTGGGTGAGGACGGCCTGGGTATAGGCGATGGAAACACCGCCGCCGATCGACAGGTTGGAATTGACCCGATAGGCGAAGCTCGGGTTGACGTTGATGTTGGTCAGCGAGCTCTCGTTGGCGTAGAGGCCGCCGACCCAACCGTTCTGATAGCCGGTACGCATGCCGTAGGGCGAGGTCACGCCGATACCGAACTTGAGACTGTCCGAATAGTCCCAAAAGGCGAAGGAATTGCCGGTGACCGCGTCGGAGATGGCGTCGCCCGCGGCGCTGCCGCCCGGCATGCCGGTGCCGGTGAACTTGGAGACCGGCATGTAGAGCGTGGCGCTGCCGGAAATCTGGTTGCCCTTGAGCCGCGTCATGGCGGCCGGGTTGTACCAGATGGTGCTGGCATCCTCACCGCTGGCGGCCATGCCGGCATAGCTGTCGCCGAGGCCGGCCGCGCTCTGTTCGCGCAGTTGGAAACCGCCGGCCAGCGCGCCCGTCGCGGGCAGCACGACGACGAGGCCGACGAGGCCGAAGACAGACCCTAGACGAAGCGAAACCGACATATTCATTCCCCCCACCTTTTTTTACCAATGCGCTTTGTTGCGCGCTTGTCTCGAATGTAAAAAGTTAACCGCGCCGCCGCCCTCACGCTAATGGAATATCGATCACCTATACGTCATAGCGCGGCGCCGTTGCAGGATTGACACAATTCTGTGCCGCCTCGGCTCAGCCGAGGGCGCCGATCAGCTTCATGGCGACGCCGAGCGAGCCGGCGACCTTGATCTTGCCGAGGGTGTAGCCGAGCATGGGATCGAGCTTGCCGTCGAGCAGTTTCAGCAGGTTTTCCTGCGTGATCTTGATGGTGCAATCGGGAGGGACGTCGCTGTTCGCGACCAGAGTGGCCGGCGCGGCGCGCGCGTCGAGGAACGCGCCGCCGTCGGCACCGAGATCGAATTCGACCACCGCTCCGAGACGCGAAAGCGCCGGCAGGACGGTCTCGAGCTTTTCTTCCAGGACGTCACTGACCACGATGGAACACCTCGCTGCAGAGCTTCCGAAGGACGACGCGGGATTCTCTCTCATACCTTCTCCAATACGTCAATATGATTCCCAATCAGTCATAGGTGGCACGACGTATCGACGGCCGGGGGCGGCGATGGGAGCGTGACGACGCGGACGTTGCATCGCGATCGCGCCCATCGCTTCGAACACGATATGATCCCGAGCCGAGACGACGACGCCGTAACGGGCGACAACACCGGACGGAGGCCCGCCGCATGCCCCTGCGCATCGCCACCTTCAACGTCGAGAACCTGCTGCGACGCTTCGCGCCGGAGCGCGACAAGCGCACCGGCGTTTGGCTGCCCGATTCGGCGGTCGGTCTCTTCGAACACACCTCCGAGGCCGAGGGCCGGCTGATCGAGAAGGCCTTCCAGGTCGCCGTGTCCGACGACCAACGCCAACTCACCGCCCAGGCGATCCGCGATTGCGATGCCGACGTCCTGTGCCTGCAGGAGATCGACGGGCTCGAGGTGTTGCGCTGGTTCCACGACCGCTATCTCAGGCGCGCGATCGACGAGCCCTACGAGCATTTCGCCCTGCTCGAGGGCAACGACCGGCGCGGCATCGACGTGGCGGTGATGAGCCGGCGCGGCTTCCCCGTCCGGGTGATGAGCAACGCCACCCTCACCTACCGCGATCTCGGCCTCCACAACGACGACCTCAGGCGCTGGGGCGCCGACATCGACGACCTCATCTTCAAGCGCGACGCGCTCGAGGTGGAGGTGGAGACCGCCGGCGGCGTGCTGACGATCTGGATCTGTCACTTCAAGTCGATGGGCGAGGGCCGCGATCGCACGATGGCGGTGCGGCGGGCGGAGGCCCGGGCGGTGCGCCGGCTGGTCGAGCGCAAGTTCGGCGACCGGGCGGCCGAGGCGAACTGGATGATCGTCGGCGATCTCAACGACTATCGCGACAAGATCCGCCTGATGCGGGCCGGCGACGGCGCCCTGCATTTCCAACACGAGCGGGCCGAGGCGACCGGCCTCGATCCGCTCCACGCCGATCGCTTCGCCGTCGACCTGATCGAACGGCTGCCGGCCGACGAGCGTTGGACCCACTACTATCCGGAGGACCGGGAGTTGGCGGCGCTCGATCATCTCTTCGTCTCGCCGGGCCTGGCGCGGGCCAACGGGCGGGCCTGCCCGACGGTGGTGCGCGCCGGGATGCCCTATCGGGTGCCGCTCGATCGGGTGATGCCGCCGCAACCGCCGATCGCGCGCTATCCGCGCGTCGGTTTCGACCGGCCCAAGGCCTCCGATCACTGCCCGATCGCCGTCACCCTCCGCCTCACCGAGGAGCCCGCGGCATGAACGAGGCCGACATCGGCGGACGCCGCGTCGAGCGGATCGAGCTCGAGATCGGGGCGCCGCTCGTGACGGAAGCGGCGCGGCGGGCGGCGATCCTCGATCATTTCGCCGGCGTGGTGGCCCGGAACCCGAAGCTGTGGAACGGCGCGTTCTTCCTCTTCGAGGATGTCGGGATCACCGGCGACGCCTTCGTGGCGCGGGCCCGGCCGACCGATTTCGCCACCTTCCTCCTGTGGCGGGCCGAGGGCTTTCCGAGTGTCGGCCACACCCACGTCTTCCCCGTCCCGGCGGTGACCACCGCCGACGACCGGCTGCTGGTCGGGGTGATGGGGCGGGCGACCGCCAACCCCGGGCTCGCCTACCCGCCCTCCGGCTCCTTCGACGACGACGACCGGGTCGGCGGCCGGCTCGACCCGGTCGCCAACATGATGCGCGAACTCGGCGAGGAGGCGGGGATCGACGCCGCCGATCTCACGCCCGAGGCGGGCTTCACGGTGATCGCCTCGGGGCCTCGGCGGCTGGCGCTGGTCAAGCGCTGGCGCAGCGCCGCGACCTCGCGCGAGCTGGCGGCGGCGATCGCCGGCCACCTCGGCCGCGAGAGCGAACCGGAGCTCGGCGGCTTCGACTTCGTCCCCTTCGACCGGAGGCTGGAGCCGACCGAGACGGTGCCTTACGTCAACACTCTGCTCAGTCTTCTGGCGGATGGGAGCGGCGCGAGGTGACGGCGCCGGTATCGCTCGCCGGAGCGCCGGTCTATCATCGTCGGCGAACCCGCGACCATCTCCCGGAGTGCCGATCATGAAGCGCCGCTACGTCGTTCTCGACGTCTTCACCAACCGGCCCTTGGAAGGCAATCCGCTCGCCGTGGTGCTCGACGCCGAGGGCCTCGACACGGCGACGATGCAGCGCATCGCCGGCGAGTTCCACCTCTCCGAGACGGTGTTCGTGCGCCCCGCCGGCCATCCGTCCCATTCGGCCGAGATCCGCATCTTCACCCCCGGGTGCGAACTGCCCTTCGCCGGCCATCCGACGGTCGGCACCGCGGCGCTTCTCGCCTCGGAGCGGTTCGGCGACGTCACCAAGGCGATCGACGCGGTGGTGGTGCTCGAGGAACAGGTGGGCGTGGTGCGCGCCGTCGTGCGGCTCCATCCGACCGAGCCCGCCTACGCCGAATTCGACGCGCCGCGCCTGCCGCGCGTCCTCCATGCCGAACTGCCGTCGAAAGGCGCGATCGCCGACGCCCTCGGCCTCGACGCCGCCGAGATCGGCTTCGAGAACCACGTGCCCTCGATCTTCGAGGCCGGCGTGCCCTTCGCCTTCATCCCCGTCGACGGGCTCGATCCGATCGGCCGGGCGCGGCTCGACGTCGCCGCTTGGAAAGCAGCCTGCGCCGAGACCGGGGCCCTGCCGGTCTATGTCTACTGCCGCGAGACCCACAATCACGATTCGACCTTCCACGCCCGCATGTTCGACGTCGGCACCGGCATCGGCGAGGATCCGGCCACGGGGTCGGCGGCGGCGGCCTTCGCCGGGGTGATCGCTCGCTTCGATCAGCCGACCAAGGGCTCCCACCACGAGTGCATCGAGCAGGGCTTCGAGATGGGCCGGCCGAGCCTGATCGACCTCACCGTCGAGATGGACGGCGGCGAGCTCACCGGGGTGCGCATCGGCGGCTCGGCGGTCCGGGTGTCGGAGGGCACGATCGACATCGACGCCGCCCGTCCGGCATGGTCGTGACGAGCACGGGGCGCCGCTCGTTCGCGCCTGACGACGGGCCTCGCGAAAAACCCGCTTGCGTCGAAGCGCCATCGCAGTTATTCGACGAAGAGGTCCGATCCGCCGCGCCGCGCCGGTCGGGCATGACCGGTGTTTCCTCGGAGGAGCGCCGGACCGAGGCCCATAGGTCCCCGAGGGACGAAGACCCGATGATCGCGCGAGACATTTCTCAGCCGACGATCGAAGCGCCCACGAGCCCCACGGGTTCGCGCGCCACGGGTTCGCGCGTCCTTCTCTCCTCGCTGCTTCTTCTTATCGGCCCCTGAGCGCCGACAGGCTCCCTCATGCGAGGCGAGCGGGCTCTCAGGGGAGGACACGAGACGGCAACCGAACCCTTTCGGCGCCGTGAGGCCGGGTCATAGGCGAAGCCGACCCGCCCCGCGCCAGACGCTTCCAGAGGACGACACCATGACCCAGACCTCCCAACCCGCCCGCGATCGCGTCGTGATCTTCGACACCACCCTGCGCGACGGCGAACAGTCGGCCGGCGCCTCGATGACCTTCGAGGAGAAGATCCAGGTCGCCGACCTGCTCGACGCGATGGGCGTCGACGTCATCGAGGCCGGCTTCCCGATCGCCTCCCAGGGCGACTTCGAGGCGGTCTCGGAGATCGCTCGTCGTCTGCACACCGCGGTGCCGGCCGGGCTGGCGCGCGCCGCCTTCAAGGACATCGACCGGGCGGCCGAGGCGCTGCGGAACGCCCACGCCTTCCGCATCCACACCTTCATCTCCACCTCGCCGGTGCACATGAAGTACAAGCTGCAGATGGAGCCCGACGCGGTGCTGGAGAAGGTCTTCGCGTCGGTCGCGCGCGCCCGTTCCCACACCGACGACGTCGAGTGGTCGGCGGAGGACGCCACCCGCACCGAGATCGACTTCCTGTGCCGCTGCGTCGAGGCGGCGATCGATGCGGGCGCCACCACGATCAATCTGCCCGACACCGTCGGCTATTCGACGCCGGACGAATATCGCGAGATGTTCCGCACCGTGATCGGCCGCGTGCCCAACGCCGACAAGGCGGTGTTCTCGACCCATTGCCACAACGACCTCGGCATGGCTGTGGCCAATTCGCTGGCCGGCATCGCCGGCGGCGCCCGCCAGATCGAATGCACGATCAACGGCTTGGGCGAGCGCGCCGGCAATGCCGCGCTGGAGGAGGTGGTGATGGCGATCCGCACCCGCGCCGACGTCATGCCCTTCACCACGTCGATCAAGACGCCGATGCTGACCCAGGCCTCCAAGCTGGTCTCCACCGTCTCGGGCTTCCCGGTCCAGTACAACAAGGCGATCGTCGGCAAGAACGCCTTCGCCCACGAGAGCGGCATCCACCAGGACGGCATGCTGAAGCATGTCGAGACCTACGAGATCATGCGGCCCGAGGACGTCGGGGTGCGCGAGACCAATCTGGTGATGGGCAAGCATTCCGGCCGCCACGCCTTCCGCGAGAAGCTGAAGGATCTGGGCTACGAACTGGGCGAGAACGCCCTCGAGGTGGCCTTCACCCGGATGAAGGACTTGGCCGACCGCAAGAAGCACGTCTACGACGAGGACATCGAGGCCTTGGTCGAGGACGGCATCACCAGCGCCGCGGAAGGAGCGAAGGTGATCGCGCTGACGGTCATCGCCGGCACCGGCGGCCCGCAGAAGGCGATCATCACCATGGACGTCGACGGTCACCACATCACCAAGGAGGCCAACGGCACCGGCCCGGTGGACGCCACCTTCAACGCCATCAAGGCGATCCTGCCGCACGACGCCAAGCTGTCGCTCTACCAGGTCCACGCGGTGACCGAGGGTACCGACGCCCAGGCGGAAGTCTCGGTCAGGCTCGAGGAAGACGGCCGGGTGGCGACGGGGCGCGGCGCCGACATCGACACGCTGGTGTCCTCGGCCAAGGCCTATGTGGCGGCGCTCAACAAGCTGTCGATCCGCCGCCAGAAGGCGACCGACGCGGCCGGCCACGACGGTGGCGACGGCGAGCCGGTCAGGGTCGGCGAACGGATCTGAGACGGCGAATTTCACGCCGGTCGAGCGCGAAGCGGCCGCGAGGGTGGCTCCCCCGCGGCCTTTTTTCTTTCCGCATCAGAGGTTTGCCGAGGGGCCAAGAAACTTCCCAGCCCCTGTTGCATCCAGCCCGCGAGCCCGCTATAGGAAGGGCCGTCGTGGCCGGCGGCTCTGTCCCGGCCTCGCGAGAATGGGCGCATAGCTCAGTTGGTAGAGCAGCTGACTCTTAATCAGCGGGTCACAGGTTCGAGCCCTGTTGCGCCCACCATTCTCGCCATGGACGAACGAACTGCCGCCGCGAGGCGGCTTTTTCGTTTCCGGGCGGCGATTGCCCTCGAAGGTGTCGCTCGAGATCGGCGTCATCGACAATTCACACCGCGCGACGGCGTCGCGGCCTAGACTGGCGGGGCTCGGAGCCCGGCGCGCCTCGTCCGGCTCTGGACGCCTCCTGGAGCCCTCCAGATGCCGCGCCTGTCACGCCGTCTCTTCCTCGCCCTCGCGGCGTTTCTGCCGCTGCCGCGCCTCGCCGGCGCGGAGGACGGACCGCAGCGCTGGGTCTGCACCTACAACGAGTGCGCGCCCTACGTCTACGATCCCGCTCACGGAGATCCCGACAACATCGCCGGGGACCATCCGATCCCGCCGGGCGTCGCCTTCGAGGACCTGCCGGAGGATTGGCACTGCCCGGTCTGCGGCGCGCCGAAACAGTGGTTCGAGACCACCGACAAGCCGTGGAAGCCGATCGCCTGAGGCCGCCGGACCTTCATGCGCCCGGTATTCTATCCGGCTCACGAGTTTGGACCTTCTCGATCCGACGGGCGGTGAAGGCGCGATGATGGTCGCGACTCGCGTTCCCTCCCCCCACTGAGGGGGCGGGGACCGGCGGAGAGCGCCTTCGTCCCGCCGGCCGAGCGTTTCGTCGAAGCGCCCGAATGTCTCGTGACTGGTCTCACCCCTTCGCATCGACCTGGAAGGGGCGACCCCGATACGAAAAGGGCGGCCCGCGGGCCGCCCTTCGTCTTTTCGCGAATGCGCCGATCAGCCGATGGCGCCGCCGCCCTGCTTGGTGATGACCAGCACCGAGGGGCGCGGCGGCATGTCGGCGGCGAAATCGGGCCAACGGGTCGAGGGCTTGTCGAAGGTCGAGCCCTTCTCGTCGGCCGGATGCTGGACGGCGGCGAAATAGGCCGAATCGTCGCTGTTGAAGGAGGGGCCGCAGAGTTCGGCGCCGCGCGGGGTGGAGAAGAACAGCTTGACCAGCCCCCGGCCCTCGCCCTCGGTGTCGGTGGCCCAGACGCCGTCGGCGATGCCGGCCTTGGGGGCGCCGTCGGTGGCGATCCACAGCCGGCCCTTGCCGTCGACGGCGACGTTGTCGGGGCAGGAGAGCCAGTCGCCGGCGCCGACCGCCGGGTGGTACTTGGCGCCCTGCTCGGGCTTCGACGGATCACCGCCGAGCAGGAACAGGTCCCAGGTGTACTTGGTCGCGGTGTGATCCTTGTCGGCACCGCGACCGCCGGGCGGGATCATCTCGACGATCTGGCCGTGCGCGTTGGCGGCGCGCGGATTGACCGCGTTCGTCTGATCCTTCTTGCGCTTGGTATTGTTGGTCATCGCCGCGTAGACGACGCCGGTGACGAGATTGGGCTCGATGTCCTCGGGCCGGTCCATCGGCGTGGCGCCGAGCAGGTCGGCGGCGCGGCGGGTCTCGATCATCACATCGGCCGGGGAATGGAAGTCGTTGGCCGGGGTCAGCGGCCCCTCACCGAAGACGAGCGGCAGCCAGGTCAACGTCTTGTCGTCGTCGAAGCGGGCGACGTAGAGCGTGCCCTCGTCGAGGATGCTCATGTTCGCCTTGCGATCCTTGGGGTCGTACTTGGCCTTGGAGACGAACTTGTAGACGTAGTCGAACTGCTGGTCGTCACCGGCGTAGGCGACGACGTGACCCGACTTGTCGACGAGCGCGTGGGCGCCCTCGTGCTTGAAGCGGCCGAGGGCGGTGCGCTTCACCGGCACCGAGGCCGGATCGTAGGGGTCGACCTCGACCATCCAGCCGAAGCGGTTGGCCTCGTTCGGCTCCTTCTCCACGTCGAAACGATCGTGGAAGCGATGCCAGCCGTAGCCGACGTCGCCGGCGATGCCGAGACGCTTGTAGGCGCGCGCTTCCTTGGTCTTGGAAATGTCGCCGGCGAAGTAGTTGTTGAAGTTCTCTTCCGCCATCAGGACGGTGCCCCAGGGGGTGATCGAACCGGCGCAGTTGTTGACCGTGCCGAGCACCTTGGTGCCGGTGGCGTCCTGCGAGGTCTTCATGCGGTCGTGGCCGGCGGCCGGGCCGGCGATGCGCATCTCGGTGCCGACGTGTCCACGGCGATTGTAGGGGCTGCCGGCGACGACCGACCACTTGCCCTTGGCGTCGCGGACGATCTCGATCACCGTGAAGCCGTGGGCGGCCATCTCGATGTCGACGGCGTCCTTCGACTGGGTCTTCATGTTCTGGTCGGCGGCGGCCGGGAACATCAGGGCGCGGTCGACATATTCGTGGGTGACGCAGAGCAGGCCGTGGGCCGGATCGGCCGAGCCGAAGGGCAGCGGCGTGTAGCCGACGAAGTCGTTGTTGTAGCCGAACTGCTGAGTCTGGGCGGCGGCGGTCTGCTTCATCGGATCGAAGGCCGGCGCGCCCTTGACCACGGCGTCGCCCCAACGGATCAGCACGTCGGCGTCGTAGCCCTTGGCGACGTGATGGTTCTCGTCATAGGCGTGCGGCAGGGCTTCGAAGGTCAGCGTGCCGATCGAGGCGGCCTGGGCGTTCTTGGCGAAGACCATCGCGCCGACCGAGCCGATGAGGGCGGTCGAGGCGGCGAGCGCCGCCGAGCCGCCGAGGAAGCCGCGGCGCGACAGGGCGCGCTCGGCGACGACGGCGAAGGGCGTGTTGCCCGACGTGTTGGTCGGAATGTCGTCGGAGGCACCCTCGACATAGGGCGTGTGGATCTGGTCGGTCATGTCGGGAATCTCTCTTCGAGCCGCGAGCGGCGGTCCCGACATTCCATCCCTGGAATGTATCAAGGGAATGAAGGTTGCCCGCTTCCTCGCCGCCATCGAGGCCCCGCCGGTGGACCGGCGGCGATCGTCACGACCCGGATCGAGGGATCCCTCACGCCTCGACCGCCGGCGTCTCGGCGCCGAGGTCGGCGAGGAAGGCGAGCCACTGGTGCGGCTCGGCCAATCGCCAGGAGGGCGGGGCGACACGGACGCCCGGCAGGGCGGCGAGACGGTCGACCAGGATCAGCGCGTCGGCGCGCTTGCGGTCGACCCGTTCGGCCCGCATCTCGGCGACGAAGGCGCGGCGGCGCTCGTCGTCGATGGCCAGACGCGCGGCGACCGCCTCGACGCTCAGATCCTTGAAGAACAGCGACCGCGCCGCGCGCATGGCGCCGGCGCGGAAATGTCCGTCGATCGCGCCCTTTTCGACCAGACGGTCGAGCGTCGCCTCGATGTTGACCAGGGCTTCGGTGAGCGGCAGGTGATCGAGCTCGGCGGGGCCGTGGATCTGGGCGACGTCGGCGTCGTCGACGAGGTCGCCCGACATGTAGCGCTCGAAGATCGCGCCGAGACCGATCATGCCGAAAGCCGCGCATTCGGCGGCGCGCAACGCCCCGAGACTGCCGGCGCCGAGCACGGTGACGCCGCGCGACAGGGCGAAGAGGATCTCCTTGTGCCAGGGGGCGGCGACGTCCTCGTAGCGGCCGTCGACGAGGCCGATGGCGGTGGCGCCGCGGCACACGGCGCGGGCGATGTCGCCCTGGGCCGCCGGCCCGTGGCAGACGATGTCGGGATGGGAGGCGAGCCGTCCCTCGGCGATCAGGCCGTGGAGGGTCGGGCCGGCGAACAGGATCTTCATGAAAACCCCATCATGGCGCGGACGGCGCGGCGGCCGAAGGTGCGGCCGCGATCGCCGGGCGGGTTCTCGAGATCGGGGACGAAGACCTTGGCGACGGCGAAGTCGTTCTCGCCGGTCTCCAGCGGCACGACGATCGCCTCGCGGACGCCGACGGCGCGCAACCGATCGGTCATGCGTTCGAGATAGTCGAGGCGCCCGCCGAGATCCGCCGGCGTGGTCACCGGACGAGACCCGGGGACGCAGCGGACATAGGCGAGCAGATCGCTCTTCAGGGTCGCGGCATAGCGGGCCGGCTCGAAGTCGTCGCGGGCGGCGGCGATGGTGGTGATGCGGCTCTGCGCGGCTTCCGTGACGGCGCGGATGGCGGCGCGGACCGGGTCGGGGTGGCAACCGGAGCCGGCGGAGACGTCGAAGTGCTTCCACTTGGCCTCGTGGCCGGTGGGGATCGGCGAGATCACCGCGAACCAGACCGGAACGGCGAGATCGGAGGTGGCGTCGAAGAGGCGCAGGCGGAACCCGGAGGCGGCGATGACCCGATCGAGCCGCGAGAGCTCGGGATCGGCGAGGACGGCGACGTCGACACAGGCGGCAGCGACCGCCGCGTCGTCGCGCAGGCTCCAGAGCGTCAGGGCGTCGCGCTCGATGCGCTCGCACAGACCGTGCAGCGTCGCCTCCCAGAAGACGTTGCCGGAGGCGAGCCCGTCGGTCGACTGCCACCACCGCACGGGGACGCGACCGTCGCACAGGATCGCCGCCTCGAGCGGCACCTGGACGGCCTCGCCCGAGACGAGATCGAGACCCTCGATCCAGGCGAGCGGCTCGCCGTCGTCGGGCGCGGCGACCCCCTTGCGCAACAGCATGTCGAGACGTTGCACACGGTGGCCGGCGGCCCGCATCTCGGCGGTGGAGGCGACGACATGGGGTCGATCGGCGACTTCCGCCGTCGCCACCTCGATCGCCTCCATGGCGGCGGAGGCGCGGGCGGCCGCGTCGTCGAGGCCCTTGCCCTGCGACACGGCGAGGGTGCGGGCATTGGGCCGGGTCGCCGCCCAGACCGGAATGCCGATCTGATCGAGCCCGGTCAGGCAGGCGAGCCGCGTGATGCCGAAGTCCGGGAACTTCGACCGCATGGCCGCGACGGTGGCGTCGGGAGAGCGCATGCGGTCGAAGTAGGAGGAACCGAAGCCGCGCGCCTCCATCTCGGCGACGTTGGACGTCAGAAGCGAGGCGAGACGCGCGGCAGCGATCATGCGCGGCCTTCGACACCGAAGAGCGCATGGGAGGCGGTCGCCGAGCGGACGTCGCTCGCCATCGCCTCGACACCGAACAGCGCATGCGAGGCGGCATCCGAGCGGACGTCGCTGGCGGTCGCCTCGACGCCGAACAGCGCATGGGAGGCGGTCGCCGAACGGACGTCGCTCGCGGTCGCCTCGACGCCGAACAGCGCATGGGAGGAGGTCGCCGAACGGATGTCGCTCGCGGTCGCCTCGACGCCGAACAGCGCATGGGAGGAGGTCGCCGAGCGGACGTCGCCGGCGGACGCCTCGACGCCGAACAGCGCGTGGGAGGCGGCATCCGAGCGGACGTCGCTCGCCGTGGCATCGACGCCGAACAGCGCGTGCGAGGCGGCATCCGAGCGGGCTTCGCCGGCCATGGCGAAGTCGACGCCCTTGGCGCCGATCTCGCCGATGCCGAGTTCGGCGCCGTCCATCGCTTCGACCGTCAGCGCGTCGAGGTTCACCATGAACACCCGATCGTCGCCGGTCACCTTCAGTACGATCATCTTCGCCATATGGTCTTCTCCCTCGTGTCTTCGACTGGCCATCAGTCGAACCCGGCCGACCTGAGGCCGAACTCGTAGTGCTCGAAATCCTCGCGCCGACGCAGCGGCACCATCCCCAGGCGGGTCGCGATGGTGAAGTCGGGCAGGATCTCACGCAATTTGCGGACGAAACGGCGCGCCTCGTCGCCTTGAGACAGCATGGCGTGGCAGGCGGCCCGGAGCTGATAGGTGGGCTCCTGGGTCGACAGCCGCGCCAGCGTGGCGAGCGCGTCCTCGTAGCGGCCGGCGAGATACTGACCGCTGGCGGCGTTCCACAGGATCTGGTCGCTCACCACGAAGTGCTCCTCGAGCAGCGGCAACATCTTCTTCAGGCCCTCGCCGACGAGGCCCGAGCAGATCAGTCCGTCGGCGTGGTCGGCGATCAGTTCCTGGTCGAACGGAATATAGCGTTCGGCGCGCCCCAGAGCCTCGAGACCGAACTCGTGGTTCTTCTTGTAGATGTTGCAGATGCCGAGCTGGTGCAGGCCGTAGGCGCCGTCGGGACTGACGGCGATCGACTGGCGGGCGAAGTCGATGGCGAGATCGAGTTCCTTGTCGTCGGCGCGGGCGAGAAGCAGCCATTCCAGCCGATAGGCCTTGGATATGGCGGCGAGCGTCGGCGCGTGCTCGGCGTCGACGGCGAGCGCGCCACGGAAGATCTGGCGGGCGCGGCGGATCGAGCGGAGATCGATGGCGCGCAACAGGCGGCCGCCCTGCAGGGTGAGCCGATAGGCGGTGGCGCGCTCCGGGCCGAGAGCGAGCGCCCGAAGCTCGGAAGCCTCGATGTGGTGGACGCAGTTGACGACCAGTTCGTGAACCGCCCGGGCGATCGGCTCGCCGAAATCGAAGCGATAGATCCACATGATCTCGCCGGTGGATGAGCAGACGAGACTGGTGGTGAGCAACGGCCGGCCGTCGCGGGAGGCGAGGCGGCAGTCGATGACGTAGTCGCAGGGCTCGCGCCGGGCGCGGTCGAGAAGATCGATCGGACGCGGACGGATGTCGGCCGGTCGGGTGAGGACGAAGGATCGGGTGCGCCACAGCTGGATCGCCGCGTCGTCGAACAGGGCTTCCGCCCATTCCCGTTCGGCAGGCGCGAGATCGGCGAGACCGGGCACCACCAGGGCGAGGCGCGGCAGCTGCATCGTCTGCGCCGGCCGAGGGGCGGGAGCCGCCCGCTCCAGCGTCCCGCCGCCGAAGGGGTCGGCCACGCCGGGAGCGTCGGCGCCGGGCCGCGAACGATCGAGGATGTCGGCGAGAAGCGCCGCGGTGTCGGCGGAGGGACGGCTGTTGGTCTCGCGCAAGAGATCGGCGAGACGACGATGGATGCGCAGAGCCGTCTCGACCTCGCCACGGGCGGCGTGAACGCGCATCAGGGCGCGATAGGCGGCCTCCTGATACTGATCGGCGTCGATGAGGCGGCGCGCCACGAAGATCACCTCCTCGGCGTCGAGGGCGCCGAAGGAGGCCTCGAGATTGGCGGCGACGACGGCGACGAACTGCTCGCGCAACATGGCGCGGCGGGTCCAGAGCCAACGCGTGAATTCCTCGCCACCCTCGTCGAGACCGAAGAGCAGGTCGCCGGAATAGGCCTTGCAGAGATCGAAGAGGCGCCGATCGGTGGTCTCGGCGCGAGCCTGCAGCAACAGGGCCACGTCGATTTCGGCGACGTCGAGATCGAGCGCGACGTAGTCCGGGCCGACGACGAAGAGCTCGAAGCCCTCGGCGATCTGGACGTCGCGCACCCGCGCCAGCAATTGGCGCAGGTTGCCGGCCCGGCGCGCCGAATCGGCGTCCTCCCAGAGAAAGCGGGCCGCCCGTTCGCGCGGCAGCGGCTTCTTTCCCGGCTCGATCAGCAGGTAGGCGGCCAGGATGAAGGCCTTGCGGGGGAGCCGAATGCTCCGCCCGGCACCATCCGTCAGATCGGGACGCCCGGTCAGAGACAATCTCAGGCCCACCGAACCCTCCTCAACCGCACTCGTGGCGTGCGCGTGATGTTACATGCACGCGGAGCTCATTGAAACCCGTCACGAGCCTATCCGAAGAACACCGGCGCGCAATCCGCGTCGGACCCTTCCGATTTCGGAATGTGACGCCATTTCGTGACGAACGATCGATACCGGCCTTGTGACAAGAAATAGAAACTCCACGGAAACACAAAGACTTAAGCGTCGTTCTCGATGTCTGCCGTCGTTCCGGTCGGATCGGACGTCGCCGTGACGATCGCTGGTGAGACGTCGCCGACGGCACGGCGTGGCGGGAGCGCGATTCTGTGACGCTACGCACCGTAATGTCTTCGGAGTTCGCTGAAGGGGGGTCGGCATGAGACGAGAACCGAATGTTGGGTCGGCGGGCAAGGCGACGAGCCGGTTGACCTCGGATCGGATCGAGCAGTGGCATGCGCTGCGGATGATGATCGGCTTCTGCCGCGAGGAGGCCGAGGCGCTCGGCTCGGACTTCCTCGTCTATTGCATGGATCTCGGCGTGGTGGCGGCCGACGACCACATGCGGGAGATGGAGGCGCAGAACGGAACCGCGCGCGCCGAGGCGCTGTCGGCCTGATCGCCGCGGCAAGCCGGATCCCGAGGCGGTCGGGCGCGATCCGAGGCTGCGGCGGCATGGCGGGGAATGCGGGGCGCGGCGATCCGTCAGCGGGAGATCGAAACGCGGGTGATCTGAACGCGGACAAAACCGGAAGACGAGAACGAAACGGGTTTTGAAATTTTAGGTCTCCCCGTAGATTTCGGGGGGCAAGGCAGGGTTGTACTCGCATTCGGACGCCGCGCCGGAACATTTCAAGAACTCGTGGACGTGCCGAATTCGAGGACGCCGCGATCCGAGGCCGGCGAGACCCGGATCGTGAGCGAACGGCGAGACGAGCCCCGGGTGACGAGGCCCGGGTGACGAGCGCCGGATCTGGACGCGGACCGAGAGCCGATCCCTGGCCCGTGAGGAGCGAAGGCCGCCTCCGGCAGGGCCCATGCCCTGATGATCGCCGATCCCAGGCCCGTCAGGAGCGAAGCCCCCCTCGCCGCCCCTCTCACCACTCGCCACGGCGCCGGTCGGCGCTCGAGGCGGCGGGCCGGCGCGGGGAACGACGGCGCGGCTGGCGGCGGGGCGCGAACCGTGCTGCATTCGGCTCCCCTTCACCTCTTCGAGGACCCCTCATGAAACTCCTCCGTTTCGGCCCCAAGGGGGCGGAAAAGCCCGGTCTCGTCGCCGCCGACGGCTCTCTTCGCGATCTCTCGGCCCATGTCGACGACATCGCCGGCGCCGCGCTCGCGCCGGAGGGACTGGCGCGCCTCGCCGCGATCGATCCCTTCACGCTGCCGCGCGCCCCCGCCGGTGTCCGCATCGGGCCTTGCGTCGGCGGTGTCGGCAAATTCGTGGCGATCGGCCTCAACTACGCCGACCACGCGGTGGAATCCGGCCTTCCCCTGCCGAAGGAACCGATCGTCTTCATGAAGGCGACGAGTTGCATCAACGGGCCGAACGACGACGTGGTGCTGCCGCGCGGCTCGCGGAAGACCGACTGGGAGGTCGAACTCGGCGTCGTCATCGGCCGCGAGGCGCGCTACGTGACCCGCGAGACGGCGCTCGACCACGTCGCCGGCTATTGCGTCGTCAACGACATTTCCGAGCGCGCCTATCAGATCGAGCACGGCGGCACCTGGGACAAGGGCAAGGGTTGCGACACCTTCGGCCCGATCGGCCCGTGGTTGGTCACCCGCGACGAGATCGTCGATCCACAAGGCTTGCGCCTGTGGCTCGAGGTCGACGGGGTCCGCCGCCAGGACGGCACCACGGCGACGATGATCTTCGCCGTGGACGAACTCGTCGCCTATGTCTCGCGGTTCATGAGCCTGCAGCCCGGCGACATCCTCACCACCGGCACGCCGCCGGGCGTCGGCATGGGGATCAAGCCCGAGCCGGTCTTCCTCGAGGCCGGCCAGGTGATGCGGCTCGGCATCGACGGCCTCGGCGAGCAGACGCAGCGGGTGGTGCCGCCGACCTGAGGGGCGGCCCCACGCCGGCTCCTCGCGTCGGCGCCCTTGACCGGCGGGCGTCGCGGGAGCATCCCTCGCCCTCGATCCACCGCCCGCCATCCGAGGAACCCGCCATGGCTCTCGACATCGTCTTCATGGGAACGCCGGACTTCTCGGTGCCGACCCTCGAGGCGATCGTCGCCGCGGGGCACCGGATCGTCGCCGTCTACAGCCAGCCGCCGCGCCCCGCCGGGCGTGGCATGGCGCTGACCCTCTCGCCGGTCCACGCCGGAGCGCAAGCCCTCGGCCTCCCCGTCCTCACCCCCTCGAGCCTCAAGGGCGAGGAGGCGGCCGCCGCCTTCCGGGCGCACGGGGCCGACGTCGCGGTGGTCGTCGCCTACGGGCTGTTGCTGCCGGAGGCGATCCTCGCCGCGCCACGCCACGGCGCCCTCAACCTGCACGGCTCGAAACTGCCGCGCTGGCGCGGCGCCGCGCCGATCCAACGGGCGATCATGGCGGGCGACGCGGAGACCGCGGTCGAGGTGATGCGGATGGAGAAGGGGCTCGACACCGGCCCGGTCTGCCTCTCCGCCCCGACACCGATCGGCGCCGACGAGACCACCGCCGATCTGCACGACCGGCTGGCCGGCCTCGGGGCGGGGCTGATGGTCGAGGCGCTGGCGCGGCTCGAGGCCGGCGACCTGCCCTGCCGGCCGCAGCCGGAGATCGGCGTCACCTATGCCAAGAAGATCGAAAAGGCGGAGGCGAGGATCGACTGGTCGGGCTCGGCGAAGGCGGTCCACGACGCGATTCGCGGCCTTTCGCCCTTCCCCGGCGCCTGGTGCGAGGCGACGATCGGCGGCAAGGGCGAGCGGCTGAAGATCCTGCGCACCACGTCGGGCCAAGGGGCGGGCGCCCCCGGCACCATCCTCGACGAGCGGCTCACCATCGCCTGCGGCTCCGGCGCGATCCGGCTCGTCGAGGTGCAGCGGGCCGGCGGCCGGCCGATGGACGCGACGACCTTCCGACGCGGCGCCGGGCTCGGCGTCGGCGATCGGCTCGGGTGACGCGATGGCGCGCTACAAGCTCACCATCGAATATGACGGGACGCCCTACGTCGGCTGGCAGATGCAGGCCAACGGGCCGTCGGTGCAGGGCGCGATCGAGGACGCCTTCGCCGCCCTGAAGGGCGGCCGCGTCGTGGTGCGCGGCGCCGGCCGCACCGACGCCGGGGTGCATGCCTCCGGCCAGGTCGCCCACGTCGATTTCGAGCGCGATTGGCCGGCGGCGAAGCTGATGGACGCGCTCAACGCCCATCTCAGACCGCATCCGATCGCCATCCTGGCGGTCGACATCGTCGCCGAGGATTTCGACGCGCGTTTCTCCGCCAAGGCGCGGCACTACCTCTATCGCATCGTCGATCGGCGGGCGTCGCTGGCGCTGGAGTTGAACCGCGCCTGGCACGTGCGCGACCGGCTCGACGTCGCGGCGATGAACCTCGGCGCCCAGCGCCTCCTCGGCCATCACGACTTCACCACCTTCCGCTCGACCAACTGCCAGGCCAAGAGCCCGATGAAGACCCTCGACCGGCTGGAGATCATCCGCGACGGCGACCTGGTCGAGGTCCGCACCTCGTCGCGCTCCTTCCTGCACAACCAGGTGCGCTCGATGGTCGGCACGTTGAAGATGGTGGGCTTGCGCAAATGGACCGCCGACGACGTCACCGCCGCTCTCGAGGCGAAGACGCGGACGGCCTGTGGGCCGGTGGCGCCGGCGGCGGGGCTGACGCTGGTGAAGGTGGATTATTGAGGCGGCCGAGTCGCCGCCGACGGGCACGAAGCCCGGGGGACGCGAGGGATTCGTAGGGTGCAATAGCCGAAGGCGTATTGCACCGGCGGCGCGCAAGGTCGTGGCAGGTCGTCCCATACGGACTCGGCCGGTGCATTACGCCTCCGGCTAATGCACCCTACGGCGTCTCGCCCTCCCCTCACGCCCGTGACGGCGACAGGCGGAATTCGATCACGTCCCGCGTGCCGGCGAGGCTGTCGACCAGGGCGTCCGATCGGCAGCCGCCGAGGGCCTGGAGGACCAGGTCGAACTGGAACCGCTGGGAACTCTCACAATAACTGTAGGACCAATCGACGACGTCGAAGCCGTAGCCCTTCATCAGGGCGCGGACCCCTTCCGAGGTCGGCACGCAGTCGTGGGGGTAGGCCAGCGACAGGTGCAGCGTGGTCTGGTGCGGGAGTTTCTTCTCGAGCCCGCCGAGCCCGGTCATCGCCGCGACGGTGATCAGGGTGGCGCTGATCGCCGCGCCGTAGAAGCCGACGCCGATGATGATGCCGATCGCCGCCGTCATCCAGATCGAGGCGGCGGTCGACAGGCCACGGATGGTGAACCCCTCTTTCATGATGACCCCGGCGCCGAGGAAGCCGACGCCGGTCATGATGCCCTGGATCACCCGGGTCGGGTCGGCGGTCGCCGGCGTCGACACCAGGCCGCCGTACCACTGCGCCGGATAGCCGTTGATCACCGTCAGCATGGTCGAGGCGACGCAGACCAGGGAGTAGGTTCGCATGCCGGCGGCGCGACCGTGGTAGGTGCGCTCGTAGCCGAGGATCAGGCCGACCGCCGTCGCCCCGAGGAGGTGGAGCATCAACAGGCCGTTGACGATCAGCGCATTGCCGGTCCAGTAGGCGAACAGCGTCTCCATGACGTCCCCCGATCCCGCGTCCTCGGCGATCGAAGGCCGAGACGCAGCGCAAACACTGCATACCCGGCGCGCTAAGGGCGGGTTAAGGGCCTGATCTTCCACGAGGGTTGTTCTCGGGAACGGTTAGCGAAGGATGACGTGGCGCGGCTTCGGCGCCCCGGGCGAGACGGCGGGCCTCAGCGATAGAGATCCTCGCGCGTCGGCGGCAGGCCCGAGGGGCCGCGCGTCCGCTTCGAGGCGAGCGTCTGGAAGATCGACAGCGTCCCCATGCGGAAGGCGAGGGAGACGCCGCAGAGGTAGAGGATCCAGATGCGGGTGCGCTCGGAGCCGGCGATCGCTACCGCCTCGTCGTATCGCGCGATCAGTGCGCGGGCCCACAGTTCGGTGGTGCGGGCGTAGTGCTCGCGCCAACCCTCGACGTCGTGGACCTCGAAGCCCGAGACCTCCAGGCTCTTGACGGTCAGGCCGATGTGATCGACCTCGGCGCCGGGGAAGATATAGCGGGTCATCGCCTCGTATTCGCGGCGCTTGGCGCGGAACTTCACCTCGTCCTTCTTGCCGCGTCGGGTGATGGCGTGGTGGAGGTACAGGCCGCGATCGACCAGCAGGCGGTGGATGGCGCGGTAGT
This sequence comes from Prosthecomicrobium sp., assembly GCA_048497495.1. Taxonomy (GTDB): domain Bacteria; phylum Pseudomonadota; class Alphaproteobacteria; order Rhizobiales; family Ancalomicrobiaceae; genus JAFHCF01. The sequence continues at coordinate 27,661 of JAFHCF010000258.1, forward strand.
AGTCGTCGTGGTTGTCGATGCCGACGTGCTCGAACATGCCGATCGACGAGATCTTGTCGAACTGGCCCTCGAGCGTGCGGTAGTCCTGCAACTCGACGCGGACACGGGTCCCGAGCCCGCGTGCGGCAATGCGGGCGCGCGACAGCTCCAACTGCTCCGACGACAGGGTGACGCCGAGCGCGGTGACGCCGTAGTGCTCGGCGGCGTGGCATACCAGGGCGCCCCAGCCGGAGCCGATGTCGAGCAGGCGGTCGCCGGGGGCGAGCCGCAGCTTGCGGCAGACGATGTCGAGCTTGTGGCGCTGCGCCGTGGCGAGATCGTTGTTCCAATTACGGAAATAGCCACAGGTATAGACCATCGCCGGATCGAGGAACAATTCGTAGAAGGCGTTGGAGACGTCGTAGTGGAACTCGATGTCCTTCTGGTCGCTGCCCCGGGCCTTGCCGGCGTCGGCGCCGCCGTCGAGCCTCCGGGTCGGCGGCAGGGTGCGCGAGGCGAAGACGAAGGGCCACAGGCCGCGCAGGACGGCGAGCTTGTCGAGGCGGCCGAGGATCGCCTTGGTGCGGACCTTGGGACGGCGTTCGGCGAGGTCGAACAGGGTGCCGCCGCGCAGGTCGAGGTGGCCGGCGGCGTAGAGATCGACCAGGGTCGAGACCTTCGGCGACCAGATCAGCCGCGACACCACCGCCGGATCGGCGACGACCAGACGCAAGCCCTCGGGCGGCGTCTCGGCGGGCACGCGGCTGCCGTCCCACAGTTCGATGCCGAAGTCGAGGTCGAGCGCGGCGTGGATCTGCGCCGCGAGGGCGCGCGCGGCGGCGAGCCGGCGGTCAGACGTCTCCAAGGGCATCGTCGTGGTCGTCTCCCGGCTTCGAGCGATCCCCTTCGGATCACCCCCCGGCCGAATGAAACGTGGTCGGGATACTCGACGATATCACCGATCGCCGAAACGCGAAGGAACCGCATCACGGTGGCCGGGGGGTCCGGCCTCGCCGGCGTCCTTGTCGTTGTCGAAAATATCTACTATAAGAGACATATGAATATGATCATGGACGACCCCGCCACTCTCCTCGCTCAACGCATCCGCCTGGAGCGGGAGGCACGGGGGTGGTCGCTCGCCGATCTCGCGGCGTGCTCCGGTGTCTCCAAGGCGGCGATCAGCAAGATCGAGCGCGAGGAGGCGAGCCCGACGGCGGCGCTGCTGGTGCGGCTCGCCGCGGCCTTCGATCTGACGCTGGCCGGGTTGCTGGTCAGGGCCGAGGGCGCGGCGGACCGGTTGACGCGCGCCGCCGGGCAACCGGTCTGGACCGATCCGCGGACCGGCTATCGGCGGCGCCAGATCCATGCCCGGCCCGACCATCCGGTGGAACTGGTCGAGGTCGAGATGCCGGTCGGCGGACGCGTCGTGCTGCCGGCCTCGTCCTACGCCCATATCCGCCAGATCGTCTGGGTGCGGACGGGAACCCTCACCCTCGTCGAGGGCGGCGTCCGACACGATCTCGATCCCGGCGACTGCCTCGGCTTCGGCCCGCCGGCCGACGTCGTCTTCGCCAACGAGGGCGACGAGCCCTGTACCTATGTCGTCGCGCTGGCGCGCGGTTGAGCGCTAAACCAACGAGGTTCGAAATGTCCGAGATCGCCATCCGCCCGCTCGCCGCCGAGCCCGCGACCGTCGCCGCCCTGGCGCGCCTGCTCGTCGAGACCGTGGCGGCCGGCGGTTCGGTCAGCTTCATGCATCCGCTCGCCGAAGACGCGGCGGCGGCGTTCTGGGCGGGATCGCTGGCGGCGGCGGGGCGCGGCGAGCGCGTCGTCCTCGGCGCCTTCGACGGCGCGGAACTGGTCTCGACCCTGACGCTGCTCATCGACTGCCCGCCGAACCAACCGCATCGGGCCGAACTCGCCAAGATGATGACGCGGCCGAGCCATCGCGGCCGGGGCCTCGCCTCGGCGCTGATCGTCGCGGCGGAGGCGGAGGCGACCGCGCGCGGGCGAACGTTGATCGTCCTCGACACCGCGAGCGACGAGGGGGCGGCAGGGCTCTACGAGCGCCACGGCTTCACCCGCGCCGGCGAGATCCCGGACTACGCGCTGAAGCCGCACGGCGGACTGACCGGGACGCTGATCTATTGGAAGCGGCTGGGGCGCGCGCCGGGCACGGCATCGTAGGGCGCAATAGCGCAGCGTATTGCGCCGAAGGCCGCGCCAGGACCCACCCGACGCCGACCCGGATCCGAGGGGGC
>JAFHCF010000259.1:0-10979 GCA_048497495.1 Prosthecomicrobium sp.
GCGCCACGGGATCCGTGGCGCCCTTCGTGTTTCACGTGAATCGTCGATCGAATCGGAGGCGAAGCGATCCGGCGCCCTCACACCGGTCGGCCGGTCTCCAGGAAGGTGCGCAGCGGCGCCGGTTCGGTCTGGGGCAGACCGCAGGCGCCGTGGCGGCAGACCCAGGCGGTCGGCAGGCCCTGGAGCGCCCCCTTGCCGTGGGCGGGATGATCGGCGGGCAGGGCGTCGGTCGATTCGGTTTCGAACAGAACGATGCGCGGGTCGGTCGATTCGAAGACGACACGACGCAGGGGCTCGGCGTCGGTGCCCGCGGGCGCCACCAACACCACCTCGATCAGGCCGAGGGCGAGATCGAGGGCGTTCGCAAGGGCGGCGGTGGCGTAGATGTCCTCCATCATGGCGCCGGAGAGGGCGAGGAGGGCGGCCTCGCCCCGCGCCGTCCAACCGGCATCGCCGGTCAGCGCCGAGAGCCGCAGCAGGGTCTCGATCGCCACCGCGTTGGGGTTGGGCGTCGCCTCGTCCTTGGCCGTCGCCGGGCGGACGATCAGGGCCTCGGCGTCGTCCGCCGTCAGATACCAGCCGCCGGCCGGATCGGCATGGTGACGATCGAGCGCCGTCATCCAACGCAGCGCGTCGGCGAGAAAGGCCGGCTCGCGGGTGGTCTCGTGGAGGGTGACGGCGGCGCGGGCCATCTGGGCGTAGTCCGACGAGAGACCGGGATAGACCGAGCGGCCGTCGCGCCAGGCGTGCGCCAGGCGGTCGCCCCGACCCATCTCGTCGGCGACGAAGCGATAGGCGCGGCGCGCCATCTCCAGCCAGTCGGCGCGGTCGAGACGGCGGGCGGCGAGCGTCAGCCCGTGGATCATCGCGCCGTTCCAATCGGCGAGGACCTTGTCGTCGGTGCCGGGGCGGACACGGCCGGCGCGGCGATCGAGAAGCTTGCGACGGCATTCGGCGAGGCGGGCCTCGCGGGCGCGTTCCCAGCGGGCCGGATCGCGAGAACGGTTGAGGATGGTGTGGCCCTCCCAGTTCCCCGCCGGCGTGACGTCATAGGCCTCGGCGAAGGCGTCGGCCTCGCTCCCCAGCACCTCGCGGATCTCGGCGAGGGTCCAGACGTAGAACTTGCCCTCGACATGTTCGCTGTCGGCGTCGAGCGCCGAGGCGAAGCCGCCCTCGGGCCGGGTCATCTCGCGCGCCAGCCAGCCGACCGTCTCTTCGATTCGGGCACGAAACAAGGGCTCGCCGGTGGTCGACCAGGCGCGCCCGAGCAGGTCGAGGAGTTGGGCGTTGTCGTAGAGCATCTTCTCGAAATGCGGCACCAGCCATCTGTCGTCGACGGAATAGCGCGAGTACCCGCCGCCGAGGTGATCCCAGATGCCGCCGAGGCTCATGCGCCGCAGGGTGCGCAGCACCGCGTCGGTCGCCTCGCCGCCGGCGCGGCGGCGGCCGGCCCGCCACCACAGTTCGAGCAGCGAGGTCTGGGGGAATTTCGGCGCGCCCTTGGTGCCGCCCTCGACCGGGTCGGCGATGGTGAGCAGGCGCTCGGCGACGGCGTCGAGGAAGTCGATGCCGAGGGCGGTGGGTTCGGATCGGGGGCGAGCTTCCAGGCGGGCGCGGATGGCGCCGGCGTTCTTGGCGACCTTTTCGGGTTCCTCGGCGTGGATCCGGGCCATCTCCCGCAGCACCTGGACGAAGCCGGGTCGGCCCCATTTCGCCTCCTTGGGGAAATAGGTGCCGCCCCAGAAGGGTCGGCCGTGGACGTCGAGGAACATGGTCATCGGCCAGCCGCCCTGTTCGCCGAGCGAATGCAGCGCCGCCATGTAGATCTGGTCGATGTCGGGGCGTTCCTCGCGATCGACCTTGATGTTCACGAAGAGACGGTTCATCACCTCCGCCACGCTCGTGTCCTCGAAGGACTCGTGGGCCATGACGTGGCACCAGTGGCAGGCGGCGTAGCCGACCGACAACAGGATCGGCTTGCCGGTTTCCTCCGCCTCGGCCAGCGCCTCGGGACCCCAGGGTCGCCAATGCACCGGGTTGTCGGCGTGTTGCAAGAGGTAGGGGCTGGCGGATCGGTCGAGGAGATTGGCGGCGGGAAGGCTCACGGGACGGCTCCGATCGGTGACGGGTCTGGTGAGAGAGTAGCGCGCCGATGGCCGGAAGCGAGGGTGAGGTTTCGAGCGCGATGGACACGATCTATGCACTGTCGAGCGGCGGGGTGCCGAGCGGCGTCGCGGTGATGCGGGTGAGCGGGCCGGCCTGCCGGGCGATCCTCGCGGCAACGATCGGCGCGATCCCGCCGCCGCGCCACGCCGGCCTGCGGTCGATTCGGGACCGCAACGGTGTGGTGATCGACCAGGGCCTGGTGCTGTGGCTGCCGGGGCCTACGAGTTTCACCGGCGAGGATATGATCGAGTTCCAGGTCCACGGCAGCCGCGCCGTGGTGGCGGCGCTGGCCGATCGGCTCGGCGCCGTCCCCGGGGTGCGGATGGCGCAAGCCGGTGAGTTCACCCGACGCGCCTACCTCGCCGGGCGCATCGATCTGACCGAGGCCGAGGGACTGGCGGATCTCTTGGCGGCGGAGACCGAGGAACAGCGCCGCCAAGCGGTGGTGCAGGCCTCCGGCGGGTTACGGCGGCTCTACGGCGGATGGCGGGACCGCCTGGTGCGGATCCGGGCGCTGGTCGAGGCGGACTTCGACTTCTCCGAGGAAGAGGACGTGCCGGGCTCGGTGAGTGAGGCGGCGTGGCGGGATGCCGACCTGTTGCGAGCGGAGATCCGCGCCCATCTCGCCGACGGCCATCGCGGCGAGCGGCTGCGGAGCGGCTATCAGGTCGTGCTGCTCGGTCGTCCCAACGCCGGCAAGTCGAGCCTGCTCAATGCGCTGGCGCGGCGCGACGTGGCGATCGTCACCGAGGAGGCCGGAACCACCCGCGACCTGATCGAGGTCCACCTCGATCTCCAGGGCTTCCCGGTGACGGTGGTCGATACGGCGGGTCTGCGCGAGGGTGGCGGCCGGGTGGAAGCCGAGGGGATGCGGCGGGCGATGGAACGGGGTCGGAGCGCCGACCTGGTGCTGTGGCTGCGGTCGGTCGACGAGACCGATGAACCGGAGCTCGATCCGGCGGTCGGCGACGTGTCGGTCTGGATGGTCGAGACCAAGGTGGACCTGGAGGGTGAGAATCGTTTCGGAGGGATTCGATTCGAAGACGCAACGAAATCCTTCCGCATCTCCGCGCACTCGGGTTCCGGGTTGGATGAACTGGTGACTGCGATCGCCGAGGAGGCGCGTGGGTCTTGTGTCGGATCCGGGCTCGGCCCCAATCGGACGCGTCATCGCGAGCACCTGACGGCGGCGCTTTCGGAGTTGGATCGGGCGGTTGGCGAGATCTGGAAGGAGGCGGAGCTGCGATCTGAAGACCTGCGGCGGGCAGGCGACGAGATCGGGCGGATCACCGGGGCGATCGGAGTCGAGGATCTGCTCGACGTGATCTTCCGTGAGTTCTGCATCGGCAAGTGAGATGACTCGGATCGTGTCCGGATCGATTCTGTTTCACGTGAAACACCGGTTCGATTCCGGTTCGATTTCGTTCCCTTCGTCGACGGTGCCGACTGTCGCGGCTTCGGGCTTGCATCGACGGCCATCCGGCCCCTAGGAATGCTGTGAAGAATGTGAGGCGAGCGAGCGTGACGGCGGCGGTGATCGGGACTTGGGACGTGGTGGTGATCGGTGGTGGCCATGCCGGCTGCGAGGCGGCGGCGGCGGCGGCGCGGGTCGGCGCCCGCACCGCCCTGGTCACCCATTGCTTCGCCACGATCGGCGCGATGTCGTGCAATCCGGCGATCGGCGGCCTCGGCAAGGGCCATCTGGTGCGCGAGGTCGATGCGCTCGACGGTCTGATGGGGCGCGTCACGGATGCCGCCGGCATTCAGTTCCGGATGCTCAACCGTCGCAAGGGGCCGGCGGTGCGGGGACCCCGCACCCAGGCCGATCGCCGTCTCTACGCGGCGGCGATGCAGCGCGAGATCCACGAGACGCCGGGGCTCGCAGTGATCGAGGGCGAGGTGGCGCGCCTGGTCTTCGTCGGGCGGCGGATCGCCGGCGTGGAACTCGGCGACGGTCGCGCGATCACCACCGGCGCGGTGGTGATCACCACCGGCACTTTCCTCAACGGGTTGATGCATGTCGGCGACGCGCGCACGCCCGGGGGGCGGGTCGGCGAGCGGGCGGCGACGGAGTTGTCGGGAAGCCTGGCGGCGCTGGGCCTGCGGCTCGGGCGGCTCAAGACCGGCACGCCGGCGCGGCTCGACGGCCGGACCATCGACTGGGCGGCGATCGAATCCCAGGCGGCCGACGACGATCCGGTGCCGTTCTCGACGTTGACCGAGCGGATCGTCAATCCGCAGATCACCTGCGGCATCACCCGGACGACACCGGAGACCCACCGGATCATTCGCGCCAATCTCCATCGCTCGGCGATGTACGGCGGCCACATCGACAGCCGAGGGCCGCGCTACTGTCCCTCGATCGAGGACAAGATCGTCCGCTTCGGCGATCGCGACGGCCATCAGATCTTCCTGGAGCCAGAGGGGCTCGACGACCCGACGGTCTACCCCAATGGGCTGTCGACCTCGCTGCCGGCCGATGCCCAACTCGAGATGCTGCGGTCGATCCCGGGGCTCGAGCGGGTGGAGATCTTCCGTCCGGGTTACGCGATCGAATACGATCACGTCGATCCACGCGAACTCAACCCGGCGCTGGCGGTGAAGGCGGCGGACGGGCTCTTCCTCGCCGGCCAGATCAACGGCACGACCGGCTACGAGGAAGCGGCGGCGCAGGGGTTGGTGGCGGGGCTCAACGCCGCTCGATTCGCTTCCGGAACAGATCCGTACCGGTTCGATCGCGGCGACGGCTATCTCGGGGTGATGATCGACGATCTGGTGACGCGGGGGATCACCGAACCCTATCGGATGTTCACGTCGCGCTCGGAGTACCGCCTGACGCTTCGCGCCGACAATGCCGATCGTCGGCTGACGCCGAAGGGCGAAACGCTCGGATTGATCGGATCGCGCCGCAGGGGGGCTTTCGCGGTGAAAGCGGCGGCGATCGCGGCGGCGACGCGATTGGCGGGCTCCCTCCATGTGACACCGACCGAGGCGGCGGGTTTCGGGATCACCATCAACCGCGACGGGGTGCGGCGGAGCGCCTTCGAACTCCTCGCCTATCCCGAGGTCACGCTGGAGCGGCTGGCGGCGATCTGGCCGGAACTCGGGGGCTTGGGCGCCGACGTCGCCGAGCAGATCGAGATCGACGCGAAATACGCCGTCTACATGCGGCGGCAGGAGGCCGACATCGGTGAACTCCGGCGCGAGGAGGAGATCGAGTTGCCGAGGGATCTCGACTTCTCGGCGATCCCCGGCCTGTCGAACGAGATCCGCCACAAGCTGGTGGAGACGGCGCCGAGCACCTTGGGGCGGGCCGGGCGGATCGACGGGATGACGCCGGCGGCCCTGACGCTTCTCTTGGCACATGTGCGCAAGGGGCGGCGTCGGCAGACCATGGTCGAGGGGGCGGGGGTCGATCTGGTGGCGGCCGAGGGAAGCGGCGGGTTCAGGCATACCCCGAAGGGGGACGCAAACGCGGCTTCGGACATCGATTCGGAGTCGTAACGATGAAGGGGATGACCGTGCCCGATATCGCCGATGGGCCCGAGGCGCTCACCGAGATTCTTCCCGTTTCACGTGAAACGCGCCAGCGGCTCGAAATCTACGTCGCCCTGGTGGCGAAGTGGCAGAAGAGCCAGAACCTGGTGGCGCCGAGCACGCTGCCGCAGATCTGGCGCCGGCATGTGGCCGACAGCGCCCAGGTCCATGCCCTGCTGCCGACGGCGACGCGCTGGGTCGATCTCGGCTCGGGTGCCGGATTTCCCGGGTTGGTCACCGCGATCCTTCTGGCCGAGGTTCCCGGTGCCGCCGTTCATCTCGTCGAGAGCAACAGGGGCAAGGCGGCGTTCCTCAGGACGGTGGCGCGGGAGACCGGCGCGCCGGCGATCGTGCATGCCGAGAGAATCGATTCCTTTTCCAAGGACTTCGCCGAAGCGGTCGACGGCGTGTCGGCGCGGGCGCTCGCCTCGATGGTCGATCTGTGCGGCTGGGCGGCGCCCTTCGTGGCGCGCGGAGCCGTCGCGGTTTTCCACAAAGGACAATATTTTGCGTCTGAATTGACCGAAGCCACTCTATCTTGGGATCTGGATCTGATAGAACATCAGAGCAAGACAGAACCGACGGGCCGCTTGGTCGAGGTTCGCAAGATCGTTTCACGAAATTCGTCCTGACGGAGCGTCCTTTCATGGCCAAGCTCGCCAAGTCGCCCCGGGTTCTCGCCCTCGCCAATCAAAAGGGCGGGGTGGGCAAGACCACGACCGCCATCAATCTCGGCACGGCGCTCGCGGCCATCGGCGAGGAGGTGCTGATCGTCGATCTCGATCCGCAGGGCAACGCCTCCACCGGCCTCGGCATCGATCGGCGCGCCCGCAAGCGCTCGACCTACGACGTGCTGGTCGGCGACAGCCCGCTCGATCAGGTGTTGATCGAAACCGCCGTGCCGCGGCTGTGGGTGGCGCCCTCGACCCTCGATCTGCTCGGGGTCGAGCTCGAGATCGCCGCGACCACGGATCGGGCCTTTCGCCTGCGCAAGGCGCTCGCCGACTATGTCGAGACGCTGCAGGAGGATCGACCGCGCTTCACCTATGTGCTGGTCGATTGTCCGCCGTCGCTGAACCTCCTGACCATCAACGCGATGAGCGCGGCGCATTCGGTGCTGGTGCCGCTCCAGTGCGAGTTCTTCGCGCTCGAAGGCCTGTCTCAGCTCCTGTCGACGGTCGAGCAGGTCCGGGGGGCGCTCAACCCCGAGCTGACCATCCACGGCATCGTGCTGACCATGTACGACGCCCGCAACAATCTGTCGGGGCAGGTGGTGGCCGACGTGCGCCAGCACATGGGCGCGACCGTCTACGACACGATCATCCCGCGCAACGTGCGCATCTCCGAGGCACCGTCCTACGGCAAGCCGGCGCTGCTCTACGATCTCAAGTCGAGCGGCAGCCAAGCCTATCTGAAGCTCGCTTCGGAGATCATCCAGCGCGAGCGGCGGCTGAAGGCCGACGCGGCGGCATAATCGAAATTCGGCTCGGCGGAAGGTCGGGCCCATCGGATCGACGGGTCGGCGGCGGCCCGCTCAGGCTCGGGAGGGCGACGTGGAAGAACGCAGGCGGCTCGGACGTGGATTGGCGGCGCTCCTCGGCGACATGGCCGAACCGGAGATCACCGCGGTGGAGCGGGGCGGGTCCAAGCGGGTGCCGATCGAGATGGTGCACCCCAACCCGCGCAATCCCCGCCGCGCCTTCGGCGAGGACGATCTGGCGGATCTCGCCCAGTCGATTCGCGAAAAGGGTGTGGTCCAGCCGATCCTGGTGCGGCCGGCCAAGGGCGTGGCCAATCACTATGAGATCATCGCCGGCGAACGCCGGTGGCGGGCCTCGCAGCGCGCCGGCCAGCACGAGATTCCGGTGCTGATCCAGGAGGCCACCGACAAGGAGGCGCTGGAACTGGCGTTGATCGAGAACGTCCAGCGCTCCGATCTCAATCCGATCGAGGAAGCCTTCGGCTACGAACAGCTGATCGCCGAGTTCGACTACACCCAGCAGGATCTCGGCCAGGTCATCGGCAAGAGCCGCAGCCATGTCGCCAACACCCTGCGCCTGCTCAAGCTGCCGGAGGCGGTCAAGGGGCACCTGCGCGAGGGTCGGCTGACGGCGGGCCATGCCCGGGCCTTGGTCGGGGCGACGGATCCGGCGGGCCTCGCCCAGAAGATCGTCGACGAGGGGCTGACGGTGCGTGACGCCGAGGCGCTGGCCCAGGCCCCGCGTCCGGTCGACGCCCCCAAGGTCGGGCGGCCGAAGAAGGACAAGGACGCCGACACCCTGGCGCTGGAGAAGACCCTTTCGGATCGCCTCGGGCTCGCCGTGGTCATAGATCACAAGGCCGATGGGACGGGCGAACTCCGCGTTCGCTACCGCTCGCTGGAGCAACTCGACGAGGTCTGCCGGCGGCTGCAGAACGGCTGAGCGGTGGTACGGGATTCGAATGTGTGGAAGGGCGGGTCGCGAGATCCGCCCTTTCGGCGTTCGGGGGGCGGCATCGACCGGTTGGGGGGAAGTGTCGTGCGGAACGGCACGGGGTGCGAACCCGGGATTCGCCAATGGCGACGAGAGCCGGCCCTCGGGTTGTCGGGAGTTGATCCGGCGGCCCATGGACCTCCTGTTTCCGGGGAGCGCCGATGGGTCGCCGGATCGAGCCAGGTGATGACGGGGGGGAGGGCGGCACCGGTCGAGCCGGAGTGGGTTCGCGGGCGACCGATTCTCATGCGGCGCCGGGTCCCCCGGTGGTCGAAATCCGACCTTTCCGTGCCGCGAGCGTCAGGTTGTTTCGGCCGCGAAATCAATGAGCCAGGAGTCCTGATTCACGAGATGGAGGGGAACCCCCCGTCTCGATCGAACCCCGGCGGCGGAATTCGCTTCGCTCTTTCCACGCCTCACGCGATCACCTCAGCGCCGGGCGGCGCTTCCGGCGGCGCGGGCGAGTTTCAGAGTCGCTTCCGAAACGATGGCGTCGACGAGGTGCGGCTTCTGGCGGGTCTGGCGCATCATCTCGTCGAGATGGTCGAGGGCGCGGGCGAGGCGTTCGCGGCTCCACAGGCCGAGTTGGCGGGCGATGGCCGGACGTCGGCGGAAGAAGATCGGCGGCTGCAGGCGTTCGACGACCTCCGCCGCGCCGCGTCCCGGCCCGACGTCGGCGCGTGCCCGCTCGAGCAGCTGGAAATGGCGAATCAGCATGGTGCCGGCGACCGAGGCGTGGGTCCCCGAGGCCTCGAGTTTGCGCAGGGTGAGATCGGCTATGGCGACGTCGCCGCCGGCGACGGCATCGATCAGCTCGTCCATGGCGAAGGCGGAGGCGTCGCCGACGATCGCCGCGACGTCGGCGTGGGTGATGCGGGCGCTGCCGTGGGCGTAGAGACAGAGCTTGCGCAATTCGCCGCGCGAGGCGAGGCGATCGGCGCCGAGGAGGGCCTCGAGCGCCTCGCGGGCGTCGCGATCGATGTCGAGCTTCGCCTCCTTCAGCTCCTGATCGATCAGCCGGGCGATGTCCTGGGCGGTGTCGGCGTAGCAGGGAATGGCGACCGCCGTTCCGTGGTCCTCGACCTTCTTGCGCAGCCCGGTGCCCTTCTTGAGGTCGCCGGCCTCGATGACGACGAGGCTGCCGGTGTCGGGGCGGTCGAGCAGCGGCTGGACGGCGGGCAGGATGTTGCGGCCGCCGCAGTCGCGCACCCAGACGATGCGCCGGTTGCCGAAGAGCGAGACGGTGGTGGCCTCGTCGACCAGGCGGGCGGGGTCGGCGACGACCTCGGCGCCGTCGAGGCGGACGAGCGAGAAGGGATCGTCGGCCTTGCCGGCGGCGGCCTTGACGATCGCCGAGGCACGTTCGGCGACGAGGCCGTCGTCGGGCCCGTAGACGAGCACCACCGGCGCCCGTTCCGAGGGGCGCCGGACGAAGGGCTCGACTTCCGAGGGTCTCAACGCGACCATGGATTCGGCTCCGAAACGGAGGATCGGCGGCGCTTCGAGCGGGTCGCCGCCGTCAGCGACGGCCGGCGAAATAGACCGCGAGCTTGTTGCGGATGTCGCCGGCGACGACGGTGGCGACGCGGTTCTCGGCGTCGCGCTTGGCGCGGACGTTGGCGAAATGCTGCGGCGAATAGTCGTAGGCGGCGTTGGCGAAGCTGGCGCCGGAGGTGACGGTGGCGCCCGAGGCGATGTCGACCAGGGCATAGGTCGCGGTGATCTGCTCGACATAGGCCGAGGGCAGGTTGCGATAGCGCTCGACGCCGACGGCGTTGTCGATCGAGGTGACGGTCAGCTCCAGCCGATAGGTCGGCTTGCCGACGACGTCGCCGGCGCCGCCGTAGAAGCCGAAGACCATTTCATTGCGCACCTGCTGGCCGACCCGGCCGGGGACGGCGGCGATGTCGACGCTCTTCAGCGCCTCGACCGTGCCGGTGGCCTTGCCATAGAGCGGGCGGGGGGCTTCGGTGCAGGCTCCGAGGCCGACACCGGCGAGGCCGAGCGCCAGGACGAGAGCGGCGCGGCGGTAGAGGGCAGTCCGGTCATGCGACGACATTGACGATCCTCTGCGGTACGACGATCACCTTCTTCGGCGCGCGGCCGTCGAGCGCGGCCTTGACCGCGTCGAGCGCCAGGGTCGCGTCGCGCACCTCAGCCTCGCTCGCATCGCGGGGAACCGTCAACTCCGCACGCTTCTTACCGTTGATTTGGACGGGAAGTGTGACCGTCTCGTCGACGATCAGGGCGCGGTCGACCTGCGGCCAGGGCGCCTCGGAGACCAGGCCGTCGCGGCCGAGCATCGCCCAGCATTCCTCGGCGAGGTGGGGCATCATCGGGGCGATCAGGCGGACGAGGGTGTCGAGGGCCTCGCCGAGCGCCGCCGCGAGCGTCGGATCGGCGGCGACCGCGGGTCCGGCGGCGATGGCGCGGCCGATGGTGTTGGTGAATTCGTAGAGCCGGGCGACGGCGCGGTTGAAGCCGAGCTTCTCGATGTCGTCCTCGACCGCGGCGAGCGTCTTGTGGGTGGCCTTGGCCAGCGCCAGGGCGGCGGGCGAGCGGTCGCCGGGGCCGGCGGAGGCCAACAGCGGCTCGCCGTCGCAGAGGAGCCTCCAGACACGCTGGACGAAGCGGTGGGCGCCCTCGACGCCGGCCTCGGTCCAGATCACGTCGCGCTCCGGCGGGCTGTCGGAGAGGACGAACCAGCGGGCGGTGTCGGCGCCCCAGGTCGAGAGGATCTCGTCGGGATCGACGGTGTTCTTCTTCGACTTCGACATCTTCTCGATGGAGCCGATCTCGACC
>JAFHCF010000260.1:0-6304 GCA_048497495.1 Prosthecomicrobium sp.
CAATGAGACCGCCTGGGGCGGGTCAGGCGTGGGCGAAGTCCCAATAGAGGCGGCGGGCGAGGCGGTACATCGGGCCGGGCTCGATCTCGCGGGTCTCGATGCGGGTGACCGGCACCACCTTCGAGTAGTTGCCGGTCGAGAAGATCTCGTCGGCGTCGAGGAAGTCGGCCCACCGCAGGGTCTTCTCGACCACCGGCTGTCCGGCCTTGCGCAAGAGATCGATGGTGCGGGCGCGGGTGATGCCGGCGAGGAAGGTGCCGTTGGCGGCGGGCGTCATCACCACGCCGTCCTTGGCCATGAAGACGTTGGCGGAGGCGAGTTCGGCGACGTTGCCGAGCATGTCGAGCACCACGGCGTTGTCGAAGCCGCGGGCGTCGGCCTCGAGCGTGGCGCGGGCATTGTTGGGATAGAGGCATCCGGCCTTGGCATTGACCGGCATGCATTCGAGCGTCGGCCGCCGGAACGTCGACAGGCCCACCGACATGGCGCCGGGCACCGGCATCGGCGCCTCCCACAGGGTGAGGGCGAAACGAGTCGACGCCGGATCGCAGGCGATGACCGAGACCGAATGGCCGTGCTCGGCCCAATAGCTCGGGCGAATGTAGACGGCGGCCTCGCGATCGAACAGGCGCAGGCCGTCCTTGGCCAGTTCCATGATCTCCTCCCACCGCATGGTCGGGGTCATGGCGAGGGCCTCGGCGGAGGCGTTGACGCGCCGGCAGTGGCGATCGAGATCGGGCGTGACACCCTCGAAGGCCCGGGCGCCGTCGAACACCGTCGAGCCGAGCCAGAAGGCATGGCTCATCGGCCCGATCAGCGGCGGATTGCCCTCGAGCCACTGATCGTCGAACCAGGTCCAGGTCTTCGAAATGCTGCTGCCGTGAGCCATCGGCTTCCCTCGTCGCGTGTTCTTCTCAGCCTCGGGCGATCCCGCGACCGCCCTTCGAGCCCATCCGACCATGCGACGTAGCTTCGCGGAAGGGGCCTTTTCGCAGATCGGCCCCACGACGACGGTTCCCTCGCGGATCGGTTCGGTTCATTCTCGTCCCGTCCTTCGACCGGAGCAACCGATGGCCCACGCGATCTATGTGTTCGACGCCTATGGCACCTTGTTCGACGTGCATGCGGCGGTCCGCCGCCATGCCGACGAAGTCGGCCCGGAGGGGCAGTTGCTCTCGGCCCTGTGGCGCGCCAAGCAGCTCGAATATTCCTGGATGCTGACCATGATGGGGCGCTACCGCGACTTCTGGTCGCTGACCGAGGAAGCGCTCGACTATGCCTTCGCGCGGGTCCCCGAGGCCAATCGCGCCAGCCGCGCGGCGCTGCTCGACAGCTACTGGACCTGCGACGTCTACCCGGACGTGCCGGAGGTGCTGAAGCAGCTCAAGATGCGCGGCGCCAAGCTGGTGATCCTGTCGAACGGCACGCCGGCGATGCTGAAGGCTGCCGCCGATTCGGCCGGGCTCGACGAGATCCTCGACGACATCCTCTCGGTCGACGACATCAGGGTCTACAAGCCCGATCCGCGCGTCTACGACATGGTGGCGACCAGGTATCGGGTGTACCCGGACGCGGTGTCGTTCCAGTCGTCGAACCGCTGGGACGCCGCCGGAGCCACCGCCTTCGGCTTCCGCTCGGTGTGGATCAACCGCAACGGCCTGCCCGAGGAATACAACGACTTCCGCCCCGCCGCCGTCCTGCCGAGCCTCGGCGGGCTGTTGGCGCTGGGGTGATCGCCGGGGCTCTGGCCCCGACGATCACGTTTCCCTGCGTCGACCTCACTTGGCGGCGAGGAACGCCGCCGCTTCGAGGAGGACGAACTCGTTGTCGTCGTTCTTGTCGACGGCGCGGCCGGCCGAGTAGGGGAAGTTGTTGTCGTTGCCGACGATGATGTGGGTGGCGTCGACCACGTCGACGTTTTCGATGGTGACGAAGGGGAAGCTCAGCTTGCCGTCCTTGCCGCCCTGACGGGCCAGTTTCTTCGGATCCTGGATGTCGAGGAGGTCGAGGAAGCCGATCTTGCGGGCGATTCCGTCGGCGGCGAGTTCGACTTTCCACACGCGCTTGAGCTTGGCCGGCGAGGTGAAGCAGTCGGCGGCCGGCTTGTCGGCGGGGCAGGCCTTGTCGGCGTCGCCTTCGTTCTGGTCGCGCTCGAGGATCATGCCGGTGGTGGCGTCGATCATGTTGAAGTCGCCGATGGCGTTGCCGTCGAGATCGAGCTGGTACTTCCACGAACGGCCGGTCCAGGCCCGCTTCTCGACCGAGAATTCGACGATGCGCAGGGCCTCCTTGCCGTCGACCTTCTCGGCCACGCCGTCGACCCACAGCGGGCCTTCGAGCAGCGGATAGAGGAACTTGCCGTCCTTCGACTGGGCCATGCCCTCGTAGCCTTTGGAGCGGCCGAGGTTGTGGACCGGCTTGCCGATCGGCGAGGCCGGGTTGGAGACCGAATAGTTGTCGGGCGAGCGCACCGGCTTGCCGTCGATCACGGTGTCGAAGACGGCGAGCACCTTGCCGGTCTTGTCGGTCTCGACCAGATGGGGGCCGAGTTCCTCGCCGAACCAGTAGGCGTCGCCGACCGGCTGGATCGACTCGATGTCGAAGTCGGCGCCGGTCAGATACCGCTCCTTGGTCGCCTCGTTCATGATGCGGAACGGCACCTTCTTGTCCGGGTCGGTCAGGAAGGTGGTGGCGGTGCGTTCGACCTTGCCGGTGGCGAAGTCGATCTTCAGGCGATGGAACATCAGCGCGGCGTCGGGCGAATTGGCCTTGGAGCCGAAACCGTTGTCGGTGAGGACGAGATATTCGCCGTTGCCGAGGCTGCGGATGCCCGAGAAGCCCTGAATCGACTGGCCCTCGATCGGCATCGAATAACCGGTGAAGCGCGGGAAGTCCTTGTGGGAGAGGCCGGTCGAGCCCTTCAACGCGCCGATCTGGTCGACCCGCTTGTTGCCGGGGCCGGTGAACTTGCCGGCGACCTTCAGGTCGGCGGGGGCGTCGGCCGGCGGCATGACCTTGGCGTCGGCCGGCAGAATGGCGTGACCGGCGAGAACCGCCGGGTACTTCACCGCTTCGGCGGCCTGGGCGAGCGAGGCGGTGGCGAAGACCGTCAGGGCGACGGTGCAGAGGGTGGAAAGCGAAGCGCGCATCGGGGATGTCCTCATTGACGAGCGTGAGGACATCCTTGTCGACGGCGGCTGTGTCGGGGCGAATTCGGAACGACGAAGCTTCGATGACGAGCGGCTCGGGGGCGAGCCGCCCCTCGCCTCACGCCGCCAGCGTCACCAGGATGCGCGCCCAGGAGCGCAGGCCCTTGTGGAAGCTCTCGAGGTCGTATTTCTCGTTGGGCGAGTGGATGCGGTCGTCGTCGAGGCCGAAGCCGACGAACATGGTCGGCATCGACAGGAGGCGCTCGAAGGCGCCGCCGACGGGGATCGAGCCGCCCGAGCCGATCAGCACCGCCGGCACGCCCCATTCCTCGGCCAGCGCCGCTCGAGCCGCCGTCAGCCACGGACTGTCGTAGGGCATGGTGAAGCCGGGGCTGCCGCCGTGGGGGTGGAACTCGACCGTCGCGTCGGGCGGCAGCATCGCCTCGACCCGGGCGCGGAAGGCGGCGCGGATCGCGGCCGGGTCCTGGCGACCGACGAGGCGGAACGACACCTTGGCCGAGGCTTCGGCCGGTAGCACCGTCTTGAAGCCGTCGCCGGTATAGCCGCCGGTGATGCCGTTGAACTCGCAGGTCGGGCGCGCCCACACCTGCTCGAGGATCGAGCGGCCGGCCTCGCCCGCCGGGGTCTTCAAGCCGACCGGGGCGAGAAACGTCTCAGCCGTGGTGCCGAGCGTGTCCCAGGAGGCGCGGACGTCGTTCGGCAGGTCGTCGACGCCGTCGTAGAAGCCGGGCAGCGTCACCCGGCCGCTGTCGTCGTGGAGCGAGGCGAGGATCTTGGTCAGGACTCGGATCGGGTTCCAGGCGGCGCCGCCGAAGATGCCGGAATGGAGATCGCGGTTGGAACAGCGGATCGTCACCTCCTCGCCGACCAGACCGCGCAGGGAGGCGGTGATCGCCGGGCGGCCGCGGTCCCACATGT
Source organism: Prosthecomicrobium sp. (assembly GCA_048497495.1). GTDB lineage: Bacteria > Pseudomonadota > Alphaproteobacteria > Rhizobiales > Ancalomicrobiaceae > JAFHCF01. Next base: position 4,089 of record JAFHCF010000260.1, read on the forward strand.
TGGTGTCGCAGACCAGCGCCATGTCGTGGGAGAGCTCGGCCGCGTTGGCCTCGAGGAAGGGCTCGAGCGAGGGCGATCCGCTCTCCTCCTCGCCCTCGAGCAGCACGGTGACGCGCAGCGGCAGGCGGCCCTCCTCGGCGATCAGCGCCCGGCAGGCCTCGATGAAGATCAGGAACTGGCCCTTGTCGTCGGCCGAGCCGCGCCCGACGATGACGTCGACGCCGGCCTCGTTGGTCTCGATCCTCGGGTCGAACGGGTCGGAGCGCCACAGATGGAGCGGGTCGACCGGCTGGACGTCGTAGTGGCCGTAGAAGAGGACATGACGATCCGGGTTCGCCACCGGTCCGTTCCAGTGCGCCACGACGATCGGATGGCCGGGAGTGTCGCGCAGGGACGCGTCGAAGCCGAGCGCGGTCAGCTCGCGCGCGCACCATTCGCCGGTACGCCGGACCTCGTCCTCGAAGGCCGGATCGGCGGAGATCGACTTCATGCGGATCAGCTCGAAGAGCCGGGCGAGGCTTGCGTCGAGGCCGGCATCGATACGCGCCAGCGCGCCGTCGAGGGACATGGGAGGTTCTCCGAAAGACCTGGATGGGGGATCAGCGCCGGAGCGAGCCGAACATGCCGCGGACGATGGCGTTGGTGATCTGGCGGCCGGCGGTGGAGGCGGCCGAGCGGGCGGCGGACTTGATCATCGCCTCGCCGACGGTCTGCGAGCGCGAACCGCCGGTGCGAGTCGAGGCGATGCCGCCGACGGTGGAGAGGATCGAGCCGAGCATACCGTCGAAGAAGCCGCCGCCGGAGGGGGCGGTCTCGCCGGCCGGGGCGCCGGTCGAGGCGGCGACCTTGCCGCGCAGTTTCTCGTAGGCCGACAGGCGATCGATGGTCTCGTCGTACTTGCCGGCGAGGCGCGAGGTGTTGACCAGGGTGGCGCGCTCGGCCGGGGTGAGCGGACCGACACGGGCCTCGGGCGGGCGCACCATGGTGCGCTGGACGATCGAGGGCACGCCCTTGGCATGGAGCATCGAGACCAGCGCCTCGCCCACCGCCAGTTCGGTGATCGCTTCTTCCGTGGAGAACTTCGGGTTCTGGCGGAAGGTCTCGGCGGCGGCGCGCACCGCCTTCTGCTCGCGCGGGGTGTAGGCGCGCAGCGCGTGCTGGACGCGATTGCCGAGCTGGGCGGAGACCTTGTCGGGCACGTCGAGCGGGTTCTGGGTGACGAAATAGACGCCGACGCCCTTGGAGCGGATCAGACGGACGACCTGCTCGACCTTGGCGATCAGCACCGGCGGTGCCTCGTCGAAGAGCAGATGCGCCTCGTCGAAGAAGAAGGCGAGCTTCGGCTTCGTCGGATCGCCGATCTCGGGCAGCTCCTCGAAGAGCTCGGAGAGCAGCCACAACAGGAAGGTGGCGTAGAGGCGCGGGCTCTCCATCAGCTTGTCGGCGGCGAGGATGTTGACGGTGCCGCGCCCCTTGGCATCGGTGGCCATCAGGTCGGCGATCTCGAGCGCCGGCTCGCCGAAGAACTTCTCGGCGCCCTGGCTCTCGAGCACCAGGAGCTGACGCTGGATGGTGCCGACCGTCGCCTTGGAGACATTGCCGTATTCGATCGTCAGTTCGTCGGCGCGCTCGGCGACATGGGCGAGGACGGCGCGCAGGTCCTTGAGGTCGAGGAGGAGGAGGCCCTCCTGATCGGCGAGCCTGAAGACGATGTTGAGGACGCCTTCCTGGGTGTCGTTGAGGTTCATCAGGCGGGCGAGCAGCAGCGGCCCCATCTCCGAGATGGTGGCGCGAATCGGATGGCCCTGCTCGCCGAACAGATCCCAGTAGACGACGGGGAACTTCTTCGGCTCCCACTCGGCGAAGCCGATCTCCTGGGCACGGCGGACGACCCAGTCCTTCTCGGTTCCCATGGCGCCGATGCCGGCGAGGTCGCCCTTGACGTCGGCGGCGAAGACCGAGACCCCGGCCTCCGACAGACCTTCGGCGAGCACCTGGAGCGAGACGGTCTTGCCGGTGCCGGTGGCGCCGGTGATCAGGCCGTGACGATTGGCGAGCTTGAGCTCCAGCCACTCGTCCTCGACACTCTGCCCCAGATAGACGCCACCTTCGATCCGCATGCCACCCTCCCTGTCGACGTCTCCATATAGGCCGTGACGGCCGGGATGGGAACAACCGGCGCGGCGGGACGAGCTCGCGTTCCAGGTGGCGATCAC
>JAFHCF010000261.1:0-12231 GCA_048497495.1 Prosthecomicrobium sp.
CCTCGGCATCGTCAAGGCCGCCCGCGCCCTCGGCCTCGACATCCCCCGCGACCTGGCGCTCGCCGGCTTCGACAACGACACCTGGACCGAACTGGTCGGACCCGGCCTGACGGTGATCGAGCAACCCGTCGCCGAGATCGGCCGCACCGCCATGACACTGCTGTTCGAACGCCTCGAACTGCCCGAAATGGCCCCCCGCAAGGTGGTCCTGTCCGGACGACTGATCGTCCGCGGGTCGACCTGAGATCCTCGGCCGGGGACGCGAGAGCCTCCGGCCGACGGCCGTTCGAGCTCGGCCTCAGTGGAAGTTCCGCCCCCTCGGCATCGCCCGGCCGGCGCGTTTCGCCAGGTCCTCGACGTCGGCCGCCAACTCGGGGGTCTCCTTGACCAGCCGGGTCAGCGCGGCGGTCGGGGTGATCTTGGGGCCGATCTCGGCCACCGGATGGGTGACCTCGTCGGTCGGCATGGTGGCGGAGACGGCGTCGCCGGCCCGCGACAGGCGGGCGAGCCAGGCGGTGCGGTCGATCAGCCTGTCGGCGACGAGGTGGATGACGCCCTGTTCGTTCTGCAGGCGGCCGTCGACGACGATCAGCCGGCCGCCGAGCACCACCGAGCGGTATTTCTCGAAGACCTTGGGCCAGACGATGACGTTGGCGACGCCGCCCTCGTCCTCGAGGGTGAGGAAGATCACCCCCTTGGCCGAGCCGGGACGCTGGCGCACCAGGACGAGGCCGGCGACGCGGACATGGGCGCCGGAGCGGGTCGCGGCCAAGGCCTCGGCCGGGGTGGCGCGGATCGCCGCGAGGTCGTCGCGCAGGAAGGCGACGGGGTGGCCCTTCAGCGACAGCGACAGGGTGCGGTAGTCCTCGATCACCTCCTCGCCCGGCGGCATCGGCGGCAGCGCCACCGCCGGCTCCGAAGCGAAGAGATCGCCGAGGTCGGCGCGATCGAGGAGCGGCAGGGGCGTCGCGTCGGCGCCGGCGTCGAGCGCCTCCACCGCCCACAGCGCCGTGCGGTGATCGAGACCGAGGCCGGCGAAGGCATCGGCCTCGGCGAGACGGGCGACGTCGCCGCACCCGAGGCCCGAGCGGGCGGCGACGTCGGCGCCGCTGTCGTAGCCGCGCCGGCGCGCCGCCACGAGCCGCTCGACGGCGGCCGGCGACAGGCCCTTGATCTGGCGGAAACCGAGGCGGACGGCGCGGTTCGACCAGATCGCCGCCGCCCGTTCGCCGTGGCGGGGGCTCGCCTGCGCGGCGGCCGCCGGGCCGGGCTCCAGGGTGCAGTCCCAGGAGGAGAGGTTGACGTCGACCGGACGCACCTCGACGCCGTGCTCGCGGGCGTCGCGCAGGATCTGGGCCGGGGCGTAGAAACCCATCGGCTGGGAATTGACCAGGGCGCAGGCGAAGACGTCGGGGTAGTGGCACTTCATCCAGGCCGAGGCATAGACCAGCAGGGCGAAGCTCGCCGCGTGGCTCTCGGGGAAGCCGTATTCGCCGAAGCCCTCGATCTGGTGGAAGCAGCGCTCGGCGAAGGCGCGCTCATAGCCCTTGGCGACCATGCCCTCGACCATCTTGGTCTGGAAGGAATGGATGGTGCCGACGCGGCGGAAGGTCGCCATGGCGCGGCGCAGCTTGTCGGCCTCGGCCGGGGTGAAGCCGCCGGCGACGATGGCGATCCGCATCGCCTGCTCCTGGAACAGCGGCACGCCGAGGGTCTTCGACAGCACGGCCTCGAGCTCGCGCGAGGGGTATTTCACCTCCTCCAGCCCCTGGCGGCGACGCAGGTAGGGATGGACCATGTCGCCCTGGATCGGGCCGGGGCGAACGATCGCCACCTCGATGACGAGATCGTAGAAGGTGGCGGGCTTCAGGCGCGGCAGCATGGTCATCTGCGCCCGGCTCTCGATCTGGAAGACGCCGGTGGTGTCGGCGCGCTGGATCATGCGGTAGACGGCGGGGTCCTCGGCCGGGATGTCGGCGATGGCGACACGGTGGCCGTAATGGTCCTCGATCAGGTCGAGGCCCTTGCGCAGCGCCGACAGCATGCCGAGCGCCAGGATGTCGATCTTGAGAATGCCGAGTGCGTCGAGATCGTCCTTGTCCCATTCGATGACGGTGCGGTTCTCCATCGCGGCGTTCTGGATCGGCACCACCTCGTCGAGACGGCCACGGGTGATGACGAAGCCGCCGACGTGTTGCGACAGATGGCGCGGGAAGCCGACGATCTCGCGGGCCAGCGCGAAGACGCGCGCCAGCGTCGCGTCCTCGAGGCTGAGGCCGGCGCGCGCCGCCTGCTCGTCCCTCGGCCCCTTCGACGACGAGCCCCAGACGCTGCCGGAGAGCCGGGCGATGGTGTCCTCGCCGAGGCCGAAGACCTTGCCGACCTCGCGCAGCGCCGAGCGGGTGCGGTAGGTGGTGAGGCTGGCGGCGAGGCCGGCGCGGTCGCGGCCGTATTTCTCGTAGATGTACTGGATCACCTCCTCGCGCCGCTCGTGCTCGAAGTCGACGTCGATGTCGGGCGGCTCGCGGCGTTCCGGCGAGATGAAGCGCTCGAACAAGAGGTCGCCGCGCGCCGGATCGACCTCGGTGATGCCGAGGCAGAAGCACACCGCCGAATTGGCGGCCGAGCCGCGCCCCTGGGCGAGGATGCCGCGCGACCGGGCGAAGCGGACGATGTCGTTCACCGTGAGGAAATAGGGGGCGTAGGCGAGTTCGCCGATCACCGCGAATTCGTGGGCGAGCGCCGCCTCGACCTTCATCGGCACGCCGTCGGGCCAGCGCCGGGCGGCGCCCTTCCGGGTCAGGCGGATCAACGCCTCCTGCGGGGTGGCGGCGCCGTCGAGGTCTTCCTCCGGATATTCGTAGGCGAGTTCGTCGAGCGAGAAGGCGAGGCGGTCGAGCAGGGCGACGCCCTCGGCGAGGGCGCGCGGGTGATCGCGGAACAGCCGCGCCATCTCTTCCCCGCCGCGCAGGTGGCGTTCGCCATGGGGGGCGAGCCGCCGGCCGGCGCCGTCGAGGGTCAGGCCCTCGCGGATGGCGGTCATCACGTCGGCGAGCGGACGTCGTTCGGGGATGTGATGGAGGAGATCGCCGACGCCGAGGAGCCCGACCCCGGCGGCCTCGGCGAGGCCGGCGAGGCGGGCGAGGCGGCGGCGATCGGAGGGGCCGAACAGCGGTTGGGCGGCGAGCCGCACCCATTCGCGGCCGAAGGTCTCGCGCAGCCGGTCGAGGGTGGCGGCGAGCCGCGCCACTTCCGGCCCGAGGGGGCCTCGCCCGGGCAGCGGCGCCAGCACCACGCCCTCGCCCCAGGCGAGGAGATCGGCGAGATCGAGCCGGCAGGCGCCCTTCTCGGCCCGGCGGTTGCCGAGCGTCAGCAGGCGGCAGAGGCGGCCGTAGGCGGCGCGGTCCGAAGGCCAGGCGAGGATGTCCGGGGTGTCGTCGGCGAAGCTCAGGCGGCAGCCGACGACGAAGCGCAGGCCGGCCTCCTTCGCCGCCACGTGGGCCCGCACGATGCCGGCGAAACTGTTGCGGTCGGTGATCGCCAGGCCGGCGAGGCCGAGGCGCGCCGCCGTCGCCAGCCATTCCTCCGGGTGGGAGGCGCCGGTGAGGAAGGTGAAGTTGCTGGTCGCCGCCAGTTCGACATAGGCCGTCATGAGCCGCTCTCCTCAGCCGAAGAGCCCGTGCAGGAACCATCGCGGCCGTAGCGTCTCGCGCCCGAAGAGGCCGGCGCGGAAGATCCAGAAGCGGCGGCCGAGACCGTCCTCGACGCGGAAATAGTCCCGCGTCGCCGCCGCCGTCTCGAGGCGCGGCAGGAGGGTGTCGTCCCCCGTTCCGACCTCGGTCTCGGCGCCGCTCTCCGGTCCGAGGCCGAAGGGCAGGCGCCACCATTCGGCGGCGATGCGCTCGGGGCCTTCCGCCCGCGCCACCTCGTAGAAGGCGCGGCGCCAGCGAAAGCGCAGCGGCGGCCCGTCGGTGAGATCGGCCAGGGTGTCGATCGGCTCGGGTCGGGGGAGGAGGCGCAAGGGGCGGACGGGCGGCTCGTCGGCGGCGGGGCGCTCGAGGCTCCAGGCGCGCGCCGCCGCGCGGCCCTCGCTCGAGGCGGCGGCGAGGGCGACGGCGCCGTCCTCCGGCAGGTGGCGATCGCCGGGCAGGGAACAGGTCACCCGGCGGGGACCGAGACGGGCGCCGAGGCGGTCGATCAGCCGGTCGAACTCGACCCGCGAGCGGCCGTCGCCGGCGAGATCGATCTGGGTCGGATCGTCGCGGCCCGTCGCCAGTGCCGACAGGCGGACGAGATCGATGCCGAAGCCGACCTCGATCTCGCTCTCCTCGCCCTTCAGCCGTTCGGCGAAGAGCGACAGCACCAGATCCGGGTCGCGGATCGGGCGACCGGTGCCGACCCGGGTCCGTTGCACCGTGCCGTCGACCCGCCACAGCGCCAGTTCGACGATCCTGAGCCCCTCGCCGCGCCGTTCCAGGCTCACCGCCAGATTTTCGGCGAGGGCGTGCAGCACGCTCGCCACGTCGGCGCGCGAGACGATCGGCTCGAGCAGGCGGCGTTCGGCGCAGAGCGCGGCGACCGGCCGGCGCGGCGAGATCGGCCGTTGCTCGAGCCCCACCGCCTCGTCGAGCCGGTCGAGGAGATCGCGGCCGAAGCGGCGGGCGAGGGCGGCGCGGGGCAGGGCGAGGAGGGCGGCGACGGTGTCGAGGCCGAGGCGGGCGAGGGCGGCGACGCGGGTCGCGTCGGGGTCTATCGCCGTCACCGGCAGGGGGGTGAGGGCGGCCCGTTCCTCTCGGGGGGCGACGACGCGGGTGGCCTCGCCGCCGCGTCCGTGGCGGACGACGCCGCGCGCCGCGCCGATGGTGCCGGCGATGGCGGCATGGGCCGCGAAGCCCTGGGCGGCGAGCCCGCGCACCAAGGCCGCCGCCAGTTCCGCCTCGCCGCCGAAGAGATGGGCGACGCCGGTGACGTCGAGCAGCAGCCCGGCGCCGTCGTCGAAGGCGTCGTCGAGGGCCACCAGCGGGGTGAAGCGGTCGCACCAGTCGGCGACGGCGGCGAGGGTCTCCGCCTCGCCGTCGCGGTCGCGCTCGACGAGGGCGAGATCGAGCACCCGCGCCCGGGCGTCGGCGAGGGGCTGGCCGGGGGCGAGACCGAGGCCGGCGGCGCGCGCGTCGACCGCCTCCAGGCGGAAGGCCGAGCCGTGGCGGGCGAAGATCGCCAGGGGGGCGGGCGCGCCGTCATGCGTCGCCGCGCTCGAAAGCCAGGACGCGCCCGCCGCCCGCCGATGCAGGCGGTCGGTCGGCAGCCGGGGCAGGGACAGCGCCAGGATCCGGCGGAAGGGCGAGAAAACGTCGGTCATGGGGGTTCCATTCGATGTCGAAGCGGCCGAGCCGGCCCTCGCGATTCTTCTCGAGGTCGAGGCGGAAGGCCGGCCGACCGAGGCCGAGGACGAAACCGCCGATCGGCCGCGAACTCCGCGCCGCGACGCGCCAGCGGGTCGCCGCGGCGGTCGTCTGCGCCGGCCCGCTCGCCCTCGCCAGCAGGGCGAAGCCGCGCCCGCCGTCGTCCGCGGCCCGCAATGCCAGCCGCCGCGTCGCGGTCAGGTCGAGTACCGCCGGCCGGCCGGGGATCTCGGCGACGACCGCCGCCGTGCCCGGGCAGGCGACCGCCTCCTCGAAGGCCCACAGCGCCTCCTCTGGCCGCTCGACCGCGACGTCGATCCGGCGTCCGGGGTCGAGCCCGAAGGCGGCGAGGCCGGGGGCGTGCGGGCCGCCGCCCTCGCGCCGCGCCTCGGCCGTGGTGATCCACACCACCCGTCCGCCGCGCCGGTCGAGCAGGCGGGCGATCAGGGCGGTGGCGAAGCCGGTGAGCGCCCCGACGTCGCGCGTCTCGTCGCAGGCGATCTCGTGCAGCGCCCCGAAGGCGAGACCGCCGCCGGGGCCGAGCCGCCGGTCGAGGAGATCGAGGCCGAAATCGAGGCCGGGATGGGGGTCCGCCGCGATCGCCGCCGTCCCGGCGCTCGGCTCGGCGCCCGGCCGGGTGAAGGCGACCCGCCGCCCCTCGATCGCGGCGACGGCCTGTTTCAACGCGGCGAGCCGCCCGGTCGTGCCGATTTCCCGTTCCATGGCCGCCACCTTTTGTGTTCTCTATTTGTTCCTATAGATTCCAGAAACGGCGGGGTCCGTCAATCGAGTCGTGCATCGAGCGTGAAGCGGGCGGTCGGGTGGGGGCGGCGGGCGAACGGCGCCTCGGCGCTTCTCCGGGGGTGACGGCCGAAAAAAAGCGGGGCATCGGACGCGTCGACGTCGCGATGCCCCGAAGTTTCTAGGGCGAACCGATGGCCGGGGAGGTCATCGGTGGAGGTGGAGCGGGCGGGGTGGCCCGCTCATCCGGTGGGAACCGGATCAGGTCACCCGACCGGGGTCGGGAAGGTGATGTTCGTGCCAGACGGCGTTGAGAATGGCGGCGCCGGTGGCGAAGCCGATGCCGAGAATCCAGGCGAAGTACCACATGGGATGAACTCCTCTCGTTCCGGCTCAGTAGAGCGCGGCCGAATTGTCTTCGATCTCTTTCGCCGTCACCGTGCCGCGCAGGGTGTGGAAGACGAAGGCGGTGTAGGCGAGGACGATGGGCAGGAAGATCAGCGTCGAGATCAGCATGACGGAGAGCGTCAAGCGGCTCGACGAGGCGTCCCACACCATCAGGCTGGCGGCCGGGACGATCGACGACGGCATCAGGAAGGGGAACATCGAGACGCCGGCGGTGGAGATCACGCCGAAGATGCCGAACCCGGAGGCGATGAAGGCCGATCCGGCGCGGTCCCTGGCGACGAGGAGGGCCGCGGCGAGCGGGCCGAGGAGGCCGAGCACCGGGGCCGCGATCATCCAGGGGTAGGCCTGGTAGTTGGTGAGCCAGGCGCCGGTCTGGCGGCCGACCTCCTTGAGGAGCGGGTTCGACGGCCCGTCGGTCGCCACCACGGAGGTGAGGACGTAGCCCTGGAGGCCCAGCGCCACCCACACGCCGGCGGCGGCGAAGAGCACCACCGTCGCCAGCGCGCCATAGGTGACGTATGTCCTGGCGCGATCGCGCACCGGACCCTCGGTCTTGAGGGCGAGATAGACGGCGCCGTGAGTGGTGAGCAGCGCCGCCGAGACGAGGCCGGCGAGCAGGCCGAAGGGGTTGAGCAGTTCGAACAGGCCCGAGCCCTCGTAGAGCACCCGCATGTCGGCATCGATGCGGAAGGGCACGCCCTGGAGCAGGTTGCCGATGGCGACGCCGAACACCAGCGACGGCACGAAACCGCCGACGAACAGCGCCCAGTCCCAGAAGCTCCGCCACACCGGGCTCGGCATCTTGTTGCGGAAGTCGAAGCCGACCGGCCGCAGGATCAGGCTCGCCAGCACCAGGAACATGGCGATGTAGAAGCCGGAGAAGGCGACGGCGTAGATCGCCGGCCAGGCGGCGAAGATGGCGCCGGCGCCGAGGACCAACCAGACCTGATTGCCCTCCCACACCGGGCCGACGGAGTTGATGGCGACACGCCGTTCGACGTCGGTGCGGGCGACGAAGGGCAGCAGGGCGGCGACGCCGAGATCGAAGCCGTCCATGATGGCGAAGCCGATCAGGAGGACACCGAGGAACAGCCACCAGATCAGGCGAAGGACTTCATATTCGAAGAGAATGCTCATGGGACCTTCTCCTTCACTCGGCCGGAGCGAGCGCCGGCTCGGCGGCGGGGGTGTCGAGGGCGAGGGCCTTCACCGGTCCGAGGCGGATGTATTTGCGCATCAGGACCACCTCGACGACGAGCAGCGACGTGTAGAAGAGGATGAAGCCGCCGAGGGTGAAGAGGATCTGCGGCACCGACAACGCCGAGGTGCCGAGGCCGGTCGGCAGCACCCCGTCGATCGCCCAGGGCTGACGGCCGTATTCGGCGACGAACCAACCGAGTTCGGCGGCGACCCACGGCAGGGGCAGCGTCACCACGGCGAGCCGCAGGAAGCCGCGGCGGGCGAAGTCCCGCTTGGTCGAGAGCCAGAAGGCATAGGCGAAGAAGCCGATGAAGTAGAAGCCGAGCGCCACCATCAGGCGGAACGACCAGAACAGCGGCGTCACCGCCGGCACCGTGTCGAGCGCGGCGAGGGTGATCGTCGCCGCGTCCGCCTTGCGCGGGTCGTCGACGTAGCGCCTCAGGAGCAGGGCATGCCCGAGGTCTCCGGCATGGCTCGCCAGGGTGGCGCGGGCCTCGACGTTGCCGCGATCGGCCTTGAAGCGCTCGAGCGCGTCATAGGCGACGAGGCCCTGCCGGATGCGGGTCTCGGCCTTGGCGACCAGATCCTTGATGCCGGGCAGTTCCGTCGAGACGGAGCGGGTGGCGATCAGGCCGAGGGCCCAGGGGATGCGGATCTCGACCGCGTTCTCCTGTTTCGCCTGATCGGGGATCGCGGCGACGATGAAGCCGGCGGGCGCCTTCTCCGTCTCCCACATGGCCTCCATCGCGGCGAGCTTCATGTGCTGGTGTTCGGAGACCGAATAGCCGCTCTCGTCGCCGAGGACGACGGCGGAGAGCGCCGCGGCGAGGCCGAAGGCGGAGGCGACGATCACCGAGCGTTGGGCGAAGGCGACGTGGCGGTTCTGCAGGAGATACCAGGCCGAGATCGCCAGCACGAAGACCGCGCCGGTGACGTAGCCGGCGGAGACCGTGTGGACGAACTTCGACTGGGCGACCGGATTGAAGATCAGGGCGCCGAAGTCGGTCAGTTCCATGCGCATCGTGTCGGGGTTGAAGACCGCCCCGATCGGGTTCTGCATCCAGCCGTTGGCGACCAGGATCCACAGCGCCGAAATGTTCGAGCCGAGGGCGACGAGCCAGGTGACGGCGAGATGGCCGGTCTTCGACATGCGGTCCCAACCGAAGAAGAACAGACCGACGAAGGTGCTCTCCAGGAAGAAGGCCATCAGGCCCTCGATCGCCAGCGGGGCGCCGAAGATGTCGCCGACGTAGTGGCTGTAGTAGGCCCAGTTGGTGCCGAACTGGAACTCCATGGTGATGCCGGTGGCGACGCCCATGGCGAAGTTGATGCCGAAGAGCTTGCCCCAGAACTTGGTCATGTCGCGCCAGATCTCACGACCGGTCATGACATAGGCGCTCTCCATGATGGCGAGCAGGAAGGAGAGCCCCAGCGTCAGGGGCACGAAGAGGAAGTGGTAGAGGGCGGTCGCGGCGAACTGCAGTCGCGCGAGGGCCACGGGATCGAAATCCAACATGGGCTTCTCTTTCCGGTGGTCGGGACGCGAGGTCCCGGGGCGTCAGGGAAGGCGCGGGGCCGGCGACGGGGCTAAGAGACGCTCGACGGACGTCTCGTCGACCGGCGGTCGCTGGTCGGGGCCGGACAGGAAGATCCGCATCGAGGCGACGACGCAGAGCTTGATCACGAGCGCGAGGACGATCGCCTCGGCGAGCGGCGCGCGCGGTCGACCCCCCGCCTTCGGGAAGGCGGTGAACGACGTCACGAGAGCTGATATTCGTCGGGTCCGCGGTGCGGATCAGCCGGAGGCTTCACCCGGCACCGACCCGAGCGCCGGGCCGGTGAAGAGCCCGAGGAGCCCGAAGCTCACCGGCATCAGGCCGAGTCGGCCGAGGGAGAGCCCCGATTCGGTGGCCGCCGACAGCGAGGCGATGTGGCCGATGTCGAGGAACACGACGGCGGCGACGAAGAGCCCGCCGAGGGCGCTTCCCGCGAGGAAGCCGAGGACGGATCGGCGGAACGCCAGAAGGCGCACCCGATCGTCGAGATCGATGGTCATGGTTGAACTCGCTCGTCTGGTCCCGGTCTCGTCGACACGGGAGACGTGGATCCGATGGCTCCCGGGCGCGAACCGCGCCGGTGGGAGGCGTGACGATCGGAGGGTCAGACGCGCGGTGGGCCGCGTGGCGAGGCGGAGGCGACGAAGCGGGCGAATTTCGGCGCGACGAGGGTCTCGACGACCCAGGTCTCGGGCTCGAAGGCGACGGGCGCGTCGAGAACGGCGAGGACGACCGGCGCGTCGGCGCTGCCCTGCGCCAAGGGCAGGCAGAAGGCGCACATCGGATCGACGGAGCCGTCCGATATCGGGTTGCCCTGGGCATCGAGCACGATCATGCCCGCGCCGGTGCAGATGACGATCCGATCGCCGAAGAGCTCGTCGAGGAAGGGGGCGTTGGCGGCCTCGGCGCTCGACGACACCAGGATGCCGGCGACGAGGTTGAAGAGGATGACGAGGAGCCCGAGCGCCGACACGACCTCACGACGGATGCGTCCGCGAGACGGATCCGTCGTCGTGTCGTAGATCTTGCGGCGGGCCGGCCCTGTCATGGCGTGGGGCTGTCTCCTCGGGGTCATGCGACGACGACCCGAACCAATCGAATTGATAAGCGGTCGGCGTCGCCCCTCGCAATGAGTGAAATTGCGGGGGTGCCGAGGCGTGTCGACGCAGGTTCGGGCGCATGGGCCCAACCGACACCGCGGTCGCCGCCCCTCCGCGTCACTCCGCCAACCAGGCCGCGAAAGCCGCGCCCCAGTCGGGGTGCCAGCGCGACAGCGGCGGGCGGTTCTCGACGATGTCGCCGGCGGCCCAGGCGATGCGCTTCTCGTCGGTCGCCCGGTCGACCTCGCCGTCCGGGCAGAGGACGTAGAAGTCGTCGCGCTCCAGCGCGGCGAAGAGGAAGTCGACCACCTGCTCCGGCGTCCAGGCGCCCGCCGGCTTCTCGGTGCGGCCGCGCGCGGTGAGCCCGGTGAAGACGAAGCCGGGGATCAGCAGCCGCGCCTCGACCCGGCAGCCGGGCGTGGTGCGCAGGGCGTGTTGCAGGGCCTCGCTGTAGGCCTTCACGCCGGCCTTGGCGACGTTGTAGGCCGGGTCGCCCGGCGGCATGGTGATGCCCTGTTTCGATCCGGTGTTGATCACCAGGCCGGGCCGGCCGGTGGCGATCATCGCCGGCACGAAGGCGCGGCAGCCCTCGACGATGCCGCCGAGGTTGACGGCGAGGACGCGGTCCCAGGTGCCCTCGGTGTCGAAGATCGAGCTGCCCGGTTGGATGCCGGCGTTGTTGACGAGGACGGCGGGCGGGCCGAAGCGGGTCGTGACGGTCTCCGCCAGGGCGCGCACGGCGGCGCGGTCCGAGACGTCGAGGCCGATCGCCGTCGCCCCGGGGACGTCGGCCGCCGCCCGTTCCAGCCGGTCGCCCGGCAGATCCACCATGACGACGCGAAGTCCCTCGTCGGCGAGACGGCGGGCGAGGGCGAGGCCGATGCCGGAGGCCGCGCCGGTCACCACCGCGACCGCTCCCTTTTCGATTGCCGGATGCATGACGCTTCTCCTCCCGAATGGGGACGATGCGGGCCGGCCGGCGCCGAGGCGTGGCCGTCCGCGCGGGGACGTTCCATCACCCCATGGTATGGCGGAGCGGATCGCCTTCGACCAGAGCGATTTCGTCCGGCCGGACATGCCGGGGCGCCGGAGCGGGCCGTGGCCTCGTGGCCGCGCCGATGCATCGAAGGTTCCGAACCGGCGCGCCGATCCTCGCGGTTGCGGCCGGATGTCACGCGATTTCGGGCGGATGGACGACGGGCCACCATCGCGATGCGTCGCGGCGGCGGTGCGTCTCGCAGACATGGAGGGGGGAGTGGTGCCTGAGGGCGGATTCGAACCACCGACACGCGGATTTTCAATCCGCTGCTCTACCAACTGAGCTACTCAGGCGACCGGACGGGAGGGGCGAGCGGCAGACCGTTCGTTTCCCGAGGGTGGGCGGTTTATAGTCGGTGAGGTCCGGGCTGTCCAGAGGTGTTTCGCTCCGATCGCGTGGAAACCGCGCCTCGGGGTAACCCCACGTCCGGGCACGACGATTCGTCGTTTCCGCGGCCCTCGCCCGACGCTTGGCGCGGAGATCGCCCGGTCGCGCTCACATGTCCTCGTCGTCGCTCTCGACCACGGGGATGGCATAGGCGCCGGTGAGCCAGCGGTGGAGATCGACGGCGCGGCAGCGCGGCGAGCAGAAGGGGCGGGCCTCGCGCGTCGCCGGCTTGCCGCAGATCGGGCAGGGGCGGGCGGGCGCGGCGGGCGTCTCGGGGGTGCCGGGGATGGGCGGGGTGCTCCTGGCCATCTCAGGCGACCGGCACGATCGGCGCGGTCCAGCCGGCGCGCACCGGCCAGCCGTTGCCTTCCAGGAGCCCGATGGTCTCGGCGAGCGGC
>JAFHCF010000262.1:0-34036 GCA_048497495.1 Prosthecomicrobium sp.
CCCCCCCCCCGACCCCGCCGCCCGCGCCGGCCCCCGGTTCCGGCGAGGCATCGCCCGCGCCCGCCGGACGCCCGCCGCGCCTCGCCAAGATGTCCGACGCTCCGGCCTCGGCCCCGGCCGTGGCGGAAAGCGCTCCCGCGCCGACCGGCCGTCCGCCGCGCCTCGCCAAGGCGTCCGACGCTCCGGCCCCGGCCCAGGCCGTCGCGGTGAGCCCGCCCGCGCCGACCGCTCGCCCACCGCGCCTCGCCAAGGCGTCGGAAGGTCCGGCTCCGGCCTCGGCCGTCGCCGAAGCGCCGCCGGCGCCGTCCCGTCCGCCCCGCCTCGCCCGCAAGAGCGCCGCGCCGGCGGCTCCATCCGCCGCTCCGGCTCGCGCCGCCGAACCGAAACCCGTCTCCAAACCGGCGGCGACGCCGGCTCGGAGCCGGGCGAAGGACCGCCGAGGCATCCGCCTCAAGACCGATCTGGCCTGACGAAGGAGAGGACACATGAGATCCGAGATGTTCGCGGCGATCCTCGCGACGCTGCTCGCCTCCCTCGCGGCACCGGCGGGCGCCGCGACCTGGGGTGAGCTGACGTCGGGCTCGAACGGCGCGCCGCCCTCGCCGGCACCGGCCGGTCCCTACGCGGCGGCGCCGCAGCAGGGCAACTGCCGGAACTGTCAGCCGTCGTCGTCGTCGATGCCGACGACCGGCGGACCGCAGGGCGCGCTGCCCTCGGCGTTGGACGCGCCCGGCGTCGCCCACCTGCCGCCGAGCGCCTTCACCCCGCCGGACGCCTATCTGCCTTTCGGTCGCGACGCCCATCTGCCCGGTGGCGCGACCCAGATCTGGAGTTTCGGCCAGATCAATCAAACCACCGACCCGTTCAATCAGACGGGTCTGAGCACGCCTTTCATGTTCGTGCCGTGGTCGACGCCCCTGTCGGGCTGGACCAATGCACAGACATGGAACTGGTGGCGCGAACGCTCCGGCGTCCGCCCGCCGATCTGGTAGGCCGCAACCGCGGTCCGCCGACTTGGGAGGCCTGAGAGGAAAATCACCATGCGTACCTTCGGAAAAATCGCACTCGTCGTGCTCCTGGGCGGGCTGGCCGACGCGGCCGTCGCCGCCGAGAACCCCGCCGCTCCCCCGCCGTCCGGCCCCTATGCCGCGCCGGCTCCGGGCGCTCAGACCCCGCCGCCGCCTCCGGGCTGGGGCGCCCCGCCGTGGGCCCAGCAGTCCCAGCAGCAGCAGCAGCAGCCCGACGGCCGCAACGCCGCCGCCCCGCCGCAGGGCTGGGCGCCGCCCCCGCCGCCGCCGCCGCCGCCCTACTACGGTGGTGGCTATCCGGGCTACGGCTACGGCCCCTATGGCGGCCATCCGGGCTACGGCTACGGCCCCTATGACAACAGCGGCTATGGCCGCGGTTACGGCCAGGGCTACGGCTACGGCCAGGGTCGCGGTCGCGGCAACATGAGCGGCAACTTCAGCTTCGGCGGCAATGCCGACACCGACATGAACGGCTGGGGCAATGGCAACGGCCTCGGCGACGGCTGGGGCCGTCGCGGTTGGGGCCCGGGCGGCTGGGGTCCCGGCGGCTGGTGATCGGCGTCCCGCTCGCCGATCCGACGCCGGCCGTCACGACGGTCGGCCGATCCTCGGCGCGTGGGGCACGATCGGAGATCGGGTGAGACGGGCGTTTCGGCTCCGTCTCACCCTTCCCCGTGATGGAGGAACGAGATGAAAGGCATCAGGACGCTTCTGGCTGCCGCCACGCTCGCATCGGCGCTTCTGGTTCCCGCCGCCGCCGAAGCCCAATGGTGGGGCGGAAGTCCATGGGGCGGCGGTCCCATGGGTGGCGGGCCTTGGGGCGGCTATCCGGGTATGGGCCATCCGGGGCTGGGCTACCCCGGGCTGGGGTATCCGGGCCTCGGCTATCCCGGTGCGAGCCTCAACCCCTGGGGCTCGGGCTTCGGGCGCGGCAACATGACCTTCTCGACCGATCTCGGCGGTTGGGGCAACGGCCTCGGCAACGGCTTCGGCAACCCGTGGGGCGGTGGTCCCTGGGGCGGCAGCCCGTGGGGCGGCAGCCCCTGGGGTGGCGGTCCGTGGGGCGGCAGCCCCTTCGGCGGAAGTCCGTGGAGCGGCGGCCCCTGGCGCGGCTGGTGATCGGCTTCTTCGCGGGAGAGACGGGCGGTCTGCTGCGTCCGTCTCTCCCACTTCTCCTGACCCATTCGCATCGACGAGGTGTGTCCCATGCTCGCGCGCGTCCTCACGCGTCTCTTCTACGCCGCCGTCTTCTTCGCGCTCGGCGTCTGGGCGGCGCCGTCGATCGGCGGTCTCGGCGGTATGATCGATTCCAGCCTGGCCGCCGGATCCCGAGGTTTCGACAGCCTGTGGTCCTGGGCGGAGGGAACCGTCTCGGTGACACCGCCACCGACGAAGACGGCGGCGACGTCGCCGACGGCTCCGGCTCCCGCCGCCACCGCGACCCCGGCGCCCGTGAAGGCGGCCGCCGTCGCCCCGACCCTCGCGCCGACCGACGAACCGCTCACGGTGGCGCGGGCCGCCAATGCCCGTGGTGACGTCGCCGGCGCCATCCGCGCCTATGACGCGCTCGTCGCCGAACGCCCGAACGACGTCGTCCTGCGCGGCGAACTGGGCAACGTCTATTGGTCCGCCGGTCGTCTCCAGGATGCCGCCAAGGCCTATCACGGCGCCGCCCTGGTGCTGATCGCCGCCAGGCGCCTGGACGAGGCCGCCCGCCTCGAAGGCGCGGTCCGCAAGGGCGACGCGGGGCTCGCCGACGACATCGCCCGCCGTCTCGCCGAGGCGCGGCGCCCGTCGTGACGTCGATCGTTCGGGTCCGGGCCCGAGGGCCGGATCCGGCGTGGGGGGGAAAGGCCAGAAGACATGTGCGCTGCCGAGGCGTCGAAGACCAAGGCCGGGAAGCGGCCGGCGAGGACCGGTGCGAAAGTGCCGGCCGAGGCCGAGAAGAAGAGGGGCGCGGGGACCCCGGCGAAGGGGGCCGATCCGCGCGACGGACGCTTCGTCGTCGTCGGCAACCTCAAGGGCGGCTCGGGCAAGAGCACCGTGGTGTTCAACTTCGCCGTCTGGCTCGCCGGCCGGGGCCATCCGGTCCGTCTCGTCGACCTCGATCCGCAGAAGACCCTCACCGATCTCGTCGCGGTCCGCACCGAGGAGGGCTGGGAGCCGGCGCTCGACCGGCCGTCCGACGACATCGATCTGCCGCCGAGCCCGGCCGGTTCGTGGACGCTGGTCGACGTCGGCGCCGCCGACATGCCCGGCATGCTCGCGGCCATCGCGCTCGCCGATCTCGTCCTGGTGCCGGTGATGCCGGGCCAGGCCGACATCTGGGCGACCCAGCGCTATCTGAAGACGATCGATCGCGAACGACCCGATCATTGCGCCATCCGCCTCTTCGTCAATCGCGCCGACCCCGGCGACGCGGCGCGCGAGACCCGCGAGGCGGCGGTGGCGCTGGAGGCGATCGCCGGCATGCTCGGCGCGGTCTCGGTGCTGCCCGCCCGCCTCGGCCGCCGCATCGCCTTCTGCCGCTCACTCTCGGAAGGCTCGGCGGTGTTCGAACTCGAGCCGAAATCGAAGGCGAGCGAGGAATTCCAGGCCCTTGCCCAGGCCGTCGTCGAGCCGCGTCGCGGCCGCAACCGAAAGAGCTGAGATGGCCGCCACCGAAACCGTCGAGAAGCCGGGGCTCGAGAACGACTACCCCGCGCAGATCTATTCGAGCGGCTATCGCCCGCCGGAATACGTCGCCTACCTCGAGCGCGCCTCCGCCGCGATCAGGTCGTTGAGGCTGATCGTCGTGGGGCTCCTCGCCGTTTCGGTGGTCCTCGCCGTCTACGGCTTCTTTCTGATCTATCAGTTGACCCGCGACAGCCATCAAATGGTCCAACAGACTGTCCGCATGGCCGACGAGATGGTGACGATCAGCCGCTCGATGGCCTCGATGCAGACCAGTGTCGGCGACATGCGCGGCACCATCGCCGACCTGCGCGACAGCATCGTCGCGATGAACCGCAATGTCGCCTCGATCGACAATTCGGTCGCCCACATGGCCTCGACGGTCGGGCTGATCCAGCACTCCACCAGCAATCTCGACCGCAGCTTCGGTCCGGCGATGGGCATGATGAACAACTTCATGCCCTTCGGCGCCGGCGGCAACACCTGGCGCGGCGCCCCGCCCTACGCCCCGCCGCCCGGCCAACCGCCGCGCTGAGACGCCTCTCACGCCTCACCGTCGAACCCGTTCGCGTCGACGGTGCCGGAGACGAGGTTGTGGCGGAGCAGGAATTCGGCGTCGAACTCGGCGCGCACCAGCGGCGTCGAGGAGATCGCGCCGGCGAGCCGGGCGCCCAACCGCCGCCGCGCCGCCACCGCCGTCTCGAGGTCGACCGCCGCGAACCGCACCACCTCTCCCGGCCGGATCTGCGCCATGCGGCCGAGGTCGGCGCCGATCACCGTGGCGATCTTGGGATAGCCGCCGGTCGGCTGGCGATCGGCCATCAGCACGAAGGGCAGGCCCGAACCCGGCACCTGGACGGCGCCGTGGGCGACCGCGTCGGAGACGATGTCGTGACCGCGCGCGTGGGCGAGCGGCTCGCCGTCGAGCGCATGGGCCATGCGGTCGGAGCGCGGCGACAGCCGCCAGTCGCGCCCGAGGAAGGCGGCGATCTGGTCGGTCGCGAAATAGTCGTCCTGCGGCCCGAGGACGACGCGGATCGGCGCCGGATCGGCGGCGAGCCAGGGCGCCTCGAGCCCCATCGGCCCCGAGAGGGCGGCGCGTGGATCGGCGATCGGCAGACTGTCGCCGGCGGTGAGCATCCGCCCGTCGAGCCCGCCGAGATGCGAACGGGTGTGGGTGGCGCGCGAGCCGAGCACCGGGGGGACGTCGATCCGGCCGGCGACCGCCAGATAGGTCCAGGCGCCCCGCGCTCCGGCGCGGATCGACAGCCGGCTGCCCGGCTCGAGCCGCAGCGCCACGGCGCTCGGCAGCCTTCGTCCGTCGAGACGCAGGTCGAAATCACCGCCGGCGACCGCCAGATCGAGCCCGCCGCCCCTTGCCTCGACCTCGAGCCCACCGAGCGGGATCTCGATCGCCGCCGCGTCGGGCGGATTGCCGAGGGCGCGCTGGGCGGTGGCGAAGGCGGCCGGGTCCATCGGCCCGCAGCCGGTGACACCATAGCGCAGGAAACCGCGCCGGCCGGCGTCCTGTAGCGTCGCGCCGGGACCGGCCGCGACGATCGCCAGTGCGGTTCGCGATCCGGCGGACGCCGGCTCCGGGGCGAGGCTCATCGCCGTGCCTCCGATTTCGCCACGCTCTCGCCCGCCGCCACCCGGGCCGCCAAGGCGTCGAAAGTGGCGCCGTCGATCGCCTCGAAGCGGATCTCGTCGCCGACCGCCACCAGGAAGGCCGGATCGCGGGCGGGCGCGAACACCCGTTCGGGCGTCCGCCCGATCACCCACCAGCCGGTCGGCATCGGCAGCGGCGCGATCGCCGACATGCCGCCGGCGATCATCACCGCGTCGGCCGGATGGGGCGGGCGCGGATGCGCCCGGCGCGACGGCGCCAAGTCGGGGGAGAGCCCGCCGAGATAGGCGAAGCCGGGTGAGAAGCCGTACATGTGGACGCGCAGGGGCAGGGCGGTGTGGAGCTCGATCAGGCGTCGCGGCGCGAGGTCGAGACGACCGGCGACCTCCGCCAGGTCCTCGCCGTGGGGGCCCTCGTAGCAGCAGGGGAAGGTCCAGGCCCGCGACGGCCGCGCGGTGATCTCGGCGCCGGCCTCGAGTTCGAGGATCCGGGCGACGAGCCGCGCCCGCTCGATCACCAGCGGTTCGTAGTGGACGGCGAGCGAGCGGAAGGTCGGGGTGGTCTCGACGACGCCGTCGATCCGCGCCGCGATCAGCGCCGCGTCGAGGGCGAGGACGCGCTCGTTGAGGCCGGCGTCGATCGTCGCGCCGAATTCGACCACCAGCAGGGTCTCGCCGCTGTCGAGGAAGCGTAGGGGCACCATGGCGCGCCTCAGACGAAGGCGCGGACGGTGACGCCGGCGGCGGCGAGACGGTCCTTGAGGAGACGGGCGGCGGCGACCGCGTGGGGATTGTCGCCATGCACGCAGATCGAGCCGATCGGGGTGGCGAGCCGCCGCCCCGAAACCGTGATGATCGCTCCTTCCTCGACCATCGCCACGGCGCGCCGCGCCGCTTCCGCCGGATCGTCGATCATCGCGCCGGGCAACCCGCGCCGCACCAGTTGCCCGGCCTCGTCGTAGCCGCGATCGGCGAAGATCTCGGGGATCGTCGTGAGCCCCAGTTTCTCGCCGGCGGCGATCTGCGCCGAGCCGGCGATGGCGAGGAACGCCAGCTTCGGGTCGACCGCCTTGATCGCCCGGGCGATCGCCTCGGCGATGCCCGGCTCGGCGGCGGAGGCATTGGCGAGCGCCCCGTGCGCCTTGACGTGGCCGAGGGGGACGCCGGCCAGCGCCGCCACGCCGCGCGCCGCGCCGATCTGATAGGCGACCATGCGCTCGATCTCGGCCTCGCTCATCCGCATCGGCCGGCGGCCGAAGCCCTGGAGGTCGGGGTAGCCGGGATGAGCCCCGACGGCGACGCCACGATCGCGGGCGAGCCGGAAGGTCGCCGCCATCACGTCGGGATCGCCGGCATGGAAGCCGCAGGCGACATTGGCGCTGGTGACGATCGCGAGCATCGCCGCGTCGTCGCCGCAGGTCCAGGCGCCGAAGCCTTCGCCGAGATCGGAATTGAGATCGACCGTGGCCATGCGCCCTCCTCGTGCCGCGTCGGCGCGGCACCCGATCGTAACCCGCCGCCGCCGCCGCCGTCACCGTCGGTCTCGACCGCGAGGCCTCGTGTCGGCGGAAATGTCGGGCACCCTGCTTTCCCCGCCCGCCGATCGGGTTCAACATACATGGGACGCAGCAGAGGCGGCATTCATGTGTTTCACTTCATGAGTGGTGATCGCCGATGCTCCGTCGTGCGCGCCGCCGGCGGGGGACGAGATGCGGATCGACTTTCTCGGCATCGAGGCCTTCCTCAGCATCGCCGAGCGCGGCAGTTTCCATCGCGCCGCCTCGCACCTCAACCTGTCGCAGACCGCTCTGTCGCACCGGATGCGCAAGCTCGAGGACGATCTCGGGGTCAAGCTCTTCACCCGCACCACCCGGCAGGTGGCTTTGACGCCGGCCGGCCTCGAACTCCTGCCCAAGGCGCGGCGGATGCTCGGCGACTTGACCGCCGCCTACGAGGGGCTGCGCGATCAGGGACGCGCCCGTCAGGAACGCCTGTCGATCGGTTGCCTGCCGACCATCGCCACCAACCATCTGCCGCCGGTCCTCAAGGCCTTCGCCCCGGCCTTTCCGACGATCCGCGTCCATATCCACGACTGTTCCGCCCAGGACATCGCCGACCTCGTCCAGAAGGGCGAGGCCGAATTCGGCATCTCCATCCTCGCCGCCAATCGCTGGGACCTGGAGATGCGCCCGCTCTTCACCGAGCCCTACGTCCTGGTCTGCGCCCGCGACCACCCCCTGGCCGAGCGCCCCCAGGTCACCTGGAGCGATATCGAGGGCCTGCCGCTGGTCCGCGTCTCCACCCAGACCGCCAATCGGGCGATCGTCGACGAAGCGCTCGGCAGCCGCCGCGAGTTCATGCTGTGGCGCTACGAGGTCAACCATCTGGCGACCGCCATCCGCCTGGTGCAGGAGCGGATCGCGCTCGCCGTCGCCCCGCGTCTGGCCATCGACGTCGACGCCACCGGCGATCTGGTGGCGCTGCCGATCCGCGGCCCCGGCGTGACGCGGACGATCGGCATCGTCACCAAGCGCGGCCTGCCGCTGTCGGAACCCGGCCGCGCCCTGCTCGATCTGGTGATCGCGCGATTCGCGGCGGTGGCGCCGGCGGTCGGAGATTGATGCATTTCATTCATCGACAGCTGCGATCTCGTCATTTGATTCACGTTGCCTCCGGCGCTTCGATGGCCTCGTCGTCGCCGCACGACCAGAGGAGCCGGCATGCGTCCGCGGATCGTCTTTCTTCCCGGCCTCCTGTGCGACGCCGAGGTCTTCGCCACCCAGGTCGCGGCGCTCGCCCCTCATGCCGACGTGGCGGTCGCCGATGTCCGCGATGCGCCGTCGATCGAGGCGATGGCCGGTGAGGCGCTCGCCGCCTTCGACGGACCCTTGCGTCTCGTCGGCTTCTCGATGGGCGGACGCGCCGCGCTGGAGGCGGTACGGATCGCCCCCGAACGGGTCGAACGGCTGGTGCTGATGGACACCGGCGCGACGCCGGCCCGCGACGGCGAGGCGGCGGGCCGCATGGAACTGGTCGATCTCGCCCGTCGCGACGGCATGGCGGCGCTCGCCGCCCGCTGGTTGCCGCCGATGGTCCATGTCGACCGCGAGGCCGATCCGGAACTGATCGCGCCGCTCGCCGCCATGGTCGAGCGGATGACCCCGGAGATCTTCGAGCGCCAGATCCGAGCGCTGCTCGCGCGCCCCGATTCGCGCGCCGTGTTGCCGACGATCGCCTGCCCGACCCTGGTGGTGGTCGGCCGCCAGGACCGCTGGAGCCCGCTCGCCCAGAACCGCGAGCTCGCCGAGATCATTCCCGGCGCCCGCCTGGCGGTGATCGAGGACAGCGGCCATTTCTCGCCGGCGGAGCGGCCGGAAGCGGTCGCGGCCGCGATCACCGGCTTCCTGATCGAGAATGTCCCGAGGCACGGCGCGGGGACGCCATGACGGAAGAGACCACCGACGATGGGGAGGGAACTCGCCGCATGCACTGGTTGATGATCTGCCGGCACCGCCCCGGCCAGGATGCCCGCCGCGCCGAGATGCGCGACGCCCATCGTGCCCATGTCGCCTCCGGCCACGACGGCCGGGTCAAGGTGCTGATCGGCTCGGCCCTGACCGTCGACGACGCGGCAAGCCCTGTCGGCAACTTCGGCCTCATCGAGGCCCCCGACCGCGCGACCGCCCAGGCCTTCGCCGAAGCCGACCCCTACGCCGTCGCCGGCATCGTCGAGAGCATCGAGATCACCGCCCTGGCGGCGACCTTCCAGGCCCATCGGATCGATCCGATGACCCGATGACCCGCTGATCCGCATCCCGTCCGTGGCCACGACGCCTCGGGCGCCCATGATCGAAAAACAAGACGGGAGGAACGCATGAATCGTCGAAATCTGCTCGCGGCCGGTGTGGCCGCACTCGCCCTGGTCGCTTCAGTCGGTGCCACATTCGCCGCCGATCCGATCAAGATCGGCCTGATCCTGCCGATGACCGGACCCTTCACCTCGACCGGCAAGCAGATCTCCGCCGCCGTCGAGCTCTACAACGCCGAGCACGGCGGCACCGTCGCCGGCCGCAAGATCGAGATCATCGTCAAGGACGACGGCGGCGTCGCCGACGCCACCAAGCGCCTCGCTCAGGAGTTGATCGTCAACGATCACGTCACCGCCATCGCCGGCTTCGGCCTGACGCCGCTGGCCATGGCGGCGGCCCCGGTCGCCACCCAGGGCAAGACCCCGATGGTGGTGATGTCGGCGGCGACCTCGATCATCACCGAGCGCTCGCCCTTCATCGTCCGCACCTCGCAGGTGGTGCCGCAGATCGCCGCGCCCTTCGGCACCTGGGCGGCCAAGCAGGGCATGAAGAAGGTGGTGACCGTCGTCACCGACTACGGCCCCGGCCACGACGTCGAGAAGTGGTTCTCGCAGGCCTTCAAGGAGGCCGGCGGCTCGGTCGAGAACCTGCGCGTGCCGCTGCAGAACCCCGACTTCTCGCCCTACCTGCAGCGTGTCTCGGAGATGAAGCCGGACGCGCTGCTGGTCTTCGTGCCCTCGGGCGTCGGCGCCCAGTTCATGAAGCAGTTCGTCGAGCGCGGTCTCGACAAGTCGGGCATCCGCCTGATCGGCACCGGCGACGTCACCGACGACGACATCCTCGACGGCATGGGCGACGTCGCCCTCGGCGTCATCACCGCCCATCACTATTCGGCGGCCCATCCGAGCCCGGAGAACAAGGCCTTCGTCGCGGCGATGACCAAGGCGACCGGCAAGCGGCCGAACTTCATGGCGGTTTCCGGTTGGGACGGCATGCATGCCCTCTACGAGGGGCTGAAGAAGACCGACGGCGCCGGCGGCGAAGCCCTGGTCACGGCGATGAAGGGCCTCGCCTGGACGAGCCCGCGCGGCCCCATGTCGATCGACCCGGCGACCCGCGACATCGTCCAGAACGTCTACATCCGCAAGGTCGAACGGGTCGACGGCCATCTGTGGAACGTCGAGACCGAGACCATCCCCGACGTCAAGGATCCGGCCAAGGCGAAGTGAGGCTCGGCGCGGGACGTCACCGCCCGCGCCGCCGACGAAGACCAGGGTTCCCGGCCGCCGGGAACCCTCTCGCCGACGATCGATTCGCGAGCCGCGGTGACGGCCTGCCTGAACCAGGAGCTCGTCCTCGTCAGAAATGACGAGCGTCACAACCGAAATTTCACAAACGTGACGCCGATCCGGGTCGGCTCGAGAATTCGTTAAGAAAAGAGGCGTTCAGTCGCACCTGCGGTCTCCGCAGCCGCGGATTCGCTCGTCGGTCACTCGACCGACCGACGACGCCCCGAGACTCACCTTCGAAAGGTCCCCGGCATGGCCCCGCAATCGCATGCGTCTCAAATCGGCGAGCGTGTTTCCGCCGTTCGGTCGGTCGGCGCCAAGATCACCTTCGGCTTCGCCGCCGTGCTGGCGATCCTGGCGATCGTCTCCGGCGTCGGCTTCTTCTCGCTTCTCGACGTCGACCAGGGCATTGCCGGCTACCGGGCGCACAATCGCGAAGCGAGCCTCGCCAAGGCGATCGACATCGGCTTTCGCGACTATCAGGCGCAGGTTCGCGAATATCTGCTCGGTGACATCGGCGACGCGGAACCCAAGGCACAGAAGGCCGCTCGCGACCTCGACCTCCTGGTCGAGCGGGCTCTCGCCGGCGCCACCGCGTCGGACCTGCGCGAACGGCTCGGAAAGGTCGCGAGCAATCTCGCCGCCTACAACGGCCACTTCAGAGACGTGAGCGGGATGAAGAAGCGACGGGACGCCGCCTATGCGGACGTGCTGGTACCGCAGGGCGCGACGATCTCCCAAGAATTCGAGAAGACCACCCTCATCGCCAAGCTCACCAACGATTCCGACCTGCGCGAACTCGGTCTGCGCGGCCTGATCAATGCCTTCAACGCCCGCGACATCGCCGCCGAGCTGGTCCGCCATCCTCTCCCGGCGCTCGAGGAGAAGGCCGATCACCACCTCTGGATCGTGGATACCGCCATCGCCATGCTCGGCACCCGCGCCGACAACGAACCGAAGAAGGTGACGGCGGAGAAACTCGCCGCTCTGTTCAAGAGCTACATCGACACCCTGCACCAGACGGTCGCCGACTCGCGACGGATCAACGAGATCGTCGCCGGCCCGATGACCCGTGAAGCGACGGCGGTATCCGACGCCGCCCAGGAAATCGCCGACACCGCCGTCAACAAGACCGAGGCCGTGGAAACCGACTTGAGCGACCTCGTCGGCCGCACCCGCACGGTGACCGGCGCCCTCACGCTCGGCGGCCTCGCCGTCGGTCTGGTTCTCGCCTTCCTGCTCGGCCGCGGTCTGTCGCGTCCGGTGGTGGCGATGAGCACGGCGATGAACCAACTCGCCGCCGGCGCGCGCGACGTCGCGATCCCCGGCGCCGAGCGCCGCGACGAAATCGGCCGGATGGCCGCCAGTCTGGTCGTCTTCAAGAACAATCTCATCGAGGCGGAACGGCTGAGGGCCGACCGCGAACATCTCGACATCGCCGCCGAGGCGGCGCGCAAGGCCGAGTTCGCGCGTCTCGCCGAGACCTTCGAACAGGCGATGGGCGGGGTCGTCGGCCATGTCGCCGAGGCTTCGGTGCGGCTCGAGCGCGCCGCCCAGCAGATGTCGACCACCGCCGAGCGCACGTCGCATCAGGCGTCGGCCGTCGCTCACGCCTCCGAGGAGGCCTCCGGCAACGTCCAGACCGTGGCGGCGGCGGCGGAAGAACTCTCCGCCTCGATCGGCGAGATCAAGCGTCAGGTCGACGAGAGCGCCCGCGTCACCGCCCGCGCCACGGCCGACACCGAAAAGACCGCCGGCCGGGTGCGCGAACTCGCCACGGCGGCGCAGCGCATCGGCCAGGTGGTCGAACTCATCGACAACATCGCCAGCCAGACCAATCTGCTCGCCCTCAACGCGACGATCGAGGCGGCGCGCGCCGGCGAGGCCGGCAGGGGCTTCGCGGTGGTCGCGGCGGAGGTCAAGCAACTCGCCGACCAGACCGCCAAGGCGACGTCGGAGATCGCCGCCCAGATCGGCGGCATTCAGACCTCGACCGACGAGTCGGTCGCATCGATCGTCGGCATCACCGCGGTGATCGAGGGACTGGACGGCATCGTCTCGCAGATCGCCGGCGCGATGGACCAACAGGGCATGGCGACCCGCGAGATCGCCGCCAACGTCGGCCGGGCGAGCCGCGGCACGCACGAGGTTTCGAGCAACATCGGCGAGGTCACCCGCGCCGCCGACGAGAGTTCGCAGGCCGCCGCCGAAGTTCTCGCCTCGGCCCGCGATCTGTCGCACCAGTCCGAGACGCTCGCCGGCGAACTGAAGCGCTTCCTCGGCATGGTGCGCGCCGCCTGACGGCGGCACGGGCCTTCCCCCGGTCCCCGAGGTTCGGTCGATCCCGATCCTCGGCGCCCCGCCACCCTCGGCACCGTCCGCGCGCGATTCCGCCCCTCGGGTTCGACGGGCGGACGTCGTCGGCTCAGGACCACGCCGTCACCGTGCCTTCGGCGGGCCGATCGGCCATGCCTCCGCGTCGGGTCGGCGTCTCGCCGGGCGGCCTCGACCGCTCCCGGCGTTTCGGGCACCCTGCGATCCGACGACGCTGCGGGTGCGGCCCGGGAAACGTCGCCGAGATCGTGAGGTGCGCGCGGTGATCGCCGGTTTTACCGTTCTCCTGATCTGCCAGCTCGCCGGCGAGGCGGCGGCGCGCGGCCTCGGCCTGGCGCTGCCCGGACCGGTGCTCGGGCTGATCTTCCTGGTCGCGGCGCTCGCCGTCTCCGCCCGGCTGACCGGCGACGACCGCGCGGCGGCCGGGACCGGCCCCCTCGGCCGGGTCGCCGACGGCCTGCTCGCCTCGCTCGCCCTGCTCTTCGTCCCCGCCGGGGTCGGCGTGGTGCAGTATCTCGGGCTGATCGGCGCCCAGGGCGTGGCGATCGTCGCCGCCCTGGTGGTCTCGACGCTGCTCACTCTCCTCGCCACCGTCGGGACCTTCCTGGCGATCCGCCGGGCGTTGGGCACGGTGGACGCGGAGGACGGCCGATGACCTTCTCGCTCTGGGTCTATCTCTCCGCCAGCCCGCTGTTCTGGCTGACGGTGACGCTCGTCGCCTGGCTCGTCGCCGATCGGCTGGCGCTGGCGAGCGACCGCCATCCGCTGGTCAATCCGGTGTTGATCGCCGTCGTCCTGGTCGCGGCCCTCCTCGGCGCCACCGGCACCGACTACCGCGTCTATTTCGACGGCGCCCAGTTCGTGCATTTCCTGCTCGGCCCGGCGACGGTGGCCCTGGCGGTGCCCCTGTGGCGCAACCGGGCGCTGGTCCGTCGCAATCTCCTGCCGATGGCCGGGGCGCTCGTGGTCGGCTCGGTCGTCGCCATGGTCTCGGCGGTGGCGGTCGCCGCCGCCCTCGGCGCGCCGCGCGAGGTGCTCGCCTCGCTGGCGCCGAAATCGGTGACCGCCGCCGTCGCCATGGCGGTGAGCGAACGCCTCGGCGGCATTCCGGCCCTGACCGCCGCGCTGGTGATCACCACCGGCATCCTCGGGGCGATGATGGTGACGCCCCTGATGAACGCGCTCGGCATCCGCGATTGGGCGGCGCGCGGCTTCGCCGTCGGCCTCGCCTCGCACGGCATCGGCACCGCCCGCGCCTTCGCCGTTCACCCGATCGCCGGCGTCTTCGCCGGCATCGCCATGGGCCTCAACGCCGTGGCGACGACGCTGTTGGCGCCGCTGCTGGTGCAATTCCTGCCGTGAGGCGGGGGGCGCGCCTCACACCATCTCGAACGCCAGCGCGATGCCCTGGCCGCCGCCGATGCACAGGGTGACGAGCGCCCGCCGGCCCGCCGTGCGCTTCAGGTGGGAGAGCGCCTTGACCACCAGGATGACGCCGGTGGCGCCGACCGGATGGCCGAGCGCGATGGCGCCGCCGTCCGGGTTGACCTTGGCCGGATCGAAGCCGAGATCGCGGGCGACCGCGAGCGCCTGGGCGGCGAAGGCCTCGTTCGATTCGATCACGTCGAAGTCGTCGACCGAGAGCCCGGTGCGCGCCAGGAGCGCCCGCACCGCCGGGATCGGGCCGATGCCCATCAGCCCCGGCTCGACGCCGGCATGGGCATAGCCGAGGATGCGGGCGGCGGGCGAAAGCCCGGCCGACGTCACCCGTGTCTCGCTCGCCAGCACCACGGCGGCGGCGCCGTCGTTGATGCCGGAGGCGTTGCCGGCGGTGACCGTGCCGTCCTTCTTGAACACCGTCGGCAGCGCGGCGAGGCTGTCGAGCGTCGTCTCCGGCTTGGGGTGTTCGTCGGTGGCGAAGGCGACGGTCGCGCGACCCTTGGAGATCTCGATCGGCAGGATCTGATCGGTGAAGCGCCCTTCGGCGATCGCCCGCGCCGTGCGCCGCTGGCTCTCGACGGCGAAGGAGTCCTGTTCGGCCCGCGAGATGCCCCACTTCGCCGCGACGTTCTCCGCCGTGATCCCCATGATGCCGTGGCCGAAGGGGTCGGTGAGGACGCCGCTCAGGCCGTCGAGGGCGGTGGTCGGGCCCATCTTCACCCCGAACCGGCTCTGGGTCAGGTAGTGCGGCGCCCGGCTCATCACCTCGGCGCCGCCGGCGAGCGCGGCTTCCGCGTCGCCGAGCATGATCGACTGCGCCGCCGAGACGATCGCCTGGACGCCCGAGCCGCACAGCCGGTTGAGCGTCATCGCCGGCGCTTCCTTCGGCACGCCCGCCCCGATCCCGGTGACGCGGGCGAGATAGGCGTCCCGCGGCGTCGTCGGAATGACGTTGCCGTAGACGACGTGATCGATCGCCTCGGCCGCGAGGCCGGCGCGCCTCAACGCCTCCGCCCCGACCTTCGCCCCGAGATCCGCCGGCGCCTCGCCGGCGAGCGCGCCGCCGAAGGTTCCGATCGCCGTACGGGCGCCGGCGACGATGAAGACGTCTCGCATGCTTCTCTTCCTCCCGTGGTGGCTTCAGACCTTCGCCGTGGCGCGCGCCGCCCGTTCCGCCGCCATCGCCTCGAGCAGGCGCGGATAGTGGGTCGAGAGGTCGGCGGCCAAGGCCTCGTAGGGCACGTCGTCGAAGGAGCCGCGCTGGGCGACGTACTCCATGTGCCGGTCGCCGCCGCCGGTGTGCTCGTGGAAGACCGAGTCGGTTCGTCCGTCGAACTCGAGCGGCTTCACCCCGTGGCGGCGGCACAGCGCCAGATCGAAGGCCGGCGTCGCCTTGACCCATCTGCCTTCGAGGAAGAGCTCGGTGAAGGCGTGCCAATGGAACACGTCGGTCTCCATCAGCGCCAGCACCCGCGGCGAGGCGAGATGGTTCTTCACGTCGGCGAAGCCGAGGCGGGCGGGGATGCCGGCGGCGCGCGCGGCGGTCGCCAGCGCCACCGCCTTGGGGATGCAGACCGCCGCCTCCGCCTGGAGGCAATGCGACCCGACGAAGACCTTCGGGGTGAGATCGAAGGCGAAGAAGTCGTAGCGGATGCGGTCGCGCACCGCGTAGTAGAGGCGAATCGCCCGCTCGATCGGTTCGCCCGCGCCGGCATGTTCCTCGACGAAGGCCCGGGCGACCGGGCCGTCGCAGTCGATGAAGGCGGTGGCGGCGAGCGTCGGATCGAGCGCGGTGATGGTCACGGTGTCCCTCCCGGGGCGTTTCCGGCGCCTTTCAGGCGCCATTCGATCTGCGGCAGCCGATCGGCCCCGAAGAAGCCCTCGCCGTCGACGACGACGAAAGGCGACCCGCAGACCCCGTCCCGGACCGCCGTCTCGACCGCCGCGCGCAGGCCGTCGCGACCCGCCGCTCCGTCGATCATGCCGGTGACGGCGGCGCTGTCGAGCCCCAGCGCCGCGCCGATCGCCGGGATCGCCTCCGGCCGGGCGATGTTCTCTCCTCGAACGAAGACACTCTCGAAGATCGTCGCCGCCAGATCCGCCGCGATCTCCGGTCGCGCCGCCGTCACCGCGTGGAACAGGCGGGCGGCGCGGTGGGTGGAGATGCGCAAGGGCTCGGGCAAGCGGAAGGGCACGCCGAAAAAGGCCGCCGACCGCGCCATGTCGGCGAGCATGTAGGCCCTGCGCGTCTCGCTTCCCATCGGATCGCCGATGCCCTGGGCCTCGAGCACCGCCCACAGGATCACCGGGCGATGGGCGATCTCCCGGCCATGGGCGGCGGCGAGCCCCCGGAGCCGCGACAGCGCGAACCAGGCATAGGGCGAGGCGAAGTCGAAATAGAAGCGGATCGGCTCGGCCATGGTCAGAACCGGAAGACGCCGTAGCCCGGAGGCCCGAGCGGCGCGTTGAGGGCGGCCGACAGGGCGATGCCGAGGGCATTGCGCGTGTCGACCGGGTCGAGAATGCCGTCGTCCCACAGTTCCGAGGCCGAGAAATAGGCCGAGAGCTGTTCCTGATAGGCGCTGCGCGTCTCGTTCCACAGCGCCTCCAGCGCCTGCTCGTCGATCGCCCCGCCGTTGCGCTTCATCTGGTTGAGCTTCACCTCGGCCAGCGTGTTGGCCGCCTGGTCGCCGCCCATCACGCCGATCTGGTGATTGGGCCAGGTGAACAGCAGCCGCCCGTCGAAGGCCCGGCCGCACATGCCGTAGTTGCCGGCGCCGAACGAGCCGTTGCACATCACCGTGAACTTCGGCACGTGCGAGCAGCTCTGCGCCATGATCATCTTGGCGCCGTCCTTGGTGATGCCGCGGCGCTCGTAGTCGCGCCCGATCATGTAGCCGGTGATGTTCTGCAGGAAGACCAGCGGCGTGTTGTTCTGGTTGCACAATTCGATGAAATGGGCGCCCTTCAGCGACGAGTCGTTGAACAACACCCCGTTGTTGGCGAGGATGCCGATGCGGAAGCCCCAGATGTTGGCGAAGCCGCAGATCAGCGTCGTGCCATAGGCCGGCTGGTATTCGTGGAAGCGGCTGCCGTCGACGATGCGGGCGATGACCTCGCGCATGTCGAAGGAGGTCTTGATGTCGTCGGGCAGGATTCCGTAGAGCTCGGCCGGGTCATAGGCGGGATCCTCGGGCGCGTCGCGCCGGCACTCCCATTTCTTC
This sequence comes from Prosthecomicrobium sp., assembly GCA_048497495.1. Taxonomy (GTDB): domain Bacteria; phylum Pseudomonadota; class Alphaproteobacteria; order Rhizobiales; family Ancalomicrobiaceae; genus JAFHCF01. The sequence continues at coordinate 17,424 of JAFHCF010000262.1, forward strand.
GGCCGCTCCCACTGCGCCACGATCTCGCGGCCGATGAGGATCGCGTCGTCCTCGTTCGCCGCCGGATAGTCGCAGGTGCCGGAGACCGAGGTGTGCATGTCGGCGCCGCCGAGGTCCTCGACGCCGACCACCTCGCCGGTGGCCGCCTTGACCAACGGCGGCCCGCCGAGGAACACCGCGCCGCTGCCGCGCACGATGACGTTGTAGTCGGAGAGCGCCGGAATATAGGCGCCGCCGGCGGTGCAGTGGCCGAAGACCAGCGCCAGTTGCTTGACCCCGAGCTTCGACAGGATCGACTGGTTGCGGAATATCCGCCCCGCCATGTGACGGTCGGGGAAGACCTGCGACTGGAGTTGCAGGAAGCCGCCGGCCGAATCGCTCAGGTGCACCACCGGCAGCCGGTTCTCGATGGCGATGTCGAGGGCGCGGACGATCTTCTTGGCGGTCAGCGGATACCAGGCGCCGCCCTTCACGGTGGAATCGTCGGCGTGGATCATCACCTCGCGCCCCGACACGACGCCGATGCCGGTGATGCAGCTCGCCGAGGGCGATTCCCCGTCGTAGGCCATGTTGGCGGCGAGCGACGACAGCTCGAGAAACGGCGTGCCCGGATCGAGCAGCTTCTCGATGCGTTCGCGCGGCCGCATCTTGCCCTGTTTGGCGAGGCGCTCGAGGTCGCGCGCCGGCCTTGCGTGGCGGGCCTGTTCCTGCTTTTCGCGGAACGCCGCGAGAAGGGCGCGGTTGTACGTGTCGAAACGGCGAAAATCGGCGCCGTTCGTATCGATCATCGAACTGAGCCTGCGCATCTCACGCCTCTCCGGAAAGCGGTTCGAGTTCGGCGATCACGGCGTCCTTGTCGAAGGTCTCGCCGGCGGCGCGCCTCAGGCTCGCCACCACGCCGTCGCGCGGCGCCACCAGCGCGGTCTGCAGCTTCATGCTCTCGATCGTCGCGATCTTCTCGCCGCGCGCCACGGCGTCTCCCGCCGCCCGATGGATCTCGACGACCACGCCCGGCATCGGTGCCCGGATCACGTCGTGCGAATGGTCCTCGCCCACCGCCGCGTCGCGCGGATCGAGCCGGCGCACCTCGAAGGTGCGGCCGTCGACGCGCAGGTAGCAGCGGTCGCCGTCGGTCGCCCGGACGAAGCGGGTGAGCGCCCCGTCGACGATCGCCGAGCGATGGCCGTCGCGGCCGTCGTCGACATCGGTGATCTCGTGCCGGCGCCCGTCGATCCGCACCACGAGATGTGGCCGCCAGCGGAGGATCTCGATCGCGTGGGAGACCCCCTCGAGGATCAGGGTCGTGGCCATGTCAGTTCCTCCAGTCGCCGATCGAGGCGTGGGGTTCGGGGACGCCCGCCATCAGTTCGCGCAACTCGTGGAAACCGAGGAGGGCGGCGATCAGCACCCGGTCGCGCTCGGCCTCGCTCGTCGCCGGCGGCGCCAGCGCGCCGGCGTGCTCGCCGACGAAGCCGGTGTGGAGATCGCCGGCGCGGAAGGCCTCGTGGCCGAGGATGCGGGCGAGATGATCGACGTTGACGGTGACGCCGAGCACCGCGAGATCGCCGAGGGCGGCGATCGCCCGGTCGATCGCCTCGTCGCGGTCGCGGCCGTGGACGACGAGCTTGGCGAGCATCGGATCGAAGTCGGTGGTCACCTTCTGGCCGCGCGTCAGGGCGTTCTCGAAGCGGATGTCGCGGCCTTGCGGATGCTCGAGCAGCCGGATGGTCCCGGTCGCCGGCAGGTAGCCGCCCTCCGGATCCTCGGCCGAGACGCGGCATTCGATCGCGTGGCCGCGCGGCGTCACCTCGGCTTGCGTCACCGGCAGCCCGCGTCCGGCGGCGATCTCGATCTGGGCGCGGACGAGGTCGATGCCGGTGACCATCTCGGTCACCGGGTGCTCGACCTGGAGGCGGGTGTTCATTTCCAGGAAGTGGAAGCGGCCGTCGGTGCCGAGGATGAACTCGACGGTGCCGGCGTTGGCGTAACGGGCCGCGCGCGCCAGCCGCACCGCCGCGTCGCAGATCTCGTCGCGCAGCGCTCGAGGGAGATTGGCCGCCGGCGCCTCCTCGATGATCTTCTGGAAGCGTCGCTGCACCGAGCATTCGCGCTCGAAGAGATGGATCGCCTCGCCCGCGCCGTCGCCGAGCACCTGGACCTCGATGTGGCGCGGGCGCTCGACATAGCGCTCGGCATAGATGCGGCCGTCGCCGAAATAGCGGCTCGCCTCGCTCGACGCGATCCGCGCCGCCTCGCCGAGTTCGTCGGCGGCGCCCACGATGCTCATGCCCTTGCCGCCGCCGCCGGCCGCCGCCTTGATCAGGAGCGGAAAGCCGATCGCCTGCGCTTGCGCCAGAAACGCCGCCATGTCGCCGGTCGGCATGACCGAGGGCGCCACCGGCACGCCATGCGATCGGGCGAATTCGATCGCCGAGATCTTGTCGCCCATCAGCCGGATGGTCTCCGGCGACGGCCCGATGAAGGTGAGACCGGCCTCGATCACGGCGCGGGCGAAGCCGGCGTTCTCCGAGAGGAAGCCGTAGCCCGGATGGATCGCCTCGGCGCCGACGGAGAGGGCGGCGCGGATGATCTGCTCGGCGTCGAGATGGGCGGCGATCGGCGTCGCGCCGGTGATCTCCACCGCCTCGTCGGCGAGCGTCACATGCTTCGCCTGGCGCTCGGCGGCATGATGGACGGCGACCGAGGCGATGCCCATCTCGGCGAGGGTGCGCAGGACCCGCACCGCGATCTCGCCGCGGTTGGCGACGAGCACCTTGGCGAAGAGCGGCGCCGGTCGGCGGTCGAGATCGAGTGCGGCGGCGGTCATGCGGCGGGTCCTCCGTTGCGATCGGCGCCGGCCCAGGCCTCGAGCGGCCCGCCCGGCGCGAGCCAGGCGGCCGGCACGGCGACGGGGAGATCGAGCAGGATCTGCGCGTAGGTCTTGCCCTGCGGGTCGTGGCGCAGCGAGGCGACACCGCCGCCGCCGAGCGCCCGGTGCAGGAGGAGGTTGAAGCCGTCGAGCCCCGGCCATTCGAAACGTTCGACCGGACCCTCGACGAAATGGCCGAGGTGGCTCCTCACCGCCTCCGGCGTCAGGCCGGCGCGGATCGCCGCGACGAAGGCCGGCCGGCGGGCGAGGATGCCGATGTCGGCGACGTCGCCCTTGTCGCCGCTGCGCCCATGGGCGAGCGCGATCAGCGGCACCGTCGCCGTCGGCGCGGGCGGTGGCGCGGCCTCGATCGCGGCCGGGGTCGGCGCCGTGAAGGGTTGTCCGAGGGCGATCGGCTGCGCCAGGCGTCGACTGTCGATCTCGACCTCGACCGCGACCTCCGCCTTGGGGACCAGGAAGGAATAGAGCCGGATCACCGGCTGCGGCTCGGGCCGGCCGCCGGCGAAGCCGGTGAGGCCCTGCGCCATGGCGGTCGCCGCCGGGTAGATCTCGCGGGCGAAGATCCGCAAAGCCTCCTCGGACGGATGGCGCACGCCGATCTTCAAGACGACCTCGCGGGCGTCGCGGGCCCGGCTCGACGCGCCGTAGCTCGCCTCGCCGCCGAGCACCTCGATCGAGGTCTCGGCGAAATCGGAAAAGCCCGCTTGCCCCATCAGCCGCCGGCTGCGGGCGAGGATCGCGGCGCCGACCGCTTGCCCCTTGGCCACCGCCTCGCGGCCGGCGATCATCATGGAGACGGCGGCGCGCCAGCCGTCGGCATGGGTGGCGCTCACCTTGTAGGAGGGCGTCGGCGACAATCCCCGCGCGCCCGTCACCCGCACCCGGTCCGGCCCGACCTCGGCGAGGCTCACCCGCGACCAGTCGCAGACCACGTCGGGGAGGATGTAGGCCGTGGGATCGCCGACCTCGTAGACCACCTGTTCGGCGACGGTCATCGCCGTCACCAGCCCGCCGGTGCCCTTCGGCTTGGTCACGACGAAGGCGCCGTCGGCGGCGCATTCGGCGATCGGAAAGCCCATCCGATCCCAGCCCGCCGCGACGTCGCGCCAATCGGTGAAGATGCCGCCGGTGACCTGGGTGCCGCATTCGAGCACGTGGCCGGCGAGACTGCCGGCGGAGAGGAGATCGAGATCCTCGGGGCCCCAGCCGAATTCGTGGACGAGCGGCCCGAGGACGAGGGCCGAATCGACGCAACGCCCGGTGATGACGACGTCGGCGCCGGCGGCGAGCGCCGCGGCGATCGGAAAGGCGCCGAGATAGGCGTTGAGGCTGGCGAGGCTCTCGGGAAAGGCCGCGCCCGAGAACATCTCGGTGACGCCCGCCGCGCGGAACCGCTCGGCGTGGCCCGAAAGATCGTCGCCGAGGACGACCGCCACCTTCAGGTCGACCCCGACCTCGCGGAAGACCGCTTCGAGCGCCTCCCGCGCCGCTCGTGGATTGACCCCGCCGGCATTGGTGACGACGCGGATCTTCTTTTCCGCGATCTCCCGTGCCAGCGGCTTCATCACCAGCGAGACGAAGTCGGTCGCATAGCCGAGCGTCGGGGTCTTCGCCTTCATCCGCGCCAGGATCGACATGGTGATCTCGGCGAGATAGTCGAGCACCAGATAGTCGATGGCTCCCGAGCCGACGAGTTGGGCCGGGCCCTCCGGCGTATCGCCCCAGAAGCCGGCGCCACAGCCGATGCGGACGATCCTGTCCATCGGCCTCACTCCGCCGTCCAGACGGGCGCGCGCTTCTCGGCGAAGGCGGCGAGGCCCTCGCGGGCGTCCGCCGTGCGCGCCATGTTGGCGAGCATGAACTGGGCGTATTCGAGCGCCTGATCGCACGACATCTCGCGGATCTTGGCGAGCGCCTGTTTGCCCAGCCGGATGCCGGTCGGCGACTTCGACGTCACCCGTTCGACCAGCCGCGCCGTCGCCGCGTCGAGATCCTCAGCCGCGACCGCCTGGTTGACGATGCCGGCGTCGCGCGCCTGGGCCCCGGTGATCGGCTCGCCGGTCAGGCAGAGTTCCATCAAGAGGCGCACCGGCACGGTGCGCAGCAGATGGGGCAGGATCATCATCGGGAAGAGCCCGACCCGCACCTCGGTGGTGCCCATCGGCGCGTCGGCCCTCGCCACGACGAGATCGCAGGCGCAGGCGAGGCCGAATCCGCCGCCGAGCGCGGCGCCGTTGACCCGCGCGACGAGCGGCAGCCGGCAGGCGTCCATGCGGCGCAGCAGGGCGGCGACGTAGTGGCGCGGATCGGCGGCGTCGATGACGAAGGGGGTGCCGTCGGCGCCGGGCGTCAGGTCGCCGCCGGCGCAGAAGGCCTTGTCGCCGGCGCCGGTCAACACCACGGCGCGCACCGACCGATCGGCTTCCGCCTCGTCGAGGGCCGCGACGATCGCCGCCGCCACCGCCTCGTCGAGGGCGTTGCGCCGCTCCTCGCGATCGATCGTGATCGTGGCGACCCCGCCCGATCTCTCGGTTCGCACCACATTCGCCAAGGCTGCCTCCCGGATCGTCCTCGTCGCGGTCTGTGCCGCCTCTCCAGTTAAATGAATATAATTCATCAAGCCTGTCAACAGGGCACCCCTCGAGGACGAGACGCGAGCCGTTCGCATCATCGAGTGTCTGTGAAATAGCGATGAAATCAGCCGAATAGCGAGCCATCGACCGCACGACTTGACGCTTCCGAGTCGCTCTGCAATTAATATGAAAATCACTCAGTAAACGCCGTTCCATGAAAGGAATGGGGTTCGGCTGGAAAGAGCCACGTCCGCGCACCGCGGGATCAGCGGCCTGAAGCACACCTCTGGGGGAGGAACCGATGTCGGCGATCGAAAGCCATTATCCGGGGAACGGCGCGATGGACCCCGCCTGGGACCTGACGGAAGAGCAGCGCGCCATTCTCCATCAGGCCGGCCTCTTCGGCATCACCATCGCGGAGGAGTTCGGCGGCGCCGGCCTCGATCTGACGGCGGCGGGCCTCGTGCTCCAGGGCTTCTCGCGCTGGAACCACGCCATGGCGCTGAGCTGGGTGGCGCACGACAACCTCTGCGCCAACAATCTCTTCCGCAACGGCTCGCGGGCCCAGCGGGAGAAATGGCTGCCCGACCTCTGCTCGGGCCGCAAGATCGGCTGTCTGGGGCTGACCGAACCCGGCGCCGGATCCGACGCGCTCGGCTCGATGCGCACCACGGCGCGGCGCGACGGCGAGGAGTGGGTGCTGAACGGCTCCAAGATCTACATCACCAACGGCCCGGTCGCCGACGTGATCCTGGTCTATGCCAAGACCGACAGGGAGAAGGGTGCCCACGGCATCTCCGCCTTCGTCGTCGAGAAGGGAACCCCCGGCTTCGCCGTCGCCCAGAAGCTCGAGAAGATGGGTTATCGCGGTAGCCAGACCGGCGAACTGGTCTTCGACGAGTGCCGTATCCCGGCCGAGAACCTCGTCGGCGGCGAGAACACCGGCGTCTCGATCGTCATGAGCGGCCTCGATCTCGAGCGGGCGATGATCTCGCCGATCTGCCTCGGCATCGCCGAGCGCGGCCTCGATCTCGCGATCGACTACGCCAAGACCCGCCGCCAGTTCGGCAAGCCGATCGGCAGCTTCCAGATGGTCCAGTCGATGCTCGCCGACATGTATGTCTCGGTCGAGACCATGCGCACCTTCACCTACCGGACGCTCGCCGCCGCCTCGCTGGAGATCGGCGGCGGCGGGCGCGGCGACATCCACAAGCTGACCGCGGCCTCCGTCATGTATGCCGCCGAGGCCTGCCACGCGGTGCTCGACAAGGCGATACAGATCCACGGCGGCTCGGGTTACATCTGGGAATCCGAGATCAACCGCCTCTACCGCTCGATCAAGCTGCTCGAGATCGGCGCCGGGACGACCGAGGTGCGCAAATTGATCATCGCCGGCGAATTGCTGAGGGACATGAAGTGAGATGAGCGAGACGAAGAGCCAAAGGCCGTTTGGTCTCGACGACGGCGATCTCGCCACCCTGCCGACCGTCTATGCGCCCGGTTGCTTCGCCGGCCGGACGGTGTTGATCACCGGCGGGGCGGGGGGCATCGGCCGCGCTTGCGGCTGGCTCCTCGGCCGGCTCGGCGCCCGGGTGGTCATCGCCGGCCGTGACGAGGGCAAACTCGCCGGCGCCGTCGTGGCGATGCGCGACGCCGGCATCGACACGTCCGGCCACGCCGTCGACATCCGCAGGCCCGAATCGGTCGACGCGCTGATGGCGACGGTGGTGGCCGAGACCGGGGGGTTCGATCTCCTGATCAATTCGGCCGGCGGCCAGTTCCCGCAGGCCGCCATCGATTTTTCGGTCAAGGGCTGGAACTCGGTCGTCTCGACCAATCTCGACGGCACCTGGTTCATGATGCAGGCCGCCGCCCGACACTGGCGCGACGCCGAGCGCCCCGGGTCGATCGTCAACATCGTGGTGGTGACCGAACACGGCCTCCACGGCGTCGCCCACACGATCGCGGCGCGCGCCGGCGTCGTCGGCCTCACCCGCGCGCTCGCGGTGGAATGGGCGCCGCTCGGCATCCGCATCAACTGCGTCGCGCCGGGGGCGATCGAGACCAGGGGCTGGAACGTCTACGCGCCGGAGGTGGTCGCGACCTACCCCAGGTCCAATCCGATGATGCGGGTCGGCACCCCCTGGGACGTCGCCGAGGCCTGCGCCTATCTCGGCGGGCCGGCGGGGCGCTTCGTCACCGGCGAGGTGCTGAACGTCGCCGGCGGCAGCCAGCTCTGGGGCGAGACCTGGACGATCGCGAAACCGGCCTATTTCGACGTCTGAGCCGCGCTCGCGCCCTCGAGCCGGTCGGCGATCTTCTCCAGCCGATCGATCGCCCGGGTCAACGGCTCCCGCGTCGGCGTCGGCGGGTTGGCGACGAGCGAGCGATAGATCATGTCGGTGATGCCGTCGGTGGCGGTGGTGAGATCGAAATCGCCCTCCTTGCGCAGATAGGCCCAGGTCAGGTGCTCGATCGAGCCGTAGAGCATGGCGCGGACCAGGGCCGGCGAGGCGTCGGCGCGGAATTCGCCCGAGGCCATGGCGGCGCGCACGACGTCGATGATCCGGTGGGTGTAGGCCTGATTCAGCTGGAACAGCCGGGTCTTGCGATAGTCCGGATCGGGCCGCAGTTCCTGGAAGACGAGGCGGGAGAGCGCCGGCTCGGTGCGGATCGAGGCGAGGTGGTGGTGGACGATGTAGCGGATCTGGTTCCAGGTGCCGCGCGTCGCCGCGAACTGTTCGGCGTCGCGCTGGAGCATGCTCTCGTACCAGGTCTCCACCACCCGCACGAGCAGGTCGTGCTTGTTGGTGAAGAAGCGATAGATGCTGCCCTCGACGACGCCGGCCCGCTCGGCGATCTCCGAGATCAGCGCCTCGGAATAGCCGCGCTCGGTGAAGACCTCGCGCGCCGCCCGCATGATGTCGGCGATACGCTGCTCCGGCGGCAACCGGTTCACCTGTCGCCGCGCCTTCACCCCCGTCGCATTCGCCGCCTTGGCCATGGCTCGTCCTTCACTCCTCGCCGCGAGAGCGTCCCTCCCGGGCGTTCGTCGCGTTCGCGGTCAGTCGAGGAGCCATTGCTCCATCTCGTGACGCTGAATCTTGCCGGTGGTCGAGCGCGGAAAAGCCTCGAACGCGATGAATCGGATCTCCCGTGGCCGCTTGTAACCGGCGAGCGCCGCCTTGCACATCGCATCGATGGTCGCGGCGTCGAGACTGTCGTCCCGACGTGAGATGAAGGCGACCGGCACCTCGCCCCATTTCGGATCGGCCCGCTTCACCACCACCGCGTCGCTGACGCGCGGATCGGAGAGCAGCACCCGTTCGATCTCGGCCGGATAGATGTTCTCGCCGCCCGACTTGATCATGTATTTCGAGCGGTCGACGAAATCGAAAGTACCGTCGGCGTTGGCGCGGAAGAGGTCGCCCATGTGGAACCAGCCGCCGCGAAAGTCCCGGGCGTTGGTCTCCGGCGCGTTCCAATAGCCCGAGAAGACGGTCGGCCCGCGCACCGCGACCTCGCCGGGCTCACCCACCGCCACCTCGCGATCGTCCGGGTCGACGAGCCGCAACTCGCACAGCGAACTCTTGCGCTTCGACAGCGACGTCGGCCACGCGCCCGGCGGGATCAGCGCGGCGGAGGCCGGCGGCAGGCCGGTCTCGGTCGAGCCGAAACTGTTGAGAAAGGGGGCATCGGTCAGGCCCGAGAGTCGGGCGACGAGTTCACGCGGCACCAGATCGGCCATGGCGCCGACGGCGCGGATGCCCTTGACCCGGCGGCCGGTCTCGAGCAGGGCCACCACCGGCTCGATCGAGCCGGGCATCAGCAGCATCCAGCCGAGCAGGTTCTCCTCCATGATCGAGACCATGCGCTCGGCGTCGAAACCGTCGCAGATGTGGACGGTCGAGCCCGACATCAGCGAGCCGAACACCTGATCGGTCGAGCCCATGTGGAACATCGGCGCCCAGGCGAGGAAGCCGTCCTCCTCGGTGGCGCGCAGGTCGAGGCGCAGCGCCGCGTTGCGGGCGATCTCGGCGCGATGACTGATCAGCGCCCCCTTCGGCATGCCGGTGGTGCCGGAGGTGTAGAGGATCACCAGCCCGTCCTCGGGATCGACGTCGGGCCGCGCGGCGACGTCGGCCCGGCCTTCGGCGATCAGACGTTCCCAGCCCGTGTCGATCGTCAGCACCTCGACGCCGCGCGTGTCGATGGTGGCGAGGAGGGGGGCGTGGCGGGCGGAGACGAGGATGAGCTTCGGCGAGACCAGATCGACGCAGTGTTGCAGCTCGGCCGGCGCCTGCCGCCAGTTCTGGCAGGCGATGATCGCCCCGAGGAAGGCGGCGGCGAGTTCGGCCTCGGCATATTCGCAACGGTTCTCCGAGAGCAGCGCGATCCGGTCGCCATGGCCGATCCCCTTGGCGGAAATCGCGCCGGCGAGCCGCAGGACGCGCTGGTGAAGCTCGCCGTAGCTGCGCCTCAGCGTCCCTTGCGCCAGCGCGATCGCCTGTGGCCGAAGCTCGGCCTGGGAGGCGAATTGGCGATAGACGTCGGTCTTGCCGGCGCGGGCGATGGCTTCGGCGGTGGTGATCGACATGGGCGTCGCTTCCTCGCGTGTTCTTCGTTGCCGCCGAGGCGATCTCATTTCGTCGCGTCCGTCAATCGACGACGAAGCGCGGGCGACGCTTCTCGACGAAGGCGCTCATGCCCTCGCCCCAGTCCGCGCCACCCGCCACCTCGCCGAGGATGTCGAGGGCGATCCGGTCGGCCTCGCGCGGACCGGCGGTCTCGCAGGCGAAGACCGCCCGTTTCGCCGCCGCGACGGCGATCGGGCTCGAGACCAGAAGCCGCCGCGCCAGGGCGAGCGCCGCGTCGGCGAGGCCTTCGCGCGGCACCGCCTGCGTCGCCAGGCCCAGGGCCTCGGCCTCGCGGCCGCTCATCGTGTCGCCGAGGAGGATGATCTCCAGCGCCTTGGCGCGGCCGACGATCTTGGCGAGGAGCTGCAGTCCGCCGCCCGCCGGGATCGCCCCGAGCCGCGCTTCCGGCAGCCCGACGCGCGCCTCCTCGGCGACGATGCGGAAATCGCAGCCGAGCGCCAACTCGAATCCGCCGCCCAGCGCCGGCCCGTCGATCGCCGCGATGGTGGCGAAGGGCATGGTTCCGAGCTTGGCGAAAACGTCGAGGATCGGACCGACGTAACCGTCGGTGACCGCCCGCGGCGAGCCGACCCGGCCGTCCGCCGCGGTGAAATAGTCGATGTGAGCCCCGACGCAGAAGGCGCCGCTGCGGGCGGTGACGATCACCACCCGCGCGCCCTCGCGCCGCGCCGCCTCGAGCGCGGCGTCGAGGCCGGCGATCAATTCGAAGGTGAGAGTGTTGAAAGCGGTTCCGCCGGTCATCGTGAACCGGCTCACGCCGGGCGCCGGACGGTCGACGACGACCGCCTCCGGGACCTTCTCCCGATCGGGCATGGGCTTTTCCTCCGTCGTTTCGGTGTGCCCTCCGGATCGGCTGCGAGACGCTCGCAAGGGGATTGACAAACCGGTTCGATCGCCACTTAATGAAGACAATTCATCACGACGGCGATCAATGCAAGAGTCAAATGCAGGCGCCGCGTCGGTCTCGACCGATCGATGATTACATAAGTAGGACGGGAGGAATTCTGATGCACCGCACCACCCCGCCCAGGTCCCGTCCGGCTCGCGTCGCCGCCGATCGCGGTCGTCGTGAGGCGGCGTTGGAGAATTCTGCTCATTTCCCCTGTCGCCGCCGCTTCGCCGCCTTGCGGGAACGGGTGCGGTCGTGCTGAGCCTCGCCAACGTCCAAGTCCTCTACGGCCGCGCCATCGAGGCGGTGCGCGACGTCTCGCTCGCGGTCGAGGCGGGCGCCATCGTCGCCCTGCTCGGCTCCAACGGGGCGGGCAAGTCGACCCTGTTGAAGGCGATTTCCGGCGTCCTCCACCAGGAGGACGGCGAGATCGTCGGCGGCACCGTGACGTTCCTCGGCGAGGAGATCGGCGCGGCGCGACCGGACGACATCGTCCGCCGTGGCCTGATCCAGGTGCCGGAGGGCCGCGCCCTCTTCGCCACGCTCACCGTCGAGGAGAACCTCCTCATGGGCGGCTTCACCCGTCGTGGCGGTGAAGTGGCCGAAGGGCTCGAGCGGATCTACGGCCTCTTCCCCCGGGTGCGCGAGCGCCGTCACGAGATCGCCGGCTATCTCTCCGGCGGCGAGCAGCAGATGGTGGCGATCGGCCGGGCGCTGATGGGCCGGCCGCGCCTCCTCATGCTCGACGAGCCCTCCCTCGGCCTGGCGCCGCAGATCGTCGACGACATCTTCGAGACCGTCACCCGGCTCAACCGCGAGGAGCAGCTGACGGTTCTGCTGATCGAGCAGAACGCCCAGCTGGCGCTCGAGGTCGCCTCCTTCGGCTACATCATCGAGAACGGCCGCATCGTCCTCGACGGACCGGCGGAAAAGCTGCGCGCCAACGGCGACGTCCAGGAGTTCTACCTCGGCATGTCCGGCGGGGAACGCCGCAGCATGCGCGACGTCAAACACTACAAGCGTCGCAAGAGGTGGCTGTCGTGACCGCTCTTCTCTCGCTCCACGACGTCACCATGCGCTTCGGCGGCCTCACCGCCGTCAACGGTGTCGAGTTCACGGTCGAGGAGGGGCAGATCTACAGCCTCATCGGCCCCAACGGCGCCGGCAAGACGACGATCTTCAACCTGATCAGCGCGGTGCTGCGCCCCACCGTCGGCCGCATCCTCTTCGACGGCCGCGATCTGACCGAGTTCCCCACCCATGCGCTGGCGGCCCTCGGCATCGCCCGCACCTTCCAGAACCTCGCGGTGTTCAAGCACGAGACGGTGGCCGACAACATCCTCGTCGGCATGCACGCCCATCTGAAGACCGATCCGATCTCCGCCGCCCTGTTCTTCGGGCGCGCCCGCCGCGAGGAGATCCGGGCGCGCGAGCGGGTCGAGGAGATCATCGACTTCCTGGAGATCGAGGACATCCGCGACCACGTCGTCGGCACGCTCTCCTACGGCCAGCAGAAGAAGGTCGAGCTCGGCCGGGCGCTGGCGGTCCGGCCACGGCTGCTGCTGCTCCACGAGATGGTCTCCGGCATGAACCAGGAGGAGCGCGAGGACATCGCTCGCTTCATCCTCGACCTCAAGGACGAACTCGGCATGACCGTGCTCATGGTCGAGCACGACATGGGCATCGTCATGGACATCTCCGACCGGATCTGCGTCGTCAATCACGGCCGCAAGATCGCGGAGGGAACCCCGGCCGAGGTGTCGGCCGATCCGGCGGTGGTCGACGCCTATCTCGGATCGCGGCGAGGTGCGGCATGAGCGCGCCCGGCTTCGATCCCATGGCCCTGACCATGCCGCAGATCCTGGCGCACCACGCGCGGACGCGGACGAGCGCCCTGGCGCTGCGCGAGAAGGACCGCGGCCTGTGGCGGCGGACCACGTGGGGCGACTATTTCGAGCGCGTCCGCGCCTTCGCCATCGGCCTGACCGCTCTCGGCTTCCGTCCCGGCGATCGCCTGGCCATCGCCGGCGACGACAGCCCGGAGTGGTTCTGCGCCGATCTCGCCGCCCAGATGGCCGGCGGCGCCTGTCTCGGCATCTATCCGACCAATCCCTGGCCCGAGTTGCAATACATCCTGCGCCATTCCAAGGCGCGCTTCGTCGTCTGCGGCGATCAGGAACAGACCGACAAGGTCCTCGCCGCCCGCGCCCACGGCGACGGCCTGCCCGATCTGGAGACGATCGTCTGCGTCGACATGAAGGGCATGCGCCACTACGACCGCTCCGGCCTCCTCGCCTTCGCCGAGGTCGAGGAGACGGGTCGGCGCGACGAGGCGCGGCTCGGACCCGAGGTCGACCGGCTGCTGGCGGCGGGCCGGCCCGACGACGTGGCGATCATCGTCTATACCTCCGGCACCACCGGCATGCCCAAGGGCGCGATGCTCAGCCATCGCAACATGCTGGCCTCGGCGTCGAAGGTTGTCGGCACGCTCGGGCTGACCGCCGAGACCTGGTCGGTGCTGTGCTACCTGCCGCTCTGCCACGTCGCCGAGCGCAGCTTCTCCATGGTGATGCAGCTGGTCACCGGCTGCACCGTGAACTTCGCCGAGTCGGTCGACACCGTCGTCGCCAACCTGCGCGAGATCGCGCCAAAGGGCTTCCTCGGCGTGCCGCGCATCTGGGAGAAGATGCGGCAGACGGTGGTGAACCGCTCCAAGGACGCCACCCGCTTCCAGCAGTGGTTCCTCGCCCGCTGCCTCGAGCGCGGCCGGCCGATCGCCGAGCGGCGTCTCGCCAACGGCGGCGCCTTCGCCTCACTCGCCGATCGCCTCGCCCACTTCGTTCTCTGGGTCGTCTGTTTTCGCTCGCTGAAGCGCTTCCTCGGCCTCGATCGGGTGAAGAACGGCTTCTGCGGTGGCGCGCCGGTATCGCCGGAAGTGCTGCTCTTCTTCTGGATCCTCGGCGTGCCGCTCTACCAGATCTACGGCATGACCGAATGCGCCGGCGTCTCCCACATGCAGCAGCCCGGCGCGACGCTGTCGGGCTGCTCCGGCCTCCCCATCCCCGGCCTCGAGCAGACGCTCGCCGACGACGGCGAATTGCTGATCGCCGGGCCGAGCATCTTCCTCGGCTATCTCTTCGACGAGGAGGCCTCGGCCCGGGCGCTTCATGGCGGCTTCCTCCACACCGGCGACATCGTCGGCTTCGAGGCGAACGGCGAAGTGCGGGTCCACGACCGCAAGAAGGACATCCTGATCACCTCGGGCGGCAAGAACATCACCCCGTCGCTGATCGAGAACGCATTGAAGGACAGCCCCTACGTCCGCGAGGCGATCCTGCTCGGCGACGGCCGCAACTTCCTCTCCGCCCTGATCCAGATCGACTTCGAGGCGACCGGCAAATGGGCGCAGGAGAAGAAGATCGCCTACACCACCTATCGCACGCTGGCCGAAAACGACGACGTCCGCGACCTCGTCGCCGGCGAGGTGCGGCGGGTCAACGACCGCTTCGCCCGGGTCGAGAACGTCCGCGAGTTCCTGATCCTCGGCAAGGAACTCGACCACGACGACGGCGAGCTGACCGCCACGATGAAGGTGCGCCGCCGCATCATCGAGGAGAAGTTCAAGGACGAGATCACGCGGATCTACGGGAGGACGGCCTGATGGATTTCCTCTTCCTGCTGCTCTCCACCGGCCTCGTCACCGGCGCGGCTTATGGGCTGATCGCCATGGGCTTCGCGCTGGTCTACAAGGCGACCGGCGTCGTCAACTTCGCCCAGGGCGAGCTGGTGATGCTGACCGCCTACGTCTCCTTCTCGATCGCCGATCGCACCGGGCTCTCGTTCCTGCCGCTGATGGCGGCGACGATCCCGGTCTCGATGCTGATCGGCCTGACGCTCGAGCGCATCTTCATCCGTCCGATGCTCGGCGAGCCGACCTTCGCCATCGTCATGGTCACGGTCGGCCTCGCCGTCATCCTGCGCGGCGTCACCATCATGATCTGGGGGCCGGACCCGGCGACCTTCCCCATCGGCCTGCCGACCGAGGTCGTGCGCATCGGCGCGGTGCCCTTCTATCCGGCGCAACTGGCGCTCATCGCCTGCATGGCGCTGGTCACGCTGATCGCCTGGGCCTTCCTGCGCTTCAGCCGCATCGGCGTCGCCATGCGGGCGGTGGCGGCCAACGAGACGGCGGCGCTGCTCGCCGGCATTTCGGTGAGCCGCATCCACGCCTTCGCCTGGATGTTCTCCGCCGCCATCGCCTCGGTCGCCGGCGTCCTCTTCGCCGCCAACTTCAAGCTCGCCCCCGACATGTGGTTCCAGGGCATGAAGGCCTTCCCGGCGGTGATCCTCGGCGGCCTCGACTCGGTGATCGGCGCGGCGCTGGGTGGCCTCGTCATCGGCGTCGTCGAGAACCTCTTCCAGGGCTATGTCGGCCAGGGCCTGCGCGAGATCTCGGGGTTCGTCGTCATCGTCGTCGTGCTGATGGTCCGGCCCTACGGCCTCTTCGGCAGTCGTCAAATCGAGCGGGTGTGAGCATGCGGACCGGACACTTCAAGGAACGCCACGGCCAATATGTCGCGCTCACCGACAACCCGACGGTATGGGCCTGGGTCGCGATCCTGATCGCCGGCCTCCTCGCCGTTCCCCTCGCCGTCGGTCCCTACGCCCTGACGCTGATGGTCTCGGCGCTGATCGCGGTGGTCGGCGCCGTCGGCCTCAACGTGCTCACCGGCACCACCGGCCTGATCTCGCTCGGCCAGGCCGGGTTCCTCGCGGTCGGCGCCTACACCAACGGCGTGCTGCTGGTCGATCATCATTGGCCGGTGTGGGCGACGCTGCCGGCCTCCGGCGCCGTGGCGGCGGCGATCTCGATCGTCGTCGGCGTGCCGTCGCTGCGCCTGAAGGGGCTCTATCTGGCGATCACCACCCTCGCCTTCTCCTTCATCATCAACCACGTCATCCTCTACGCCGAGGGCCTGACCCACGGGCCGAACGGCATCTTCGTCAACGGCGCCGTGATCTTCGGCGTCGATGTCCAGCGCGGGCCGCCGCTCTATTACCTGGTGCTCGGCGTGACGGTTCTGGCGGTGCTCGCCGCCCTCAACCTGTCGCGCAGCCGCATCGGCCGCGCCTGGATGGCGATCCGCGACCACGACATCGCCGCCCGGGTGATGGGCATCGATCTGGTGCGCTACAAGCTCCTCGCCTTCGTCATCTCGTCCTTCATCGTCGGCGTGGCGGGGGCGCTGATCTCGCTGCAGATCCGCTTCGTCAACATCGACGTCTTCGCCCTCATCCTGTCGATCGAGGCGCTCGCCTTCCTCACCCTCGGCGGTCTCGGATCGATCTCCGGCGCCATCCTCGGCGCGGTCTTCCTGTCGTTCCTGCCGGAGGCGATCCGCCTCGTCTTCACCCTCTTCGGCAGCTCCGACTCGACCCTCTACACCACCTACGTCTTCGAGATCCGCGGCATCGCCTACGGGGTGGTGATCGTGGTCTTCCTGCGCTGGCTGCCCGACGGGTTGATCGGACTGTGGCGCGACACCCGCAAGTACTGGAGCAACTGGCCCCTGGCCTACTGATCCCGCGAGCCGCGTCGGCCC
>JAFHCF010000263.1:0-21968 GCA_048497495.1 Prosthecomicrobium sp.
AAGCTCCGGTGGAGCTTCACGAACGACGAACGCCCGGAGCGCGAGCGCAGGGCAGAGGGGATTTGCAACCTCGACATGGTTTATTTAAATATTAATTCTTTGAAGGGATGTATTAGTTTAGTCTTTTGAACTTTCGGTCTCTATAGATCCTGGTGAAGGGTACCTTTCAATAATATGATGAATTGTCATATCTATGAACATGCCCAATTCGTCCATCATCATCATATATTCTTTTGGACCTCCCATCATATCTCGCATCATTCCGCCGCGACTAAGATATTTCATTGACCTTCTGAGGCGATTGAGCGCCCGTTCTGCCTCTTCCGGGCCTCCATCTCGAATTTCACGGTATGACTCCGTCAAGAGTTCAGAAAGCCATGGGTAATCGTCCCGAATGAAGCCGGCCATAATGAGAAGAGCAATCGGTGCATCATCCAATTCCCCTGAAATATAAGAAAATTCTTCGATCATACGGGGATGGAAGCGCATTTTTCTCCGGCGAGAGTAGCGGTCCTTTTCAGAGAGTTCTGGGTCGAAATCACGAATTCGTGAGTTGAGTCCGCGAACACTAGTAACGAGTTCCTCGAGTATTTCATGTTGTGGTCGCATGTGCTTTTCGGGTGGCTGTGTGCTTGAAATCCTTTCAAGTTCTTCCTTGAGCGACGGCCATAATTGCGGAACCAAGCGGCTCACGATGCCTTCGTTGGTCTGTCCGTCTGCAACTTTATTGATTGCGCGAACAACCTCCATAATTCCGGTCTCTTCGACTTTTTGGGCCTGGAACTGCGAAAGTGGTCCGCTTAAGTCACTAAGCTCAAGGCCAAAAAGAAGTGGAATTACTTTTGCATCGAGCATGGATTTGGATAGTGCGCCAGCTTCAAACAGGATCCACTCAGATTGCAAGTTTTCTGGTGTAATACATATAATTCCAAAATTTGATGTTTCCAGTTCACCTGCAATTGATTGCGCCCAACGATCTCCGGCGCCAATATCTTTATCGGAAACCCATGGCTTTACATACTGAAGTACGAGGGGGAGCCAATCGCGAAGAGCGTTCGCCAGCGCCTTGCTTCTGATTCCGCTCCAACTTATGAATACTTTCATGCGCCTAGTCCCTCAAATCGCAAAGAGTTCGAATTATATCCAAAATACAATCAATAATGCAAATGGTGCAGTGGTGCTCGCACCGCGCGTTCGCTATGCTACCCCCATCGGATTGACCACCTCCACCCCCACGAAATCCCGCTCGTTCCCCGTAACCACCACACACCCGTTGGCCACCCCCGTGGCGGCGATGATCGTGTCGAGGGCGCTGCGGGGGCGGCCGGTCGCGCGGCCTTCCGCCATCAGGCGGGCCCAGACGAGCGCCGCCGCCTCGTCGAAGGCGAGGATGCGGCCGGCGAACAGGGCCGGCGGGCCTTCGGGGCCTGAGAACCATGCCTCCAGCCCGTCGCGGCGGCGGCCGGACGGCAGATCGAGGATGCCGCGCCGAATTTCGGCGATCGTCAGGGCGGAAACGAACAGATCCTCGTCGCGCCGCTCCGCCATCCAGGCGACCAGCGCCGTCGACGGTTCCGGCTTGACCAGATTGCTCAAAATGTTGGTGTCGAGCAGCCAGCGCGTCACAGATCGACCTCGCGCCCGGCGTCGAACGGACGCTCGAGGGCGAGGTCGACGCCGACCAAGGGCGAGCGCCGCAGGGCCGCGAGGATGCCCCCGGTCGTCGGTGGCTCGCCGCCGATCGACCGTTCCATGTCTCGCCTGAGCTGCTGCGCCTCGGCCCCGCCCTCGGCCAGACGTCGCGCCAGCCGACGGATCAAGTCGCGGTCGCGGTCGAGGCCCTGGACCTCGAACCGCGCGACCCCACGCTCGCGCAGACGCAATCGGTGATTCTGGACGGCAAGTCGGCGCGCATCGCTCATGACTTCCTACCTCCGTCGTTCCCGGATATATAACCAGAAACCCGCCACGCCGACAATATCGAGGGCCGTCGTGCTCGGCGGATCGGCCGTATCGCGTCCTCCCGGAGCCCGCCCCATGCCCATCACCATCTACGGCATCCGTGCCTGCGACACGATGAAGAAGGCGCGCGCCGCGCTCGATGGCAGCGGCGTCGCCTACGCCTTCCACGACTACAAGGTCGCCGGCATCGATCGGGCGCGGCTGGAGGCTTGGGTCGCGCGGGTCGGCTGGGAGAAGCTCATCAATCGCTCCGGCACCACCTTCCGCAAGTTGGCAGAAGCCGATCGACAGGGCCTCGACGCGGAAAAGGCGATCGCCCTCATGCTGGCCCAGCCGTCGATGATCAAGCGCCCGGTGCTCGAGGCCGGCGCGGATCTTCTCGTCGGCTTCGATCCGGCGGCCTATGAACGCTTGGGGTGACGGCCCGCCGTCGGCGCTTCACGCGGGTCCGGCCGCGAACGCGAAGCCCGATGAGCGTCCGGAAGCGATGCCCGTCCGGGCATGAGCGCAGGGGAGGGCGACCGTGGCCACCCGCCCGCGGCGCGCCTCACGGGCGGCTCGGGAAGGCACCGGCCGCGACGACGCAAGTGGTCAGCTTCTGCGCCGGTCCGTTGTACGGTGCCGTCATGACACTCACCTTGGGCAGCGCGAAGTTCGTGGTGCCGTTGCCGCCGTATGTGGTCCCGTAGAGCGAGAACAGCGCCGTGTTCTGCGAGATCGCCAGCAGTCTTCCATCCGCCGGCAACCAATTTTTAGGGCAGAAATTGAAGACGAAGGTCGAAACGTTGCCCAAGTAGGATGCCGCGAAGGCTCCGCCGCTCGATGTCGAGGCGAAAGCGACGGCCAGGGCGATGATCAGCGTTCGTTTCATGACGTTCCATCCTGGCTGTGTCCGCCGATCACGGCGGTTGCGAGGTCTGTGCGCCGGCTTCGGCCGCTTTCGCCGTCCCGGTCGGCGCCGCGACGGCGGATCGGCCGCTGGTATCAGTTTTGCGACGGAAATATTCCGTCGACGGCGATGCAGACCGAGTAGGCGGTCGCGCTGGCCTGGCTGCTCGGAGCCGACGACGACACGAGTTTCGGAACACCGAAGGTGGTCTGGCCATCGCCGCCGTAGGTGGTTCCGACCAGAGAGAAGAGGGTGGAGAAATCGGCGATCGCCAGCAGCGCCCCGTCGGCCGCCACCCAGCCCACCGGGCAGAAGGTGAAGCCGAAGGCCGCGACCTCGCCGATGTAGGGCTGGTTTCTGGCCGACGCCCCGCTGATCGAGACCATCGTGGCCGCGGCGGCGATGAGACATAGGCGACGCATGCGGTTCGATCCTCCGTCTTTCCGAGGTCGGCCCACGGCCGTTCGGACTGGTTCGAGTGCTCGCCGCTCCGACGAGGATGGGATCCGCCGCACCGGTTCCTCTGCATTCCGTCTCTCACCCGCCGTCATGGGCGGGACGGGAAGATGCCGCCGGTCGCGATACAGACCGACATCGGCGTGGCGGGCGAAGAACCGGTCGGCGCGGCGATCACGCTCCCCTTGGGAAGTCCGAAGGTCTGCGTGCCGTTGCCGCCGTAGTTGACGCCGAGCAACGAGAACAGCGCGATGTTCGACGAGATCGCCTGCAGGTCACCATTCGCCGGCGTCCACCCCGTCGGGCAGAAGTTGAAGCCGAAGACCATGATCTCGCCGAGATGCGGCTCGGTGTCGGCCGATGCGCCGGTCACCGAAAGCAGGACCGCGCCGAGTGCGAGGAGTGAGCGTCGAACCATGGCCTTGCCTTCCATTCTCGGTGTGTCCGGCGAACGCCGCGGATCATGGCGCGATCGGGTCCCCCGCCCGCGCCCGATGCGATACGCCTCGGCCGGCGGTCACGGCGCGATGCAGATCGCGACCGCGGTGCCGCTGGTGTCGTAGGCCATCACCAGATACTGCCCGCTGGAACAGTTGGCCGGCAGCGAATAGGCCGCCGCCACTCCGGCGCCTCGTGCGCCGGTCGCGCCGGTCGCCCCCGTGGCCCCGGTCGGGCCTGCCGCTCCCGTGGCGCCGGTCGCACCGGTCGCACCGGTCGCACCCTGTAGGCCCATCGAGCCGGGCGAACCCGGGGCACCGGGCGCGCCCGTGGCTCCGGTCGCACCCGTCGGGCCCGTGGCTCCGGTCGCACCCGTGGGGCCCGTGGCTCCGGTCGCACCCGTGGGGCCCGCCGCGCCGGTGTCGCCCTTCGCCCCGGCGACACCCGCATCGCCTTTGTCGCCCTTCGCCCCCGCCGCGCCGGTGTCGCCTTTCGGTCCGGCGACACCCGCCGCGCCGGTGTCGCCCTTCGCTCCGGCGATACCCGCATCGCCCTTGGCGCCTTTCGGCCCGGCGGTTCCGGTGTCCCCCTTCGGACCGGCGGCGCCCTTGGCGCCCTGCGCGCCGATGTCGCCCTTCGGACCCTTCGCCCCGTTCGGACCGGGTAGGCCGTTGTCGCCCTTGGCGACGAGAAGCTGCCAGAACGGCGACTTCTCAGAAGGGATCCGGTTCTTGTTGGCCAGTTTTTGGGCCTGCGCGAGCCAGGCCGAGCCCCTGTGGACGACGACGTCGTCCGCTCGATAGGTCTCGGCCATCGACCAGTTTCCGCGGGCCGCGAGTCCCTGGGGGCCGCAATCGGCGACCAGCGCGTCGAGCGACTTCCCCGCGCCGGTCACGGTCACCATGCAGGTCTTCGGGAAGTAGACGAGCTTGAAGGCGTAGATCCGCGTCTTGGCGTCGACCGGCGTCGTGTAGGTTCCGTCGAGTGTGACCGTCGATCCCGTCGAGCTCCGTCCTTGGACGACCAGCGCGCCACCGAAGATACCGGCATAGGTCACCGTGACATCCGCCGACGCCGGTAGGCTCCAAGTGGAAACCGCGAGCAATACGGAGGCGGACAAAAGTCGACGTCGGTCCGAAATTGCCATGACGCGAACTCCACTCGACACGAGATACATTTCAGCAGGAAACACAGCTGAATAATTTCAGAAATGCAATTTAGTGGAGGGGCGGTGGAAGCGTCAATATCTCATTAAGGTAAAATACGGATGCGCTGGTCCGGTCTGCTTCGGGGGTCCGGGAGGGCACTGCGTCACGCCGGAAAGTGAATCTGCGGTGTTTTTGATCGCATGGATTACCTGGGTGAGAGTTTGCCGGCTCACCGACCGCCGCCGTGGGGCGGTCCGGCCGCCGCCAGGATGGCCGCGATGTCGGGCTTCATCATCGCCATGATCGCCTGCATCACGCGGGTGGTCCGCGCCTCGTCCGGGCCGGACATCAACGCGGGGATGATCGAGGGCACGATCTGCCACGACAGTCCCCAGCGGTCGGCGAGCCAGCCGCATTGCCGCGCCGCCGGGTCGCCGCCGTCGCCGAGCCGGTCCCACAGCCGGTCGATCTCGTCCTGGGTGTCGCAGAACACCTGGAACGACACCGCCGGGGTGTGGGGGAACTGCGGCCCGCCGTTGAGCGCGGTGAAGGGCCGGCCGGCCAGGGTGAAGGACACCATCAGCACCGTGCCCTCGCGCCCGACATGGGCCGGGTGGTCGGACTTGCCGTAGCGGCCGATCGCCCCGATCTCGCCGCCGAACACCGAGACGTAGAACCCGGCGGCCTCCTCGGCCTCGGTGTCGAACCACAGGCACGGCGTGATGTCGGCGATCGTCGTCATGGGGCGCATCCTCCGCAAGGGGGCGTCAGCCGCGTGCTTCCAATTTCGCCATCACTTCGGCCTCGTCGTGGCGCTCGTCGGTGATGCCCTTCTCGGCGAAGGTCGCATCCATCCACATGATCTCCCAGGCATGGCCGTCGAGATCGTCGAAGTCGCGCCCGTACATGAATTCCATGTCCATCGCCGAGCGGTGTTCACGGCCACCGGCGGCGACCGCCGCGTCGACCAGCCGGTCGACCGCCTCACGGCTCGGCATCGACAGGCAATTGCGGACCTCGGTCACCGCATGGGCGTCCGCCGTCGGCTTCGAACAGAAAGTTGCGAAGAACGGTTTGGTCAACAGCATCAGATGGATGGTGTCGGAGATGACGATCCCCGCCGCCTTGTCGTCGGAGAATTTCGGTTCGACGCGGAAACCGAGGCCGACATAGAAGGCCTTGGCGGCCTCGAGATCGGCGACCGGCAGGTTGACGAAGATCATCCCAGGCATGGTGACGCTCCCTCGACATATGAGTATTCTTTCAATATTGTTAGATCCTAAAATAGGACTAACCTCCTGTCAACCAGGGATCGGGCAGGGGGGTCGGGGTGGCGGAACGGGTCAACAGACGGCGATACGACGACGGCTGCGCCGCCGCCCACGCGCTCGAACTGATCGGCGAGCGTTGGGCGCTCCTGGTGGCGCGCGAATTGATGCTCGGGCCGAGGCGCTTCACCGATCTGCGCGCCGGCCTGCCCGCCATCAGCCCCAACGTGCTCACCCAGCGGCTGGAGGAGATGGAGGCCGCGGCGATCGTCCGTCGCCGCCGCCTGCCGCCACCCGCCGCCTCTCGGGTCTGGGAATTGACCGAGTGGGGGCTCGAGCTCGAGCCGATCCTGCGCGACATCGGTCGCTGGGCCGCCCGTTCGCCGCGCCTGGCGCCCGGGCCGATGAGCGTCGCCTCGGTGATTCTCTCCTTCCGCACCATGTTCGACCCGGCCCGCGCCGGCGACTTCCGCGCCGAGATCGAACTGCGCTTCGTCGATTGGATCTTCGCCGTCCGCATCGACGAGGGCGCGATCTCGATCGAGCCCGGATCGGCCGCGGCCCCCGAGGCGATCGTCTCCGGCGACCAGAACGCCCTGGCCGCCGTCGTCTATGGTGGTCTCGATCTCGCCACGGCGGTCGCCGGCGGCGATCTCGCGGTCGTCGGCGATCGCGCCCTGGTCGCCCGCTTCGCCGGCCTCTTTCCCCTGCCGTCCGGCGCGCCCGCCGCCGAGCGGGCCGATTGAGCCCGAGGCCGCGCGACGACGAAGGAGATCGCCGCGCGGCCCACACATCCGCGTCGCCTTTTCTGGCGTAGGATGGGAAATCCCATTCGGTCGCGGAGTGCGTCATGAATTTTCTCGTCCTCGGTCTCGTCCTCTTTCTCGCCGTCCACACGGTCCCGATGATCCCGTCGCTGAGGGCGGCCCTCGTCGATCGCCTCGGCGCCAACGGTTGGAAGGGCGTCCACACGCTCGTCTCCGTGGTCGGCCTCGTCCTGATCGTCTGGGGCTTCGGGCTGGCCCGCGCCGAGGGCGCGCCGCAGTGGTTCGCCTCGGTCAAGGGCATGCGCCACGCCACCCTGCTGGTGTTGCTGCCGGTCTTCCCGCTGCTCTTCGCCGCCTATCTGCCCGGCTGGATCAAGGCGCGCGTCGGTCATCCGATGGTGACGGCGGTGATCGTGTGGGCGATCGGCCATCTCCTCTTCGTCGGCGCCGCCCCGGCGGTGATCCTCTTCGCCGCCTTCGCTGTCTGGGCGGTGGCCGATCGTCTGTCGCTGGCCCGGCGCGGCGGCGGCGCGGTCGCTGTTCCCGCCTTCGGCCGCAACGACGTCCTGGCGATCGTCCTCGGTCTCGCCGTCTACGGTCTCTTCGTCTGGAAGGCTCACCTGTGGCTGATCGGT
Organism: Prosthecomicrobium sp.; assembly: GCA_048497495.1. Classification (GTDB taxonomy): domain Bacteria; phylum Pseudomonadota; class Alphaproteobacteria; order Rhizobiales; family Ancalomicrobiaceae; genus JAFHCF01. The sequence continues at coordinate 7,564 of JAFHCF010000263.1, forward strand.
GTCTCTCCGCTGGGATGACGGCGTCTCGTGGGGATGCGCCACGCCGCTGCCCCAAAAAGGCTCCGATTGCCCGCCAAGAGGCGACGGCGCCCCGACGACTCCCCCGGAGAATTCCGTCGAGACGCCGCCGTCCGTGGTTTGCGGGCGGCGGAGGGAACCGCTATGGTGCGCGCGCATCCGGCGAGAGGTGACTTTCCCGGAAGCTTCGTGTCGTACCCTGCCTGGGGCTACGACGAGTTCGAGACGACGAGACGAAGGCTCCGAACGATCGGAGCCGGCCCCACGGGCGGAGTTCGATGGCCGACATCTTCAATGAAATCGACGAGGAACTCCGCAACGAGCAGATCCGCAAATTCTGGGATCGCTACGGGGTTCTGGTTCTGGTGGCGGCCGTCGCCATCGTCGTCGGCGTGGCCGGCTGGCGCGGCTGGGATTATTGGCGCGCCACCCAGGCGCGCGCCCAGGGCGATGCCTTCGTCGCCGCCTCCCGTCTGGCCAAGTCCGGCGACCTGAAGGGCGCCGGCGAGGCCTTCACCGGCCTCGCCCAGACCGGGTCCGGCGGCTATCCGGCGCTCGCCGCGCTGCGCGCCGCCGCCACGCTCGCCGAATCCGGCGACGAAGCCGGAGCGATCAGGGCCTTCGATGCCGTCGCCGCCAATTCGGCCACGCCGCCGCTCCTCGCCGACGTGGCGCGCGTCCGCGCCGCCTATATCGCCGTCGACGTCGAGGATCGCGCCGCCGTCGAGGGCCGCGCCGCGCCGTTGGCTCTGGCCGGCAAGCCGTTACGCCACTCCGCCCGCGAGGTCATGGTGCTCGCGGCCTGGAAGGCCTCCGATTACGAGGCGACCCGCCGTTGGATCGACCAGATCGAGGCGGATGCCGAATCCCCGCGTGATCTCACCGATCGGATCGCCGTGCTGAGCGCCCTCGTGCAGGCCTCCGCCACCACTGGAAAGGCCGACTGATGTCGAAGCTTCTGCGCCTCGCGCTCATCACGGCCCTGACGGCTCCGACCCTCGGCTGCTCGTCCACCGACGATTTCCAGGACGCCATCGCGGCGGTGAACCCCTTCGGCGACAGCAAGAAGCCGCTTTCGGGCGACCGCCAGCCGGTGCTCGCCGACCAGACCCCGGGGCAGAACGCCAAGAACCGTCCGGTGTCCGTCCCCGGTCCCCGGGCGCTCTCCAGTTGGAACGGCACCGGCGGCCCGGCCGGCAACGATCCCGGCCACGTCGCCCTCGACGGCGCCTCCGGCAACCGCGTCTGGTCGACCCGCGCGGCGGACGTCGGCGCCGGCGGCATGCTGCGCGGCGACGTGCGCGCCTTCTCCGGCCCGGTCGCCGCCGGCGGCCGCGCCTTCGTCTTCGGCCCCTCGGGTCACGTCACCGCCGTGTCGCTCGCCGGCGGGGCCGCGTGGCGCGTCAGTGTCCGACCCTCCGACATCGACGAGCCGGCGACCACCGGCGGCGTCGCCACCGACGGCTCCCGCGTCTATGCCGCGACACCCTACGGCCAGTTGATCGCGCTCGACGCCGACAGCGGCGGCAAGGTCTGGGAGATCAAGCTTCCCGAACCGGCGCGCGGCGCCCCGACCGTCGCCGACGGCAAGATCTTCGTCGTCACCCAGGCCAATGTCGTCGTCGCCTATTCGGCCGCCGACGGCACCGAGGCCTGGAGCTTCCGCGGCGTTCCCGAAATGGGCAACCTGCTCTCCTCGGCCAATCCGGCGGTCTCCGCCGGCATCGTCGTGGTGCCCTTCACCTCCGGTGAACTGGTCGCCCTCGACATCAAGACCGGCCAGCCGGTGTGGACCGACACGCTCGCCCGCGCCAGCCGCAGCTTCGCCATCTCCGGTCTCTCCACCATCTCCGCCAGCCCGGTGATCGCCGACGGCGTGGTCTACGCCACCGGCGTCGGCTCCCGCACCGTGGCGATCCAGTTGAAGACCGGCGCCCGCCTGTGGGACGTCGGCTTCGGTTCCGTCCACACGCCCGCCGTCGCCGGCAACGCCCTCTTCCTGGTCGATCTCGACGACAACCTCACCGCGATCGAACGCAAGAGCGGCGAGGTCCTGTGGGCGACCCATCTGCCGGTCACCAAGACCAAGAAGAAGCGCACCCATTGGGCCGGTCCCACCCTCGCCGGAGGCGCGCTGTGGCTCGTCTCCAACGACGGCGGTATGATCGGCGTCGATCCCGTCTCGGGCCGCGTCACCGCCACCCGCGAGGGTCATGAACCGGCGATGATCGCGCCGATCGCCGTTTCCGGTAAGCTGTTGGTTCTCTCCGCCTCCGGCAACCTGTCGGCCTACGAGTGAGCCCATGTCCGCCACTGTCGTCATCGTCGGCCGGCCCAACGTCGGTAAGTCGACGCTCTTCAATCGTCTCGTCGGCAAGAAGCTGGCGCTCGTCGACGACACCCCCGGCGTCACCCGCGACCGCCGGCCGGGCGATGCCAAGCTCGGCGATCTGAGCTTCACCATCGTCGACACCGCCGGTCTCGAGGAGGCCGACGCCGAGAGCCTGTCGGGACGGATGCGCGCCCAGACCGAGGAGGCGATCCGTCATGCCGACGTCGTGCTCTTCGTCATCGACGCCCGCACCGGTCTGATTCCCGTCGACCGCACCTTCGCCGAGGTCCTGCGCCGCTCGGAAGTGCCGGTGGTGCTGGTCGCCAACAAGGCCGAGGGCAAGATCGGCGAGGCCGGCGCCTGGGAGGCCTGGGAGCTCGGCTTCGGCGATCCGGTGGCGATCTCGGCCGAGCACGGCGAGGGTCTCGCCGATCTCTACGCCGCCCTGATGCCCTTCTGCGACGCCGCCGACGAGGAAGCCGCGGTCGCCAACGTTCCGGTCGACGACGTCGAGGGAACGGAAGAGGACGACGAGGCGGCCGAGGCCGCGGCGGAGGCCCGACGTCGGACGATGCCGTTGCGCGTCGCCGTCACCGGCCGTCCCAACGCCGGCAAGTCGACGCTGATCAACCAGTTGATCGGCGAGGACCGCATGTTGACCGGCCCGGAGGCCGGCATCACCCGCGACAGCATCTCCGTCGACTGGGACTGGCACGGCCGCGCCGTGAAGCTCTTCGACACCGCCGGCCTGCGCCGCAAGTCGCGGGTCCAGGACAAGCTCGAGAAGCTCTCGGTCGGCGACGCGCTGCGCGCCATCCGCTTCGCCGAGGTGGTGGTGGTCTGTCTCGACGCCACCATCCCCTTCGAGAAGCAGGATCTGCAGATCGTCGATCTGGTGGTGCGCGAGGGCCGCGCCCTGGTCATCGCCCTCAACAAGTGGGACCTGATCGAGGACCGCAACGCCACTTGGGGCGCGATGCGCGAGACCTGCGACCGGCTGCTGCCGCAGGTGCGCGGCGTGCCGATGGTGCGCATCTCCGGCCTGATGGGCGAGGGCCTCGAGGACCTGATGAAGGCGGTCGACACGGTGCACCACACCTGGAACCGCCGCGTCTCGACCTCGCGGCTCAACCGTTGGCTGGAGACCGTGCTGGAGCGCCATCCGCCGCCGGCGGTGTCGGGCCGGCGCCTGCGCATCCGCTACGTCACCCAGGCCAAGACCCGGCCGCCGCTGTTCATCGTCTTCTGCTCGCGCCCGGAAGTGCTGCCGGAGAGCTATGTGCGCTATCTGACCAACGATCTGCGCGAGCGCTTCGACCTCGCCGGCATCCCCTTGCGCATCTCGCTGCGCGGCGGCGACAACCCCTATCACGACAAGAACGAGCGACGCTGACGGGAAATGGCGAAGCAAGTTGATCGATGAGATTTCTCGTCGAGAGTTTGACGGCTTCAGTAACGATTTTCATGCGCCAAATTCATTTTTGACGACCTTGTGGGTCGTCTATCCACAAGGCATAATTGCATCCTTCAATAGAGGGTCGGTGAGATGCAAAGCCTTGCAGTGTACCGCTTCAGCGCAAAGCTTGGGCGGGAAGATGCATAAAAGAGATATAACTTTATTTTTGAAGAGATCAAAATTTGGCTTTCCAAGAAAGGCGCCGATATAAATAGAGATCTTACGGGTGAATTTCAATCTCTTACGGGTGATGGAGTTGGAAGATTTACAGTAGACGTCGTTGAGTCAACTGTCGGAAATCTGTTGTCAACTCGACTGGTAGAGCAGACGCACACGGAACAAATTTTTATCACGGAAATTAACGTAATAAGAAATGATATAGAGATAGAAGTGTTTGCTAATTTATCGGTAACAGGATCTGATGTGTTGCTTGTTCCAAACAAAATATCTCCGCATTGCCCGGCGGTAATTAGGAAGATTATTGCTGCCTATGAAGATTGGTGCTTCGGAGGTAGGAAACTGCCAAGTGATTTATTGATTTCATCTGATTTTGCAGAATTGCAAACGATCTGCGATCAAATATTGGATCCTGGGAGGATAATGCCACTTATAGTGGTGTCAAGTGATCGAGACGAAGCTGTTTGGGGTGGTATTTCGACAGTAATCTCAAGAGAACTAATTGGGCTCGCTTATGTTGCTGCTGTTGATGAGGAAAAGTCATGGGAAATGACAAGTAAAATCGGAGAAAAATTATCATGCTATCTTGGTGCTATTAAATTATATTGGCCGATTCGCTCAGGAAAGCAAGGGAAACCGTCATACGAACTCTGGACTGCGCAAGTCTTAAGAGGCTTTGGAGAAGATGAAATTGGAATGAGGAGATTCGTATCTCAGGTCCGCAGCCGTATTATGTCAGTTGCTGCGCAAACAATTACTATACCAAAATCAGTTAGAGAAATACATACTTCCGCTTTCAAAGAAAATTTAGATAAAATGGAGTCTGACGTTAGAGAAAAGGAGTTGAATTTCATTATTGAAGAAAATGAAAAACTGACAAAAGAATTAGAACTTTCAAGAAGTAAAATTGCAGAAATAGAATGGAATCTAAATTACTATAAGAGAAGAGTAGAGAAAACAGGATGCAATAAATCAGATGAAGAAATAGAGGGAAGTAGTTTAGATAGTGACGGCGTGCCGGAGCCGCAGCGTGGCGATATTCGATTCTATAAGAAGATTGGTAATAAGGGTGGCGTTGATGTGATGGAACGTGTGGGTTCCTGTAATCATCGGGAGGGGGCGTGGCAGCCAGCATTTAGGGCAGATCAAGCTGAAAAAGGAATTGCCAAGCTGGAGAATATGGACGGTTGGCAAAGCCTACAGCATTGCGGCGCTTGTACAGGTGGAGGGCGCTGGCGGGTCAGGTGGTGATAGTTCATCTTGTTCAGGTTTCTCATCTCACGCCATCATATGGGTGTAGAGAATCCCGCAACCGAGCAGCGTCAGGCCGACGCCGGCGGCGACCTCGGCCCAGTGGCCGACCCGTTCGCCGATCATCTTGCCGGCCCACATGCCGAAACTCGCCACCACGAAGGTGGTGAGGCCGATGATCGGCGCGGCGATGAGGATGTCGACGTCGAGCAGCGCCAGCGAGATGCCGACCGCCATGGCGTCGATCGAGGTGCCGATCGCCGTGGCGATCAGGGCGAGGAGCGACCCGTTGCCCCTCGGCGCCTCGTCCTCGTCCTTCGTCTGGAAGGCATGCCAGGCCATGTGACCGCCGACCCCGGTGAGCAGCGCGAAGGCGATCCAGTGGTCGATGTCCTCGACGACGCCGGAAAAAGCCGTGCCGAGCCCGAAGCCGATCACCGGCATGATCATCTCGACGAGGCCGAAGATCAGGCCGGTCCTCAGCGCCAGGCCGACATGCGGGTGGCCGGCGGCGGCGCCGCGCCCGCCCGTATCGGCGGTGCCGCGCCCGACCGCCGCGGCGAAGGCGTCGACCGAAAGGCCGAGCGCGATGAGGAACAGCGAAAGAACGGACATGGGGCGGGCTTTCGAGGCGGGACCGAGGACACGCTCCCAGCCGCCGCGCGAATACGCGCCGCGTGAGATCGTGCCGGTCTCGCCATGCCTCGCGGCCGATCGCGCCACGCGGGTTTCCCACGAGCATGTTGACGCGACCCCGCCCGACCGGGCGGCGGCTACTCCCCGACGGAGTTCGAATAGGCGGCGGATGCCTCGAGGTCAAGGACAGGTGAGACCCGGAACGCCGAAAGGTGAGGCAGGCCGGCCCGTCGCCTCAATCGAGCCAGGCGCCGGTCGGGTGGTCCCACACCCGCCCGGAGATCTCCAGCGCCGGCGACAAGAGGCGCATCACCTCCGGCACCAGCACCTCCGGCCGGTCGAGCGTCTCGGCGTCCTCGCCCGGCATCGCCTGCGCCCGCATGGCGGTGCGCAACGGCCCCGGATTGAGCAGATTGGCCTTGATCGAAGTGATCTCGCTCTCCCGCGCCCAGGTCGTCACCATCGCCTCGAGGGCCGCCTTGGAGACCGCGTAGGGGCCCCAGAAGGCGCGGATGCGCCGGGCGGCGCCGGAGGTGAGGAACACCGCGCGGCCGGCGTCGGAGAGGCGCAGCAGCGGATCGAGCGAGCGGATCAGACGCCAGTTGGCGGTGACGTTGACCGCCATCACCTTGTCCCAATCCTTCGGCGCGATGTGGCCGAGCGGCGACATCGGACCGAGGACGCCGGCGTTGCCGACCAGGATGTCGAGCTTGCCGTGACGATTCCACAGCGCCTCGCCGAGCCGGTCGATGGCGTCGAAGTCGGTGAGGTCGAGCGGCACCAGCGTCGCCGTGCCGCCGAAACCCTGGATCTCGTCGTCGAGGTCCTCGAGCCCGCCGACGGTGCGCGCCACCGCCACCACATGCGCCCCGGCCCGGGCGATCTCCAGGGCGAGAACGCGGCCGATGCCGCGCGAGGCGCCGGTGACGACGGCGATGCGGCCGTCGAGGGGTTTGTCGGTCATGACGCGGAAGGCTCCGAGAGGCGGGGTGGAGGAGACGAGGCGTGGTGAGACGGGGGCAGGGGGCGCAGGCCCCCGGCCTCACAGCGATTCGACCAGGAGGTCGAGCGAGCGCACGTCGCCGGCCAGCGCCCGGTCGGTCAACCGGGTCGGATAGTCGCCGGTGAAACAGGCGTCGCAGAACTGCGGCAATTCGTTGTTGCGCTTGGCCTCGCCGACGGCGCGGTAGAGCCCGTCGATGGAGAGGAAGGCGAGACTGTCGACGTTGATGTAGGCGGCGAGCTCCTCGAGGGTCATCCGCGCCGCGATCAGCTTGGCCTTCTCCGGAGTGTCGACCCCATAGAAGCAGGGGTCGGTGGTCGGCGGCGAGGCGATGCGCATGTGCACCTCCGCCGCCCCCGCGTCGCGCACCATCTGCACGATCTTCTGCGAGGTGGTGCCGCGCACGATCGAATCGTCGACCAGCACCACCCGCCGGCCCTCGATCACCGCCCGATTGGGGTTGTGCTTGAGCTTCACCCCCATGTGGCGGATGGCGTCGGTCGGCTGGATGAAGGTGCGCCCGACATAGTGGTTGCGGATGATGCCGAGATCGAAGGGCAGCCCTGCCGCTTCCGCGAAGCCCATCCCCGCCGGATTGCCCGAATCGGGCACCGGGATCACCACGTCGGCGTCGGCCGGCGCCTCGCGCGCCAGTTCCTGGCCGATGCGCTTCCGCACGGTGTAGACCGACGTGGCGCCGAAGATCGAGTCGGGGCGGGAGAAATAGACGTATTCGAAGATGCAGAAGCGCGAGGCGCCCGGGGCGAAGGGCCGGATCGACTCGATCCCCTGGTCGGTGATCACCACCATCTCGCCCGGCTCGACCTCGCGGATCACCCGGCCGCCGATGATGTCGAGGGCGCAGCTCTCCGACGCCAGCACGAAGAAGCCGTCGACATCGCCGAGGATCAGCGGCCGCACCCCCTGCGGGTCGCGCACGCCGATCATCTTCTTCTCCGACATGGCGACGAAGGCATAGGCGCCCTCGATCTGGCGCAGCGCGTCGACGAAGCGATCGACCAGCGGCCCCTTCGACGAGGTGGCGACGAGATGCAGCACCGTCTCGGTATCGGAGGTCGATTGGAAGATCGAGCCGCGCACCTGGAGCTGGCGCTGCAGGGTCAGGGCATTGGTGAGATTGCCGTTGTGGGCGACGGCGAAGCCGCCGCCGTGGAACTCGGCGAACAGCGGCTGGACGTTGCGCAGCACCTGCCCGCCGGTGGTCGAATAGCGGGTGTGGCCGATCGCCTGGGTGCCCTTGAGGCGGGCCATGACGTGCGGCTTGGCGAAATTGTCGCCGACGAGGCCGATGTGCCGTTCGACGTGGAACTGCTGGCCGTCGTAGGTGACGATGCCGGCGGCCTCCTGGCCGCGGTGCTGCAGGGCATGGAGCCCGAGGGCGGCGAGCGCCCCGGCCTCCGGATGGCCGAAGACGCCGAAGACGCCGCATTCCTCGTGGAGATGGTCGTCCGAGCCGAAAGGCGATCCGTGCAGGTCCTCGAACGAGACATCCTGCCTGTCGTGATCGTTCATACGCTCAATCTCCTGCCTTGCCGTCCGCCGGGCCGCCGCGGGCGGGCCGGTCGGGTTCGTCGGCGCGTGCCCGAAACGCCTTCGGGACGCCGTCCGCATCGGAAGCGCCCCGTCGAACAATCCGCCGGATCATCGTCCTCAGGGCGCCTTCGCGGTCGTCCCGATCATCTGTTCCAGTTGCCGTTTGTCGCCGGCGCGATAGACCGGGTTCGTCAGCTGCGAACTCTTCTGCGGCACCGGCGGCATCGGCTTGCCCGGATCGCTCGGCTCCTGCGGCGTGCCGTCGTCCGGCGTCCGCTTCTTCTTGAGGTACTTCTGCACCTCTTCCTCGGCATTCTCCGGAAGGATGGCCAGGAGCCGGTCGCCGAGATAATCGACGATCGGCTTCGACTTGGCCGTCGAAACCCACTTGGGCTGCTGCGGCCCGGGGACGAACCAGTTGAAGAACTGCATGGCGACGACGATCAGGAGAAGACCGCGCGCCGCGCCGAACAGGAAGCCGGCGGAGCGGTCGAGCGCGCCGAAGGCCGAATCGAGCACGAAGTCGGAGATCTTCATGGTGATCCAGCTGACCACCAGCAGGGTGACGACGAAGAGCCCGATGATCGTCACGCCGAGCGCGACGTTGTCGTTGGGGATGTAGGTCTTCACCATCGGCAGGAGCTGCTTGTGGAACAGGAAGGCGACCGCCGCCGCCGTCGCCCAGGAGGCGATCGACAGCACCTCGCGCAGAAAGCCGCGATACATGGCGAGCAGCGCCGACACCAACATCACCACGATGACGATGCCGTCGAGAAGCGTGATGAAGTCCATCGTCCGAACCCTGCCTCGTTCGTCGATCTCGGCCAACGCCGCCACGTTCGCCAGACCCGGTTTGCGTCGCGGCCCGATCGGCCGTTCCTCGCGATCGCCGATCGCCGCGAGCCCAGCGTTTCGATACGCGAGCCGGCCGCCTCGGTCCAGTGCGAATTCGCATCACCGACGCCGCACCCGGTCTCGAGGGCGCGTCGACGCTCAAATCATACGCGCCGAAGCCCGCGCCGGATCACGGCGCCCGCGCCGATCTCAGCCGCGCCCGACCCGGGCGAGACGCGGGGCCCCGTCGCGGTCGTCGCCGACGCCCGGTCGCGGCGCCCGTCCGCCCGACCCGGCGGCGATCCGCGCCACCAGGCCGGCGAGCGCGTCGAGTTCGGCGAGATCGAGCCCGGTCGCCTTGGCGGCGCGTCCGCCGCCGGCCTCGCCGAGATTGCCCGCCGGCATCACGGCGGCGGCGAAGCCGAGCCGCTCGGCCTCCTTCAGCCGCGCGTCGGCGCGCGCCACCGGCCGGATCGCGCCCGAAAGCCCGACCTCGCCGAAGAAGACGCTCTCCGCCGGCAACGCCACGCCGGAGAGCGAGGAGACCAACGCGGCCGCGACCGCCAGATCCGCCGCCGGCTCGGCGATGCGCAAGCCGCCGGCGACGTTGAGATAGACGTCGTGTTGGCCGAGCCGGACCCCGCAATGGGCCTCGAGCACGGCGAGGATCATCGACAGGCGGTTGCCGTCCCAGCCGACCACGGCGCGCCGCGCGGTGCCGAGCGAGGTCGGGCAGGCCAGCGCCTGGATCTCGATCAGGAGTGGCCGCGAACCCTCCATCCCGGCGAAGACGGCGGTGCCGGGCGAGCGCCCGTCGCGCTCGCCGAGGAAGAGTTCCGACGGATTGGCGACTTCGCGCAGGCCCAGGCCGGTCATCTCGAAGACGCCGATCTCGTCGGTCGGCCCGAAGCGGTTCTTGACCGAGCGCAGCACCCGGAACTGCCGTGCCCCGTCGCCCTCGAAATAGAGCACCGCGTCGACCATGTGCTCGACGACGCGCGGGCCGGCGATCTGGCCGTCCTTGGTGACGTGGCCGACGAGGACGACGGTCGCCCCGCTCGCCTTGGCCCAGCGGATCAGCGCCTGCGCCGAGGTGCGCACCTGGGTGACGGTGCCCGGCGCCGATTCGGCGAGCTCCGTCCACAGCGTCTGGATCGAATCGATGACGACGAAGGCCGGCGTCGGCCCCGCCGAGAGCGTGGCGAGAATGTCCTCGACCGAGGTCTCGGCGGCGAGTTCCACCGGCGCCGAGGCGAGGCCGAGCCGCTCGGCCCTGAGCCGCACCTGCCCGATCGCCTCCTCGCCGGAGACATAGACCACCTTGTGCCCGGCCCGCGCCATCGCCGCCGCCGCCTGGATCAGCAGCGTCGACTTGCCGATGCCGGGATCGCCGCCGACCAGGAGCGCCGAGCCGCGCACGAAGCCGCCGCCGGTCACCCGGTCGAGCTCGGAGATCCCCGAGACGATGCGCGGCGCCTCCTTGGCCTCGCCGGAGAGCGCCACCAGCGGCACCACCCGACCGCGCCGGGCCGAGACCGCGACGCTCGCCGGCGCCCCGCCGACGCCGCCGGCCCCGCCGTCGAGCTCCTCGACGATGGTGTTCCACTCACCGCAGCCGTCGCAGCGCCCGGCCCAGCGCGACGTCACCGAGCCGCAGTTCTGGCAGACGAAACGGGTGGTGCGCTTGGCCATGGCGGCTCCGGAACGACGAGGGACGGATTCGATCGCCGCACTCTCGCATGATGTTCTTGTTTTGTACAGGGCGGGTGTCCCCGATATCCACGGGATTCGTGCCCGAGCGTCGTCGTATCGTCATCCGGTGACGGCACAGGGGGGAGGACGCACGGAGGAGGCGAACATGGTCGGACGAGTGGTCTCGGTGGCGGCCGACGAAGGTCATCGCTTCTCCAAGCCGGTGCGCGCCCGCATTCGCCTTCTCGCCGGTCTCGGGGTCGAGGGCGACGCCCATTGCGGCGCGACGGTCAAGCATCGCTCCCGCGTCGCCGTCGACCCGACCCAGCCCAACCTGCGTCAGGTCCACCTGATCCAGACCGAACTCTTCGACGAACTGGCGGCGAAGGGGTTCGCGCTCACGCCCGGCGATCTCGGCGAGAACGTGCTGACCCGGGGGCTCGATCTCCTCGCCCTGCCGCGTGGCACCCGCTTGGCGCTGGGGCAGCGGGCCGTCGTCGAGGTGACGGGCCTGCGCAACCCCTGCGCCCAGATCGAGCATTTCGCCCCCGGCCTGCTCGCCGCCGTCCTCGACCGCGCCGGCGACGGCTCGCTCGTCCGCAAGGCCGGCGTCATGGCGGTGGTGCTCGAGGGCGGCGAGGTGGCCCCCGGCGACGCCGTCGTCGAGATGCCGCCGCCGCGGCCGTGGACGCCGCTCGAGCGGGTGTGATCAGCCGCCGCGATAGATCCGCTCATAGCGCCGGCCTAGGCTGGTCAACACCTCGTAGTCGATGGTGCCCATGCGGGCGGCGACGTCTTGAAGGGTGACGTGCGCGCCGATCAGCTCGATCGTGTCGCCGCGCGCCGCGTCGGCGACCTCGGTGACGTCGAGCGCCATCAGGTCCATCGAGATCCGCCCGATCAGCGGCACGCTCCGCCCGCGCAGGCTGCCGAACGCCCCCGGCGCGTCATCGGCCGAGGAGCCGGCGCGGTGGAAGCCGTCGGCGTAACCGACCGAGAGGATGGCGATCCGTGACGCCCGCCGCGTCGTCTGGCGCGCCCCATAGCCGACGCTCTCGCCGGCCGGCACCTCGCGCACCTGCAGGATCGTCGCCTCGAGCCGCGCCACCGGGGCCATCGGCGTCGGTTCGCCCGAGACGATCGCCCCGCCGTAGACGGCGATGCCGGGGCGCACCAGATCGTGGTGATGGTCCGCGCCGAGGAAGACGCCCGACGAATTGGCGAGCGAGGCCCGGAGGTTCGGGAACAGGCCGCGTATTTCGCGGAAGCGCGCCGCTTGGGTCCGGTTGAGCGGATGGTCGGGCGCGTCGGCGCAGGCGAGGTGGCTCATCACCAGGGTGAGGCCGGCGGCATCGACGCGGGCGGGATCCTCGGCAAGCGCCCGCGCCTCGTCGAGCGACAGGCCATGGCGGTTCATGCCGGTGTCGACGTGCAGCGCCGCGCCGACCATGGTGCCCGAGGCGGCGCGGAAGGCCGCCCAATCGGCGATCTCCGGGAGCGAGCCGAGCACCGGCGACAGGCGATGCGCCGCGTAGGCGTGAGTATTGTCCGGCAACAGGCCGTTGAGGACGAAGATCCGCGTCTCGGGACGGCGGGCGCCGTCGAGCACCGCCCTGGCCGCGATCCCCTCCGCCACATGGGCGACGAAGAAGGTTCGGCAGCCGTCGGCGGCGAGCGCCCGCAGCACCGGCGCCAATCCCACCCCATAGGCATCGGCCTTGACCACGCCGGCGACCTCGACCGCCCCCCCGACCCGCTGGACGATCGTCCGCCGATTGGCGCGCAGGGCATCGAGATCGAGGGTGAGGCGGGCGGGCGAGGAGAGCGGCGGCGCTTGGGTCATGGCGCGTCAAGGGGAGGGCGGCGGCGCGCGCCTGTCAAGGCATGTCACGCCCGCGACCCTGCGACCGGGGCGCGCGGCCCCGCCGCGACGCGCTGCGGCCATGTCGACCGGGGCTTTCCTCGCCGCGCCGTCGGTCTATGAGAGTGAGTCCCGCGCCACCGAATACGTGAACCCAATGTCGCCCACCGCCGGCCCGACAGACGTCCCCCCCACCCCGTCCCCCCCGGCGCGCGTCTGGACGCGGCGGGGGACGCCGGCCTATGCGCGGATCAATTGGGCGTTGTTTCTCTCCGGCTATGCGGTCTTCTCGCAGATCTACTGCACCCAGCCGTTGCTGCCGGTTCTCGCCGATCACTTCGGCGTCGGCGCCGCCCAGAGTTCGCTGGCGCTGTCGCTGACCACCGGCTTTCTCGCCCTGTCGATCCTGATCGCCGGGGCGCTGTCGGAATCGATCGGTCGCAAGCCGTTGATGTTCGGCTCGCTGGTCGTCGCGGCGGCGCTCGAGATCGGGGTGGCGCTGTCGCCCTCCTGGCATCTGCTCCTGGTGCTGCGGGCGCTCGAGGGCCTGGCGCTCGGCGGCGCCCCGGCGGTTGCCATGGCCTATCTCGCCGAGGAGATCGAACCGGCCGGCCTCGGCACGGCGATGGGGCTCTACATCGGCGGCAACGCGCTCGGCGGCATGGCCGGCCGCGTCGTCACCGGCCTCGTCACCGAGGTGGCGGATTGGCGGGTGGCGATCGCCGTGATCGGCGGCCTCGGCCTCGCCTCGGCGATCGGTTTCGCCGTGCTGCTGCCGGCGTCGCGCAACTTCACGCCGCGCCGCCGCCGTGGGCTCGGCGAGCATCTCGCCGCCTGGGGCGGGCATCTCCGCGATCCGGCGCTGGCGCTCGTCTTCGCCATCGCCTTCCTGGCGATGGGCGGCTTCGTCACCACCTACAACTACGTCGGTTTCCGCCTCGCCGATCCGCCCTTCGACCTCGGTCAGGCGGCGGTCGGCGCCATCTTCGTCGTCTATCTCTTCGGCATGGTCGCCTCGCCGATCGCCGGCCGCGCCGCCGATCGCTTCGGTCGGGTGCCGGTGATCGTCGCCGGCACGGCGCTCTCCGCCCTCGGCCTCGCCGCGACGTGGGGCCCCTCGCTCGCCGCGATCGTCGTCGGCATCGCCATGCTGACCTCCGGATTCTTCGCGGCGCACGCGGCGGCGAGCGGCTGGATCGGCGTCCTGGCCCGCCGCGATCTCGGCCACGCCTCGGCGCTCTATCTCCTCGCCTATTATCTCGGCTCGTCGATCGCCGGCTCGCTCGGCGGCCTCGCCTGGACGGCGGCCGGTTGGCCCGGCATCGTCGCCTTCGTCGCGGTGCTGCACGGTGCGGTCTTCGCCGTCGTCTTCGTCCTCGCCCGTCTCATCCGATGACGCGGCCACACTCCGCGGTCACGGGAGAGGAACCATCGCCGCGCTCGGGAGTTCCTCTCTCGAAGCGCACCCCACTCGGGTGTGCGACGAAAACCGGAGCATCCCCATGAACAAGATCTTCGCCACCGCATTGATCGCCGCGACCGTCGGCCTCGTCATGCCGAGCGCCTTCGCCCAGACCACCAGTCCCGCCAC
>JAFHCF010000264.1:0-6272 GCA_048497495.1 Prosthecomicrobium sp.
CCCGCCCGCCGCCGCGCCGCGCCGTCACGCGCGGCGCGGCGGACGGCGAGGCCGGGGGCGCGGGCCGCGGCGGCGAGGCCGGCGGTGCCGACGCCGGCGCCGAGATCGACGAGCAGGCCCTCGGCTCGGCTCGGCACGGCGGCGGCGAGCAGCACGGCGTCGAGGCCGGCGCGGTGGCGCCCCTTCGCCGGCTGCTCGATGATCAGGCGGCCGTCGAGGAACCGATCGAGGGTGGTCGCGGCGGGGGTCTCGGCGGGCGCGCCCGAGGTCGCGGCAGGGTTCCTGGTGGGCGCGCCCGAGGCCGCGCCGGGGCCTGGGCCGGCGGGTTCCGTGGTCACGACCCGTCCTGCCTCAGTTCGGCGCCGAGGCCCGCGTCGATGAGCAGGCGGCGCGCGCGCGCCAGATCGTCGGCGACGACCAGGACGCGGCGGGCGAAGATGCCGATCGAGCCCTCGAGCACCGACATGTGGCGGTCGGCGACGAAATGACCGATGTCGGCGCCGTCGAGGAGCGCCTCGACGGTGGCGATCAGGACAGGATCGTTGCAGCGGATCAATTCTTCCATGGGGGCGCCTCTCCGCCCCATCCTAGAGCATGTTCCGAGCCGACGGCATCGGTCCGCGGGAAAGAATTCGCGCCGAGCGGTGGGCGCGGGGCGGCGGGGCATGAGGCGCGCGGTCCGCGCGGGGGCGACCGAAAGGTGCGTCCGTTCGCGCCGCCTCCCGATTTCCCCGAGGCTTGTGGGTCCCTGTCGCGATGCCTATGCTCGCGCTCGCCGTTTCGGCCGGTGCGACATGCCGACGGATCGACGTGGGCGCTTGCTTTCGGATATCGACGACGGCTCCCGAAGGATGGTATCGCGCGGGGGGAACCGACGGTGGTCGGCGACCGTGATGGGGAGTGGTTCGACGTGGGCGTGGTGGTTTCCCTCGAAGACAGCAAGAAGCGGCCGGAGGCCTCGATCGAGCCTCTGGTCAAGCTCGTCGCCGCCGACATGGAGCGGGTCAACGGCCTGATCCTGTCTAAGGCCGGCTCCGACGTCGCGATGATCCCGGAAGTGGCCAACCACCTGATCTCCTCGGGCGGCAAGCGGCTCCGGCCGATGCTGACGTTGGCCGCCGCCCAGATGTGCGGCTACCAGGGCGACGGCCACGTCAGGCTCGCCATGGCGGTCGAGTTCATGCACACCGCGACGCTGCTCCACGACGACGTCGTCGACGAGAGCGACATGCGGCGCGGCAAGCTCGCCGCCCGCAAGGTCTGGGGCAATCAGGCGAGCGTGCTGGTCGGCGACTTCCTGCTCGGCCAGGCCTTCCGCACCATGGTCGAGGTCGGCAGCCTCCAGGCGCTCGGCATCCTCTCCGACGCGGCGGCGGTGATCGCCGAGGGCGAGGTGATGCAGCTCGCCGCCGCCAAGAACATGGCGACGACCGAGGATGAATATCTGGCGGTGATCCGCGCCAAGACGGCGGCGCTGTTCTCGGCCGCGGCCGAGGTCGGCCCGGTGATCGCCGGTCTCGGCCGCGACGAGGAGGCCGCCTTCCGCTCCTACGGCAACAATCTCGGCCTCGCCTTCCAGTTGATCGACGACGCGCTCGACTACGGCGGCTCGACCGCCCAGCTCGGCAAGAACGTCGGCGACGACTTCCGCGAGGGCAAGATCACCCTGCCGGTGGTGCTCGCCTACCGGCGCGGCTCCGACGAGGAACGCGCCTTCTGGAAGCGCTGCCTCCAGGACGGCCAATCCCAGAACGCCGACCTCGCCACGGCGATCGACCTCCTGAAGCGCCACAAGGCGATCGAGACCACGGTCGAACGCGCCCGCCACTACGGCGCCATGGCCAAGGACGCGCTCGCCCCGTTCAAGGACGGCGCCCACAAGTGGGCGCTGCTGGACGTGGTGGAGTTCTGTGTGAGCCGAGTGCACTGAGGAAGAGGGCTTCGGGCGGGATGTCGGGCCGCGCGGAAATCGGGATTCACGGATAGTCGCCCGCACTTCGCGATTTCGATGGCTTCGAACGTGCGGGGGACGAGTGCCGAATTGGAGCCGACCTCGATCTCGGAGGCGGTCAACTTCGGTCGAAGGGGACCGACCAGCAATCCCTCGCCGGCATGGGATCTCGAACACCCGAGGAACCGAGTCACCGGCCGATTGCCGCTCATACCCATATTTGGGACCCTCCTCTCTGAGGCCCCCATGAGCAAGAGCACGGCCTTCAGTCTCGGCGAACATTTCGGCGATTTCATCGACGAGCAGGTGGCGGTCGGGCGCTACGGGAACGCCTGCGATGTGGTGCGGGCCGGGTTGAGGCTTCTCGAGGAGTGGGAAGCCCGGTTGGCGGTGCTCGTCGAGAGTGAGGAGAGCGGGGCTTCGACGCCCTTCGACTTCGAGGCCTTCATCGCCGCGGATCGTGGGCGCGATCCCTTCTCCCCTCGCGGGACCCTTGCACAATTCGGAGGATCCTCTCTTCGCCCTCGGTGCGCGATGGTTCGAGGCTCGCGTCGCGAGCGCTCACCCTGAGGCACCCGCTCCGGATCAGGAAGCGACTCGTGCGGTTCGATCTTTCCCCGACGCTTCATGGTGAGGCGCCGGCGGAGCCGGTCTCGAACCATCGCCCGCCCACGCGGGACGGCCGCCGGACTTCACGGGAGGGCTGCGCGCCTCACTGGAACGCCACTTCCTCGAAGCTGCGGAGCTTGCGGGAGTGGATCTTCTCGGCCGGCATCGAGCGCAGTTTCTCGAGGGCCCGGATGCCGATCCTCAGGTGCTGGCCGACCTGGCGGCGGTAGAATTCGCTCGCCATGCCGGGGAGTTTCAACTCGCCGTGCAGCGGCTTGTCGGAGACGCACAGAAGCGTGCCGTAGGGGACGCGGAAGCGGAAGCCGTTGGCGGCGATGGTCGCCGATTCCATGTCGAGGGCGATGGCGCGCGACTGCGAGAAGCGTTCGACCAGTTCCTGCTGATCGCGCAGTTCCCAATTGCGGTTGTCGATCGTGGCGACCGTCCCGGTCCGCATCACCGTCTTCAACTCCCAACCCTGGAGACCGGTGATCTCGGCGACCGCATGCTCGAGCGCCACCTGGATTTCG
Organism: Prosthecomicrobium sp.; assembly: GCA_048497495.1. Classification (GTDB taxonomy): domain Bacteria; phylum Pseudomonadota; class Alphaproteobacteria; order Rhizobiales; family Ancalomicrobiaceae; genus JAFHCF01. The sequence continues at coordinate 3,091 of JAFHCF010000264.1, forward strand.
GCGAGCGCCGGCACCGGCGCCCACAAGGGCAGATCGGCGTCGAGCACGTGGTCGTCGCGGACATAGGCATGGGCGAGGACGTAGTCGCCGAGCTTCTGGGTGTTGCGCAGGCCCGCGCAGTGGCCGAGCATGATCCAGGCGTGCGGACGCAAGACCGCGACGTGGTCGGTGATGGTCTTGGCGTTGGACGGGCCGATGCCGATGTTGACCATGGTGATGCCGGCATGGCCCTCGCGGGTCAGGTGATAGGCCGGCATCTGCGGCAGGCGCGCCGGCGCCATCCCCGAGACCGGCTCCGCCGAACCCGCCTTCCACATCAGATTGCCCGGCTCGACGAAGGCGTCGTAGCCGCTCTGCGGATCCTCGACCGCGGCGCGGGCGAAGGCGACGAACTCGTCGACGTAGAACTGGTAGTTGGTGAAGAGCACGTAGTTCTGGAAATGCTCCGGCTTGGTCGCCGTGTAATGGGCGAGGCGGTGGAGCGAATAGTCGACGCGCGGCGCGGTGAAGGGGGCCAGCGCCCCCACTTCGCCGGGTCTGGTCTTCAGCGTGGCGTTGACGATGGCGTCGTCGGTGACGGCGAGATCGGGGACGTCGAAGACGTCGCGCAGCGGCCGTTCGAGCCGCTCGGTGGCGTCGAACGACAGGCTCTCGTCGGAGACCAGGGCGAAATGCAGCGGCATCGGCAGGCTCGACCAGCCGACCTCGACGCCGACCCCGTGATTGGTCAGGAGTTGGCCGATCTGGACGCAGAGATAGTGGCGGAAGAGATCGGGCCGCGTCACCGTGGTGGCATAGACGCCGGGCGACTGCACGTAGCCGAAGGCCAGGCGGCTGTCGAGCCGGGCGTGGGTGTCGATGGCGATCCGCAATTCCGGATAGAAGGCGCGGATGCGGCCCTCGAAGATCTCGCCGCCGATCAACCCGCGAAAGCGCCGGTTGAGGAAGTCGACGGCCTCGTCGTAGAGGGCGATCAGCCGATCGACCGCCGGTCCCGCATCGGTGAAGGTCTCGAACGGACGCCCCTTCGGCGTGTCGATGCGGGTCTGCGACATCGGCGTCTCCTCTGCTCGTCCCTGGTGAAGTCCGCCGATGCGGCGCGCCCGGTGGCGCTCGCCCTCACGCCGCGCGGCGCGGAGGATGCTCGGCGATCGCGGCGGCGAGATCGCCCATGCCGGGAATGATCGCCGAGGCCCCCGCCGCGCGCAGCCGGTCGGCGAGACCATGCGTCACGTGGCCGCCGCCGACGAAACCGACGACCGTCATGCCGGCGCGCCGCGCCGCCGTGACGCCGGCGACCGAATCCTCGATCACCAGGCACTCGGCCGGATCGGCGCCCATCTGCGAGGCGGCGAACAGGAAGACGTCCGGCGCCGGCTTCGGCCGCCGCACCTGGCTCGCCGAGAAGATGTGCCCGTCGAAGAGATCGACGAGGCCGGCGGTGGCGAGATTGTCGATCAGCGCCGGCAGTCGGGTCGAGGAGGCGACGCAACAGGGGACGTCGAGCCCTTCCACCGCCCGCCGCGCCCCCGGGATCGCCTCGAGCTCGCGCGAGAAGACCTCGCGGACATGGGCGAGATGGGCCTCGAAGAAGCCCGGCGGCAAGGGCCGCCCGAGTTCGCGCTCCAACGTCTGCCAGACCTCCTTGGTGGTGGTGCCGGCGAAACGGGCGCAGATCGTCTCGGCCGTCATCGGCAGGCCGAGTTCGGTGATCGCCGCGGCCTCGAGGCGAGCCGCGACGATCTCGCTGTCGATGAGGACGCCGTCGCAATCGAAGATGACGAGCATGAATTCCGACTCGTTGGGTTGGAGGGGGTCTTCGACTTTCTTAGGGGGGGACGGTGACGGCGGAAAGACCCGCGACGCGCATTTCCGTATCCCACCGGGCGAGGGGGCGGGCTCTTGCCCCGACGAGCCACGTCCTGCCACGCCCTTTACCTCGCCTTTACCGCGATCGGTAACCATGAGGCATCGAGTAGCCGCGTATCCAGGCGAGTGCGTTCATGTCCCAGTCGCGTATCCGGACGGCCCGAACGGGCGCGCCCGACGTCTCCCTTGCCGGGTGGGCAGCGCCCCATCCCTTCCTCGATCGCGTCCTGGTCGGCGACTGCGTCGCCGAGTTGGAGAAGTTGCCGCCGAAGTCGGTCGATCTGGTCTTCGCCGACCCGCCCTACAATCTCCAACTCGCCGGCGCGCTGCATCGCCCCGACCAGTCCCTGGTCGACGCCGTCGACGACGCCTGGGACCAGTTCGACAGTTTCGAGGCCTATGACGCCTTCACCCGCGCCTGGCTGTTGGCGGTGCGACGTGTGTTGAAGCCCAACGGCACCATCTGGGTGATCGGCAGCTACCACAACATCTTCCGCGTCGGATCGATCCTCCAGGACCTCGGCTTCTGGATCCTCAACGACGTGGTGTGGCGCAAGGTGAACCCGATGCCCAACTTCAAGGGCCGCCGCTTCCAGAACGCCCACGAGACGCTGATCTGGGCCTGCCGCGACGCCTCGGCCAAGAAGTACACCTTCAACTACGACGCCCTGAAGGCCTTCAACGAAGACACCCAGATGCGCTCCGACTGGACGATCCCGATCTGCTCGGGCGGCGAGCGATTGAAGGACGAGGCCGGCGACAAGGTCCATCCGACCCAGAAGCCGGAAGGCCTCTTGCACCGGGTGCTGTTGTCGTCCTCGAACCCCGGCGACGTGGTCCTCGATCCCTTCTTCGGCACCGGCACCACCGGCGCGGTGGCCCGCAAGCTCGGCCGCTCCTTCGTCGGCGTCGAGCGCGACGAGACCTATGCGGCGGCGGCGCGCGCCCGCATCGACGCGGTGACGCCGCTCGACGAGCGGGCGCTCGAGCTGGTGCGCGGCAAGCGCGCCGAGACGCGTGTTCCCTTCGGCTCGCTGATCGAGGCCGGGCTCCTCGATGCCGGCGAGATCCTGACCGACGCGCGCGGCCGCCATGCCGCCCGCGTTCGCATCGACGGCAGCCTCGAGGCCGCCGGCCACACCGGCTCGATCCACCGGGTCGGCGCCCTGGTGCAAGGGGCGGAGGCCTGCAACGGCTGGACCTTCTGGCACGTCGCCCGCGATGGCCGCCCCCTGGTCATCGACGAATTGCGCAAGACCATGCGCACGACGCTCGGCGCCGACTGACCCGGCGCCGGGAGTGACGACAAAGGG
>JAFHCF010000265.1:0-12367 GCA_048497495.1 Prosthecomicrobium sp.
CCCGGGCGATTGGCGGGCGCGCGTCGGCGAACTCGCCGCCGACGGCGAGGCGCGGACGCGCCTCGTCGGCCGGGCGCGCGACTGGGTCGCCGACATGGGTTTCCAGGAGCGCGCGCGCCAGACCCTCGAGGACCTGATCGCCTGACCGGTTCCCGCGTCAGCGCCCGCGGACGCCGAGGAGGCGGGCGAGGGGGAAGAGCACGCGGTGGGTGATCCAGGCGATGCCGTGGCGCGTTGTCGCGCCGAGGCGGGCGGCGGGCGAAGCCGCCACCTCGCGGCCGTGCGCCAGCCGCTCGACGATCGTCTCCACCGGACAGGGCTGGCGGGTCTCGGGATCGACGTAGCGCGGATAGAGGATCAGGGTCACGGCGACGAGTTCGTCGAGGCCGAGCCGGCGCTCGCGGCGTGGGGTGGCGAGCGCGTCGTCGGTCAGCCCCCAGCCGGCATAGAAGGGCAGGCCGTGGGTCGCCACCTCGAGGCCGCGCAACAGGGCCTCGAAGCCGGTCAGCGAGGTCATGGTCTCGACCCGGTCGACCATCGACAGCAGCGACGGCATCGAAACCTCGCTCACCACCCGGTCGGCGAGGCGGTCGGAGAGTTCCTTGGGCACCGCCCCCTCGCGATAGCCGGCGTGGACGTCGGGGTGGGGCTTGTAGACGATGTAGGCCTCGGGCCAGCGCGCCCGGACTCGCCGCAGCAGTTCGGCGTTGGTGGTGACCTCGGGCGAGCCGTAGCGCACCGAGGCGTCGTCCTCCACCTGTCCGGGCACCAGGATGCGGAGCCGGTCGCCCGGCAGGTCGAGAAGGTCGTCGCGGGCGTCGTTGTACTTCGACAGGCGGCGGGCGACGATGGTCTCGCGCAGCCGCGCGGCGCGGTCCAGGAGCGTGGCGTCGAAGACCGTCTCCCGCGCCAGCCGCTCGAAGGCGCTCGGCCGGCGCGGGTCGAAATAGATGCCCTCGTCGTCGAAGACCAGGGACGCCGGGGTGACGAAGGCGGCGCCGAGGCCGACGGAGCGCAGGAAGCCGTCCTCGGCGCGGACCAGGCGAATGCCGCGATCCGCCGCCAGGCCGTCGACATCGCGCCCGCCCCACACCACGACGGGCTCGCCGGTGGCGCGGGCGCGCTCGGCGGCGGCGCTCGCGGACTTCACGAAGGTCGGGCCGCCGATCCCGTCGAGGTAGTCGCGGATGACGCCGCTCTTCCAGCGCGACATGCCGACGCAGAGGGTCGGCGTGTTGTCGTGGAAGCGGTCGCGCAGGAAGGCGAGCCGGTCGACGGCGCTCTCGAAATCGATCTCGTGGCCGAAATAGGGATCGAGCCAGCGGCAGTAGTCGAAATAGGCGGCGGCGAACAGCGCTTCCCGGCCGACGGTGACGTCGCGCCGTTCGATGGGCACGAAACGGTCGTCGGTCAACCCCCAGCCGGCGTAGGCGGCGCGGCCGAAGCAGGTGACGGGAACGCCGGCGGCGAGCGCCTCGAGGCCGAGCTGGCTCGACACCACATAGACGGCGACGGCGTTCTCGATCAACGCCCAGGGATTGACGTCGGCGTCGATCAGCACGACGCCGCGCCCCCGCGCCGCCTCGACCAGATGGCCCTGCTTGACGCCGGAGATCGCCTCCGGGTGAACCTTGACGGCGACCGTGCGGCCCGGGTTCTCGGCGATCGCGGCGTCGAGCATGGTGAGAAACGTGCCCGCGGCGGCGCCGGCGCCGGCGATCGAGGCGTCGCCCCGGGTCTGATCGACGACGAGGACGACGTCGCGGCCGGCCGGCAGGCCGATCGCCGAGGGGCCGAGCATCGGCGCGTGATTGTATTTCGACAGGCGCAGCTCGGCGAGCCGCGCCATCGCGGCGCGCGCCCGTGCCGCCTCGTCCGCGTCCTGGACGACGCGGCGGCGGATCGCCGCCTCGAGATCGCTCGGGCCGGCCGCCTCGTAGTAGATGCCGGAGCGATCGACGATCCAGCCGATGGCGCGGGCCCGCGGACCCGGGCGCACCGAGCGCAGGAATCCATCCTCGAGCCCGACATAGGCAAGCCCGCGACGCCGCGCCAGGGCGCGCGCCGGGGCCGCCGTCGGCTTGTGGCCCCAGCCGACGACGAGGTCGCAGGCAGGGGCCCGCCAAGGGCGCAGACGGATCGGTTCGACCCCGAGAAGAGTGCCGACCTCGGCGCGCTTTTCCCAGACACCGCCGGACAGGATGCCGGCACGCGGCCGGGGCGCGGGAAATTGCGTCCCGGCGGTGTCGGGCTCAGCCATGGGTCAGCCTCCCAGCGTCGCTCTCAGCCGGGCCACCACCTCGTCGGTCAGGCTCGGCCAGGTTTTCGCCAGATAGAAGCTGCCGGGGATGAGCGCATGCTGCCGGACATGGATCTTGAAACGATGCGCCTTCACTGGATCGACCGGCGGCGGTTCGTTCCAGAAGGCGTCGATGCCGGCGCTGTCCTCGGGGCGTTCCGCCAGTCCGCGCGCATGGTAGAGCGCGTCACCGAAGGCGAGCACCGGGACGTCGCACTCGAGCGCGGCGATGCCGGCGGTGGAATTGATCGTGACGAGGCCGCGGGCATGGCGCACCACCGGCATCAAGGGCCCGGACTGGAGGAAGACCACGCGGCCGCCGAGGCTGTTCTCCTCGACCAGATAACGCAGGTTCTTCTTGTGATGGCCGTAGCCGACGTCGAGCGGGTGCGCCTTGATCACCAGATGACACTCGGCGGGCGCGGAACGGCGGAACGATTCGAGCACCGTCTCGAGGAACTCGCGGATCACCCAGCCGCGGCCGTGGCGCACCAGTTGCAGATCGTCGTGGACCTGCAGGGCGACGACGAAGAACGGCGGGTGGTCTTCCTCCTCGAGCCGGCGGGTGAACTCCTCGTCGTGGCGCGCCGCCAGGATCCGTCGCCACAGGGAGCGGGTCCAGTAGCGGAACTCGGAGCGCAGACGGCGTTCGCGATGGTGCCGGTAGCGGGGAAAGAGCGGTCGCGTCAGGCGCAGGGCGCAGAAATAGAGGATGGCGGCGCGCGCCATGGCGACGGTCGAATTGGGCAGCGCCGGAACGCGCGGCGGCTCGGTCGGCTCGACCTCCGGATCGAAGGTCTCGAGCAGCGGCGAATTGGCATTGTTGCCGCCGCGTTCGAAAGTGACGTAGTCGGGGCGCAGATAGCCTTCCTCGAAGCAGAAGACGGGAACGCCGAGATGGCCGGCGGCCTTTTTGGCGGCGCGATGGATCGGGCGTTCGTCGCCGAAGAGAATCACCGCGTCGGCCGGCCAGTCGTGGATGATCTCCTCGATCTTGTCCTCGTAGCTCTGCCGGCGCGGCCGAACGATCTCGAATTTGCTCCCCATCGCGAAACCGATGTCGCCGCCGTTGAAGACGAGGCGTCGAACATCGTAGCCCGCCTCGGTCAGATGGCGGTGCAAGTATCGGAAATACCCTCCGACCGGTCCCTGCAGCAATAGAATCCGTTTTGCCATCTCAAAAATTACTGCATTACCATTGCCGGAAGGCAGGATCGAGCCGGCTGCGACGGATCCGGCCGACCCTCACGGAGGTCGAGCGGGGTCGTATCATCTCGGACACCGCCCTTTCGACCGGAGGTGAAAGGCGAAATCATCGGCCACATCGGGTTGGTGAAGCGGGCGACGTCCCAGGGCCGTCGACGCTTCCCGTCGGGAGGGGTCGGATGTCTATAAACCGAGAACGCCGCGCGACAAAGCCGTCTCGCCCCCCAATTTTCGACCGGCCACGACCCTTCTCGGGCAGAGGATCGGATCGCAACACCATCGATGGCGCGAGAACATCGGCGTGGCGAAGACGACGGCAACCCAGCGCGAGGCTCGCAGACGGCACCGACGCAGAGTGATTTCGACGCCACTTCACTCTTCCCGCGTCGCAACCGGGAAATATTAACCATAATTTCCCCCATGTCGTCGAATCTTCATCAAGTCGTCGGTCACCGAGATGAAGCACGACTATGCCATTCGAATGTTACTCTTAAATTGATATTTACCGGTTTGGCTTCGTTTGGGGTGTAGCCTCACAGCAACAGACGCCGGCGGCTTGGCCGACGAACGCTGCCGGGAGGCGAGATGGAGTTGCGGTCGGTCAATTCGATTGATAGAAGTCGGCCGTCTTTACCGAGGAGTGGCACGTGCGCAATTGGCCTGTGGCGGCGTTGGTCGCGATCCTGCTCGGCGGTTGTTCGTCGCTTCCCGCGGCCGGCCCCCGAGGGGACGACATCGTTTCCGCCCGCCAGACGGAGAGCCTGCCGGACGGCCTGGAGCTCTTCGACCTCGACGCGGAGAAGGCGGCCATCATCGAATCCTACAGGAGCCAGCCCCTGGCCGGGCGCTTCCCGGATCAGCGCCCGAAGCCGATCCAGAGCATCGGCATCGGCGACCAGATCGGCGTGACCATCTTCGAGGCGAGCGCCGGCGGCCTGTTCTCGACCTCCAACGGCCAGATCGGCGGCGGAACCAAGCACGTCTCCCTGCCCAATCAGGAAGTCGGGCCGTCGGGCACGATCAACGTCCCCTACGTCGGCCGCATCGGCGTCGTCGGGCAGACCACCGAACAGGTCGAGAAGATCGTCGTCGACCGCCTGCGCGACAAGGCGATCGAACCTCAAGCGGTCGTGACCATGCAGGCGTCGCGTTCGAGCCTGATCGCCGTCAACGGCGAGGTCGGCCATGCCGGGCGCTATCCGCTGTCGCCGCGCGGCGATCGGATGATGGATTCGCTGGCTTCCGCCGGCGGCGTCAAGGGCAATCCCGAAGAGATCTTCGTGCGCCTGACCCGCAGGGGCACCACCGGGACCGTGCCACTGCGCACCATACTCGACGATCCGGCGCAGAACGTGTGGATCTGGCCGGCCGATCAGATCTACGTCTATCGCGAACCGCAGATCTTCACCGCCTTCGGCGCGACCGGCCGTTCGGGCAACTTCCCGCTGGTCTTCGAGCGCACGACGCTGGCGGAGGCCATCGGCGACGCGTCGGGCCTCAACGATGTTCGGGCGGAGCCGAGCGGGACCTTCATCTTCCGTCGCGAACGCGCCGATCTCGTCTGCGCGCTCAAGAATGAACGTCCCTGCGCCGCTCCCGGCACGCCGCGCCCGGTCGTCTACCGCCTCGATCTGCGCAAGCCCACCGGCATCGCGCTGGCGCAACGAATTCCGATGCGCAACAAGGACGTCGTCTACGTCGCCGATGCCAACACCACAGAATTGCTCAAATTCATGTCTCTGGTGAATGCCTTCAGCAATGTCGGCAACACGTCCAGTTCGGCGGCGGCCCGTATACATCGTTGGAATTGAGATCGCGCCTCACCATATGGAGTACGGTCTCACCATATGGAGTATGGTCTCCACAGGATCCACGCCGTGATACGAGGCGTGGACCACGGCCGGGGTGAAACGAGTTCGGAGATCGTCGCGGTATGGCATCGGCGCTGACCCTGAACGAGTTGATGCAGGGATCGCGGCTTCAGGGCCGCATCATCGGCGCCCTGATGTTGCGCGAGATGCGGACCCGCTTCGGCGAGTACCGGCTCGGTTATGCCTGGGCCTTGCTCGAGCCGCTCGCCCAGATCGGTATCATGTCGACGATGTTCTACCTCCTCGGCAGCCGGCCGCCGCTGGGCACGTCCTTCGAGGCTTTCTTCTTCACCGGCTTCGTGAGCTTCTCCTTCTTCCGCGATCTGGCGCAGAAGGGAATGAGCGCAATCTCGGCCAATCGGCCGCTCTTGTCGTTTCCGCCGGTGCGCAACATGGACGCGGTGTGGGCGAGACTGGCGCTCGAACTGATCACCCATCTCACGTCGCTCTTCTTCGTGATGGTCATTCTCGGCTATCTCGGCGTGCCGATCATGCCCGCCGACCCGCTGAAGTTCGCGGAGGGCTATTTGTCGATCATCGTTTTGGGTATCGGATTCGGCATCTTCAACGCGACCTTCAGTCCGCTCTTCAAGGTCTGGAGCATCCTGTTCTCGTGGTTCGCGCGCGTGCAGTTCTTCATCTCCGGCGTCTTCTTCCTTCCCGAAAGGCTGCCGCCGGCCGCTCTGGACTACCTGCGCTGGAATCCGACGACCCACTCCCTGGCCTATGTCCGCGAGGGTTTCTACGGCACCTACCAGAGCAACATCCTGGTCGAGGCCTATCCGTTCCTGGTCGGCATCGTGCTGGCGCTCGTCGGCTTGACGCTCGAGAGGGTCTATCGCAAGCAGGTTTCACCGAGATGATCCGCTTCGAGAACGTCACGAAGCGCTACAAGCTCAAGGACGGGTCGAAGACGATCCTCGATCGGGCCTCCTTCGAAATTCCGCGCGGCCGCAGCTTCGGCATTCTCGGGGTCAACGGCGCCGGCAAGTCGACCCTGCTGCGGCTGATCAGCGGCAACGAACTGCCCGACCGGGGCACCATCCGGCGGCAGAACGTCAAAATCTCCTGGCCGCTCGGTTTCGCCGAGAGCTTCCACGGCGCGCTCAGCGGGCGAGACAACGTCAAGTTCGCCTGTCGCATCTATGGCCGCGACATCGAGGAGGTGACCGAATACGTCAGGGACTTCGCCGAAATCGGGGCGCATCTCGACGAGCCGGTGAAGACCTATTCGTCGGGGATGAAGGCCCGTCTCGCCTTCGGGCTGTCGATGGCATTCAATTTCGACGTCTATCTGGTCGACGAGATTACGGCGGTCGGCGATGCCCGGTTCAAGGCGAAATGCGCGACGGTCTTCAGTGAAAAGCTGGAAAAGTCCGACATCATCATGGTATCACACAGCATGGTGACGCTGAAGCGCTACTGCGATGCCGGTTGCGTCCTGCGCGAGGGGCGGGTCGAATTCTACGATTCGATCAAGGATGCGATCAACGCCTACGAAGGCTACATAGGAATGCGCGATGAAAGCGACGACTGAAGCCGTACGAGAGGCTCCCCGCAAGCCGGCGGCGAAGGTCATTCCGCTCGGGCGGAAAGCCGTGATCCCGATCGAGCGCAGCCGAGGGATTCTCGCCTGGGCCAAGAAGCACTGGATTCGGGCGTCGGGCCTTCTCGCCGTGGTGGTGCCGGTGGTGGTGGCGACCCTCTATCTCGGGCTGATCGCCTCGGATCGCTATTCGGTCGAGGTGAAACTCGCGGTGCGCGGCCAGGACACCCCGGCCGTCGATGTCCTGGGCGTTCTCGGAAGTTTCGGCGGCGGCAACATGTCGACCGACGCCTACATCATGATCGACTACGTGCTCGGCCGGAACATGGTCGACGAACTGTCCAGGAACATCGATCTGCGCAAACTCTATTCCCGATCCTCGGTCGACTGGTTCTCCCGTCTCGACCCGGACAAGTCGATCGAAGAGACCACCGAATATTGGCAGAAGATGACGACGGCGGTGTTCGAACCCGCCACCGGGATCATTCGGATCGAAGTGACCGCCTATGATCCGAAGGACGCCGTCACCCTCTCCAACGCGGTGATCGCCTCCGCCGACAGCCTGATCAACCGCCTGTCGGCGGAATCGCGGCGCGACGCCCTCAAGGCGGCGACCAGCGAGGTCGAGCGCGCCGAGCAGCGTCAGCGGATGCTGCGCGCGGCGATGCGCAAGTTCCGCGAGCAGGAACAGATCGCCGATCCGGTGCGCCGCGCCGGCTTCCAGCAGGAGATGATCGAGAAGGCCAAGGCCGAACTGCAGCGCATCGACACCGAGTTGCAGACGGCGCGCGGCTTCATGAAGGACACGGCGCCCTCGATCATCGTGCTGAAGAACCAGCGCTCCGCGGCGTTGAAGCAGTTCGACTCGCTTCAGCGCGAGATCAGTGGCGAGACCGTGGGCGGTGGGCAGGCCAAGAACCAGGACAGCATCAAGGCGGTGGCCTCGATGCTGTCGACCTTCGAAGAACTGGAGGCGGAGCGCGGCTTCGCCGAGAAGGCCTATCTGACCGCGCTCGCCTCGCTGGAGCGGGCCCGCTACGAGGCCGATCGCAAGCAGCGCTATCTGGCGATCTTCGAGAAGGCCGACCTGCCGCAGGACGCGAAGTATCCGCGGCGAACCCGCGACATCGTCATGATCGCGGTCGCGGCGGGCCTGCTGTGGGGCCTCGGCGTCTTCATCGTCTTCGGTATCCGCGAGCACACCTGAGGCCCGTCGGCCGTGGGAGCGGCGCGCCGCGCCGTCGACGACCCTGCCCAGGTCGCGGCGGGACCGACGGCCGATCGGCTCGACGACGCGTGTCGCCGCGACCATGAAGGCGGCACGATCACCGATCACCTCGAAAGGCCGAACGGAAATTCGTCGGCTCGGCGAGGGGGACGCGCGACCTCGGCCGCGAAGGGCCACGTCGCCCGCGTCCCCTACCCGAAGGAAAGGAACGGCACGAGATGAGCGCGGGATTGCCTTCGGAAAGGGCGCTGGCGACCTCCCGGTTCGGGCTCGGCCCGGCCGGTGCCACGACTCGGGCGCGGGCCTCGTCGAGCCTCGCCGAGGTCGCCGCCGAAATCCGCCGGCCGGCCGATCTCGTCCAGCCGCGGGGGGCCCTCCACGACACGCGAACCATCCTTCTCGCCATGGCGCAGGCCGAGCGGCGAGACGGGCGCCTACGGCGGGCGTCGGAAGCCGGCAAGCCGCCACCGGTCGAACCGCCGCCGCCGCCCGACGGCCTCGTGCGGGTCGATGCCAACGGCCTGTCGGCGGGAGCGACGGCGCGCACCTTCAACCATGTCGAGCGCGGCGCCCGCTTCCGTCACGCGACGACGACGGCGGAGCCCTTCGTCGAGCGGCTGGTGATGTTCTGGTCGAACCACTTCTGCATCGCCCTCGACAAGGGCGCGCGGGTCAGGGCGCTGGCCGGCGCCTTCGAGCGCGAGGCGATCCGGCCCTTCGTCCTCGGGCGTTTCGCCGACATGCAGGCGGCGGTGGCGACCCATCCGGCGATGCTGATCTATCTCGACAACATCCAGTCGGTCGGCCCCCATTCGAACGTGGGGAAGCGTCGCGGCGTCGGCCTCAACGAGAATCTGGCGCGCGAGATCCTCGAACTCCACACCCTCGGCGTCGACGGCGGCTATACCCAGGCCGACGTCACCAGCCTGGCGCGGATGCTCACCGGCTGGTCGGTCATCGTCGACGACCGCAAGACACCGGCCTTCGCCGGATCGCGGTTCTTTCCGGCCCGCCATGAACCCGGCGCCCATGTGATCATGGGGCGGGCGTTTCGCGAGGAGGGCGCGGCCCAGGTGGCGGCGGCGCTGCGTTTCGTCGCCACTCATCCGGCGACGGCGCGCCACATCGCGACGAAGCTGGCGCGCGAGTTCATTTCCGACGATCCGCCGGAGAGCCTGGTGTCGCGGCTCGACGCGACCTTCCGGCGAACCGAGGGCGATCTCGGCGCGCTCGCCGAAGCGCTGGTGGAGGCCCCCGAGAGCCGGGGCCCCTTCGCCAAATTCCGCAAACCCTACGAATTTCTCGTCGCCGCCGGGCGCTCGTTCGGCGACGTGGCGACGGTGAAGCAGATCGACGACGCGCTCGCGGCGATGGGTGAGCCCCTGTGGGTGCCGCCTTCGCCGGCGGGCCATTCCGATCTCGCCACCGTGTGGACCGGCCCGGAAACACTGAAGGTGCGGATGGACGTCGCCCAGGCGATCGCCGAGCGGCGGCGCTTCGACGACCCGCTCGGGTTCGCCGATGCCGTCTTCGGCGCCGATCTCAGCGCCGAGACGCGTCAGGCCGTGGCTCGGGCCGAGAGCAACACCCAGGCGGTCGCCCTGCTGCTGATGAGCCCCGAATTTCAACGCCGGTGAGAGGCGAGGGATCCGCCATGTCGTCCGACCGTCCTTCCTTCCATCCCAGCCGCCGCCGCTTTCTCGCCGGCGGCATCTCGCTCGCCTTCGCGCCCTTCCTGCCGAGGATGGCCCTGGCGGCGGGCGGGCGTGATCGCCGACTGGTGGTGGTGGTGCTGCGCGGCGGGCTCGACGGGCTCACCGCCGTGGCGCCGCTCGGCGATCCCGACTATCAGGCGTTGCGGCCCGGTATCGCGCTCTCGACTTCCGACCCGGTGCCGCCGGTGCCGCTCGACGGCTTCTTCGGGCTGCATCCGGCGCTCGCCAATGTCGCCGCGCTCTACCACAAGCGCGAGGCGCTCATCGTCCACGCGGTGGCGACGCCCTATCGTGAGCGGTCGCATTTCGATGGCCAGGACGTCCTGGAGAGCGGCCTCGCCGGACCGGGGCACACCGAATCCGGATGGCTCGCGCGGCTGATCGAAGCCTTGCCGCGGGGCGCGGCGGTCGGCCGCCACGGCGGGCTCGCCGTCGGGGCGACGACGCCGGTGATCCTGCGCGGCCCCATCCCGGTTCTCGCCTGGGCCCCCCCTCGCCTGCCCGAGGCGACCGACGATCTCGCCATGCGCCTGATCGATCTCTATGCCCAGAGGGATCCGATGCTGGCGGCCTCGTTGAGCGCCGCGGTCGAGACCGATCGGTTGGCGACCAACACGATGGACAACGAGTTCAAGCCCTTCGCGGCGCGGCGCTACGACCTGGAGGCGGCGGTCGGCGCGGCGCGGCTGATGACGGCCGCCGACGGGCCGCGCATCGCCTCGCTGACCGTCGACGGTTGGGATACCCACGTCAAGGAGGGTGGCGCCACCGGGCGTCTCGCCGGCAAGCTCGGCATTCTCGACCGGGTGATCGGCGAACTGTCGACCCATCTCGCCCCGGTTTGGGCGGACACCACGATCGTCTGCGTCACCGAATTCGGCCGCACCGCGCGGGTCAACGGCACCGGCGGCACCGACCACGGCACCGGCTCGATCACGCTCGTCGCCGGCGGCGCCGTCGCCGGCGGGCGGGTGGTCGGCGATTGGCCGGGGCTCTCCGCCACGGCACTCCACCAGAACCGCGATCTGGCGCCGACGACGGCGCTGTGGTCGGTGTTGAAGGGCGTGCTCGGCGACCTCTACGATCTCGACGAGACGACGCTGGCGACGCGGATCTTCCCCGACAGCGCGGCGTTGCGGCCGCTTCGCGGGCTGATCCGGACGAGCTGATCCGGCCGGCTTCGAACCGAGGGCTTCCGTTGCTTGCCACACGAATGGCACACGACGTCCAGACATTGTGTCCGTCGGGGAGATTCACACACGTGGCGGTATCGATTTCAGGGGGTTGCTATGCCCGTTCGACGCTTAGACACCCAGAGCAGCGCTATTGCCGGCTGAATGACTCTGTAGAAATAATTTCTTCGGATAATTGATTTAGTCATACGAGTATTTCTGGAATTATTCCGATGAAGACTACCGCCAATATCGAGCTATCGTTACAATATTGGGCAAATCGACACAGTCGACTCGATCGGCGCTGGACGGGCCGTATCAAAGGAAATATACGAGCAAAAAAGCTCGTGGGACCCTTCAGAATGAATAAAGCTCCAAAGAGCGTGGATCGCCTGAGTATCCTCGACGGTGTCGTCGTGGCAGTCGGTTGGGTTCTCGGGCCAGATCCGAAGATCGCCGTGAACGGGGTGATCGTGGTGGCGCAAGTGGCGGTGCGTCTTCACCGGCCTGATGTCGCGTCGATCTATCCCGGTGGTGGAAAACAGAGTGGTTTTCGTATTACAGCGGTTTTGCCCAATGCGAGTTTCGACTACGGCACGGTTCGGGTGGTCTTCGAAGACGGTGATGTCCTGACGCGTAGCGTGGTGAGCGAAAGTGATCGGATCCCGCAGCTCATCGGCCGCTTCGACGAAGCCGTGGCGACGTCCTGCGCTCAGACCTCGGGAGTATCATTGATAGAGATCGGGTCGCGGGCGCGAAGCGGCAACAGATACCGCGACCGGTTTCCATCCTCGCTCCGGTATGTCGGCGTCGACGTCACCAAGGGGCCAAACGTGGACGTTGTTGCCGACGCTCATACGTTATCAAGAAATATCAAAAGCTTATTTGATTTCGCCTTCTCTATCTCAGTGTGGGAGCATCTCTTGATGCCGTGGGTGGCCGCCTACGAGTTGAACCGGGTTCTGAAACCGGAAGGGATGGCCTATATTCAATCTCACCCGGCTTGGCCGCTGCACGATCAACCCTGGGATTTCTTTAGATTCTCGACCGACGCCTGGCGCGGCCTCTTCAACCGGTTCACCGGATTCGAGGTCGTCGACACGGCTTACGGCATCGAGGGGGCTGTCATTCCGACGGGCGCGGCAGGCGGCGCACTGCAGAATATCGACGCGCAGCCGACCTTCCTCCTATCGGCCTGCCTCGTCCGCAAGATCGGCGAACCGGAAGTCGACTGGGCGCTCGACCCCTCGTCGATCTACGACCTCCATTATTCGCATTGATGCCGAAGGCGGCCACGTCCCTCGGTCCGACTTCGGCATCGCTCCGGCAC
>JAFHCF010000266.1:0-5449 GCA_048497495.1 Prosthecomicrobium sp.
AAACGGCGAAGGGCGCGGAACCTCGCGGCCCGCGCCCTTCGAAGACGAAGTCGTCACGATCTCAGTACTTGGCCACCACCGGCGCCGAATAGACCGGCGCCCTGGCCTCCGGCGGATCGAGCAGCCAGCGCATCCCGATGTGCAGATCGTTGGACGCCAGATTCTTCAGGCTGAGCCACTCGTTGCACCTCGGGGTCACGTTGGGATTGTCGTTGCAGCGCAACTCGGCCGACTTGACCGAACCGAGATTCTTGTAGCTGTAGCCCATCTCGAGCTTGAGGCGCGGATTGACGTCCCAGCTGACGCCGGTGTGCAGTGCCCAGGCGAAGTTCCACTTGCCCTGACCGGGGAGCACGCCGTCGGCGAAGGTGCCATAGGCCGGGAACGAGGTGTGCTGATAGGTATCGCCCATCTTGTTGTAGGCGGCACCGACGCCGGCGCCGATATAGGGCGTCAGGCCGCGGTAGTTGCCGAGATCGGCGTAACCGTTGGCCAGCACCACGGTGGAGCTGAGCGAACCGTCGTAGAAGGGATAGGCCACGTCCGTCGCCGTGCGCGGGTAGCGGGCGCTGGCGCGCCAGCGGGTCGACGAGCGATACTCGGCGGTGATGTCGCCGCGCAGGTAATCGGTGAACTGGTAGCCGACGCCGGCGCCGATGAAGGGCGTGTCGGCCATCCCCTTCGACAGCCAGGAGGCGTTGGGGTTGGCGTCGATGCCGGCGGAGCCGGTCGAGCTCAGTTTCGGCACCTGGTTGATGCCGATGCCGATGTCGCCGCGCAGATACCAACCGCCCGTGCTCACGGGTTCGGCGAAGGGCTGCACCACGGTCGGCGCCCGGAAGGGACCGCCCATGTCGGCCGCCTGGGCGACCGCGGAGAGGCCGAGGATGGCCGTACCGGCCAAGAGATGGATGGCGATCTTGGTCATGGGTTCAATCCCGTCTGTCGGTGGCTCGTCCGTCCGTGGATCGACGATCCGATCCTGGGTTCTCTCGTGTTCGCTTCGATCTGAGCACGATCGTGGTTAATTTCTCGTAAATCGGCGAAAGATCGTGAAACGTTGCGATAACCATGTCTCCCGCAGGAAGCCGCGAATCCGCAGATGTCGACGCCGCGAGACTGTCCGGCGCCGAGCATCGTGAACGCCGCCGTCGTGGTTCACCGCTCAGTTGACGAAGTAGCGCAGGCCGATGCGAGCCTGATGGAAGCCGCTGTTCTTCAACTCGACGCCCATGGGCACGGCACCGCCGGTGCCGCCCTGCCCCATCACCCCGGTCGTGCCTTGCGAGATCCACAAGTAGCGATAGCCGGCGTCGATCTGGATGCCCGATCCGAGGTCGACGGCCAGCCCCGCCATCGCCGCGAAGGCCGGCGACCACTTCACGCCCGAATCGACCATGGTGTTGAAGGAATTCCCGGTGGTGTCGGTGTAGGTCAGGGTGCCGCTGGTGCGCATCCGCGCCGCGCCGATGCCGCCGCCGACATAGGGCGAGAAGCCGCCCCAATTTCCCAAGTCGAGATAGGCATTGGCGAGGATCGGCATCACCGTGCCGTCGAGCTTGCGATTGACCGCGCAGGTGTCGGTGCCGAAGCAGGCGATCGATCCGACCTGCCGCTTCAGGCCGTAGCCGGCGATCTGGTCGAGGGTCACGTCGGCGCGCAGCCATTCGTTGAATTTGTAGCCGAAGCCGCCGCCGTAGACGAAGTTGCCGCCCTTGCCGATCCCCGAGAAGCCGGTCGAGCCGATGTTCAGAGACGGCGCTTGGGCCTGCGAATAGCCGATGTCGCCGCGCAGATACCAACCCGTGCCGATCTCTTCTTCCAAGGGACCGCGCTCGCCGACCACCATCGGCGCGGCGCCGAACCCCATGTCGGCGGCGAGGGCGGGAGCCGAGGCGGCGACGACCAGAACCGGAAGCAAGAATGTGCCGAAGCGACGCATGGCGATGTTCCCACTCGAAACTCGACGATCGGCCGACGGTGACCGATCGGAACGGGGAAACTTTCGCAGTTAATTGTTAAGGGTGACTTAACCGTATTCTTTAACCCTGAGGAACATCATTAACGAATTCTTTCGATACCCTCGAAATCACCGATTCCCACCAAAAACCGCAGGCCCGAGACGACGACCCCGCGCCTCGGCGAAGGCAAGGGGGGAGCCCGTCGTCTCTGACGGCAAGGGGATCGCGTGGCGCGCCCGGGTGGGCCCGATGGGCTCGCCACGCTTCGGATGGGGCCGTCCCGAACCCGGCGTCGGCTCAGCCGGTGACGCGCCCGAGCGCGTCGACGATCTCGTCGACCACTTCCGCCAGGAGATCGCCGTCGTCGGCCTCCCCCATCACCCGGATCAGCGGCTCGGTTCCCGAGGCGCGGATCACCAGACGGCCGGTGCCGGCGAGCCGGGCCTCGCCACTGCCGATCGCCGCCTTGACCCGTTCGTCGTCGAGCGGCGCCCCACCCTTGACCCGGACGTTCTTGAGGATCTGCGGCACCGGCTCGAAGCGGTGGCAGATCTCGGAGACCGGCCGCTCGGAGCGCTTGACCACCGCCAGGAGCTGGAGCGCCGCCACCAGTCCGTCGCCGGTGGTGGAATGGTCGGAGAGGACGATGTGGCCGGACTGTTCGCCGCCGACGTTGTAGCCGCCGGAGCGCATCTCCTCGACGACGTAGCGATCGCCGACCCTGGTGCGCTTGAGTTCGATGCCGAGCCCGCCGAGACGGCGCTCGAGCCCGAGGTTCGACATCACCGTGGCGACGATGCCCGGCCGCGACAGCAGCCCTTCCTCGGCGTAGGTTTCCGCCACCACCGCCATCAACTGGTCGCCGTCGACGATCTGTCCCTTCTCGTCGACGATGATCACCCGGTCGGCGTCGCCGTCGAGGGCGATGCCGAGATCGGCCCGCACCTCGTGCACCTTGCGCTGCAGCGCGCCCGGCGCGGTCGAACCGCAGTCGCGATTGATGTTGAAGCCGTCCGGCTCGGTGCCGAGGCGGATCACCTCCGCTCCGAGTTCCCACAAGGCTTCCGGCGCCACCCGATAGGCGGCGCCGTTGCCGCAGTCGATGACGACCCTGAGGCCGGCGAGCGACATGTTGCGCGGCAGGGTGCGCTTGGCGAATTCGATGTAGCGGTCGTCGACGCCGTCGATGCGCTTGGCCCGGCCGAGGTCGGCCGATTCCGCCAGCCGGGTCGTCAGGTCCTCGTCGACCAGCCGCTCGATCTCCAGCTCGACCTCGTCCGACAGCTTGTAGCCGTCCCGCCCGAAGATCTTGATGCCGTTGTCCTGATAGGCGTTGTGCGAGGCCGAGATCATCACCCCGAAGTCGCAGCGCAAGGACCGCGTCAGCATCGCCACCGCCGGGGTCGGGATCGGGCCGGTCATGAAGACGTCGACGCCGACCGCGGTGAAGCCGGCGACCATCGCCGTCTCGATCATGTAGCCCGACAGCCGCGTGTCCTTGCCGATCACCACCCGGTGGCGGTGACCGCCCTGGCGGAAGGCGAGGCCGACGCTCATCGCCACCTTCATCGCCAGCTCCGGGGTGATCGGCCACTTGTTGGCGCGTCCGCGAATGCCGTCGGTTCCGAAATACTTACGCCCCATCGTCCGTCGTTCCCTGATCGTGTCGCCCGAGCCCGCCGCCGCCCCGGCCGGCCTCGCGTCGCCGCATCCCTCTTGCGCGTTCCCTATAGCATCGCGGCGGCGAGGAGGAGAGTCCAAAGCAGGACGAGGCCCGCCCGCGCCTCGGCGCGAACGGGCCTCGCTGAGATCGGCACACTGAAATCAGGCGTGATCGGCGGCCTCGGCCGCGGTGGCGGCCTCCACCATCGCGTCCGATCCGCTCTTCACCTCGTTGAAGAAGGCGTTGAGGATCACCGCCACGACGGAGGCGAGCAGGATGCCGGACTCCAGCAGCGGATGCATCGCCTTCGGCATGTGCTCGAAGAACTTCGGCGCCACCAGCGGAATCATGCCGAAGCCGATCGAGATGGCGACGATCAGGAGATTGTTCTTCTGTCCCTTGAAGTCGACGTTCGACAGGATGCGGATGCCGGTCGCCGCCACCATGCCGAACATGCACAGGCCGGCGCCGCCGAGAACGAACTGCGGCACCGCCTCGACCAGCGCCGACAGTTTCGGCATCAGGCCGAGCAGCAGCATGATGACGCCGCCGACCACCGCCACCCAGCGCGACTTCACGCCCGTCACCCCGACCAGGCCGACGTTCTGGGAGAAGGACGTGTAGGGGAAGGTGTTGAAGATGCCGCCGAGGAAGGTGCCGACGCCGTCGGCGCGCAGACCCCGGGTCAGCCGATCGCGGTCGACCGTCGTGCCGGTCATCTCGCCGAGCGCCAGGAACATGCCGGTCGATTCGATCATCACCACGATCATCACCAGGCACATGGTGATCGACGAGGCGAGGTCGAAGCGCGGCATGCCGAACTGGAACGGCCAGATCACCCCGAACCACGACGCCGCCGCCACCTTCTCGAAATGCATCAGCCCGAGGGCCGCCGCCACGACGCAGCCGACGACGATGCCGAGCAGCACCGCGATGTTGGCGAGGAAGCCCGAGGCGTATTTGGTCACCGCGAGGATCACCACCAGCACGAACAGCGCCAGGCCGAGATAGACCGGCGAGCCGAAATTGGGATTGCCGATACCACCGCCGGCCCAATTGACTCCGACGCGCATCAGCGAGATGCCGATCACGGTGATGATCGTGCCGGTGACCACTGGCGGAAAGAGTGGCAGCAATCTGCTCACGAAAGGAGCGACCAGCACGCCGAAGAGGCCCGCCACCATCACCGATCCGTAGATCGTCAGAAGCCCGAGTTCGGGGTTGGTGCCGATGGCGATCATCGGCCCGACGGCGGCGAAGGTGACGCCCATCATCACCGGCAGGCGGATGCCGACGAAAGGCGCGCCCCAGGCCTGGATCAGAGTGGCGAGACCGCCGGCGAAGAGATCGGCGCTGATCAGCAGGGCCACCTGTTCCGGCGGCAGCTTCAGCGCCCGGCCGATGATCAGCGGCACGGCGACGGCGCCCGCGTACATCACCAGCACGTGTTGCAGACCGAGCGCCGTGAGCCTGGGCGCCGGCAAGACTTCTTCGACGGCGGATACCTGTTCCGACATGTGAGACCACCCCCCGGGGATCGAGATCGGCGCGCCCACCCTCGGGCGCGCGTTCCCGTCTCCCATGCAAGGACGAGTCCACGATGCACGCAAGTCCGCGTCCCACACCCCTCGGGCCGGCGGCGGAGGCGAAAACGAGGCCCCGAAAGACGAAACGCCCGCGAGGATCTCGCGGGCGTCGTCGTATCGATTCATCGGGCGCCGTTCAGCTCGGCTGCGGCACCGGTCCGGCGTCGGGTTCGTCGCCCTTGGCCTCGCGTCCCTTGCCGGCCGGCGGCACGGCGGAGGCTCGCGACGCGGCCGTCGCC
>JAFHCF010000267.1:0-38845 GCA_048497495.1 Prosthecomicrobium sp.
AGTCGAACTCGCCGAAATGGTTGTAGAACTCCGGCTTGGTGCGATGCAGCGCCGCCACCATGTGGACCGAGGCCAGCGACCACTCGATCATCTGGTCGATGTCGCGGCGCATCTCGTCGCGCTCGGCCTGGCTCAGCGCCTTGTTCATGCCGCCGGGGATGGCGCCGGTGCCGTGGATGCGTTTTCCCGCGGTGTGGCGGATCACCTCCTGGCCGTATTTCCTCAGCAACACGCCCTGCGTGGCGATCTCGGGGAAGTCCTGCGCCACCCCGACGATGTTGCGCCGGGTCGCTTCGCTGTCGAAGCCGAGCAGCAGGTCGGGGGAGGCGAGGTGGAAGAAATGCACCGCGTGGGATTGCATGATCTGCCCGTAGTGCATCAGCCGCCGCAGCTTCTCGGCGGTGGGCGTCAGCGCCTCGTAGCCGGCGATGACGTCCATCGCCTTGACCGCGGCGAGGTGGTGGGAGACCGGGCAGATGCCGCACAGGCGCTGCACCGTGACCGGCACCTCCCAGAACGGACGGCCCTCGATGAAGACCTCGAAGCCGCGGAACTCGACGATGTGGAGCCGCACCTGATGGATGCGGTCGGCGTCGTCGAGCAGCAGCGTGACCTTGCCGTGGCCCTCCACCCGCGTCACCGGATCGATGGCGATGCGGCGCAGCTTCTGGGGGTTCTCGGCGGTTTCCAGTTGGAACATGTGCGACCCCCTCAGTCGAAACGCAGCATCGGATGCTCGAGACGCGGCATCCGGCCGGAAATCAGATCGGTGAGATATTTCCAGATCGCGTCGCCGGACGGCGGGCAACCGGGCACGAAATAGTCGACGCGAACCACCTCGTTGATCGGGTGGACCTTGTCGAGGAGCAGCGGCAGCTCCGGATCGTTGGGCACCTCGCCGCCGGTGCGATCGGCGTAGACCCGGGTCAGGCAGTCGCCGACGTCGAGATGGTTGCGCAGCGCCGGCAGTCCGCCGTTGATGGCGCAGGCGCCGAGCGCCACCAGCACCTTGGCGTTGGCGCGCAGTTCGCGCAGCACGTGGACGTTCTCGGCGTTGCACACGCCGCCCTCGACGATGGCGACGTCGCAGGGGCCGCAATGCTTGATGTCGGTCAGCGGCGAGCGGTCGAACTCGACCAGCTCGATGAGATCCAACAGGCGTTCGTCGATGTCGAGCAGCGACATGTGGCAGCCGAAGCAGCCCGACAGCGAGGTGGTGGCGATCCGGACCTTGCGGCGCGCGGGGGTGGGAGCGGCATGCAGCATGATCACACCTCCTCGGGCTGTTTCGGCGCGGGTTGCGCGCTGATCGCATCGACGTCGTAGAGCCGCGACCCGATCGGCCGGGCATAGCCGACCTCCTTGGGCAGGATGGCGCCGACCGGACAGACCTGGGCGGCCTTGTCGGTCAGTGCGAAGTCGGTGTCGCCGAGCTTGCCCGACGGGCTGTTGATCACCACGTGGCTCGCGGTGCCGCGACCGGCGAGCGCGAAGATGGTCTTGCCGTCGAAGTCGCGGGAGGCGCGCACGCACAGCTCGCACATGATGCAGCGATTGAAGTCGAGCAACACGTCGGGATGCGAGGCGTCGATGTCGCGGTTGGGGAAGAAGTGCTGGTAGTGCGGCGTCAGCATCTCGAGATCGTAGGCGAGCGCCTGGAGCTTGCAGTTGCCGCTCTTCTCGCAGCCCGGGCAGAAGTGGTTGCCCTCGACGAACAGCATCTGCAGCAGCACACGCCGATCGCCGTTGAGCTCCGGCGTGTCGGAAGCCACTTCCTGGCCCGGCATCGCCTTGATGGTGCAGGCCGAACCGAAGCGGCCGTTGACCTTGACCGTGCACAGCTTGCAGGAGCCGTGCGGCCGGAATTCGGGATGGTGGCACAGGTTGGGGATATAGACCCCCGCCGCCAATGCCGCCTCCAGGATCGACTGGCCGCGCTCGAAATGGATCGGGCGGCCGTCGAGGGAGAACTTGTCGTAGTCGTTCATGGTCCTCTCCCTCTCAGGCGTCCGACAGGAGTCGGCTGTCGGCGTCGTCGCGACCGGTGATCTCACGAGCCCGCGCCAGCGCCGCGTCGAGATCGAAGGCGGGTTCGAAGTCCCGGCGGGCGAGCCGCTTCTCGTAGTCCTCGCGGAACTTGGCGATGGTGTCGGCGATCGCCTGGCCGGCGGTCTGGCCGAGACCGCAGTGGCTCGCCGTGCGCATCACCTCGCGCAGGTGCTGTAACTCGTTCATCTCGTACTGGGTGCCGTGGCCCTCGGCGATCTTGTCCATGATCCCGGCCTGGATCCGCGTGCCGACCCGGCACGGGGTGCAGAAGCCGCAGCTCTCGTGTTCGAAGAAATGGGCGAAGTTGCGCGCCACCTCGAACATGTCGCGGGTCTCGCCGAACACCATGAAGGCGCCGGCGGTCGGGACGTCCTCGAAGGCGATGCGGCGGCCGAATTCGCGGGTGGTCAGGCATTGGCCGGAGGCGCCGGAGATCTGCACCGCGCGCGGGTTGCGGGCGCCGGCGTCCTCGAGCACCTGGGAGATGCGCACGCCGAAGGGATATTCGTAGATGCCGGGCCGCTCGACGTCGCCGGAGACCGACAGGATCTTGGTGCCGGTCGACTGCTTGGTGCCGAAACCCTCGTACCAGGCGCCGCCGTGCAGCGCGATCTCGGTCGCCTTGCACAGGGTCTCGACGTTGTTGACCACCGTCGGCTGACCCTTGTAGCCGTAGGAGACCGGGAAGGGCGGACGGATGCGCGGACGCCCCGCCTTGCCCTCGAGGCTCTCGATCAGCGCCGTCTCCTCGCCGCAGATGTAGGCGCCGGCGCCCATGTGGATCTCGATGTCGAAGTCGAAGCCCTCGACCCCGCGGATCGAGCGGCCGAGCAGCTGCGCCGCGCGCAACTCGCCGAGCTTCTCCTCGAGCAGCCCCTTCAGATAGAGATACTCGCCGCGCAGATAGACGAGGCCGCGTTCGGCGCCGACCACGAAGGCCGCCAGCGCCATGCCCTCGAACACCCGTTCGGGGTAGAACTGCAGCAGGACCCGGTCCTTGAAGGTGCCGGGCTCGCCCTCGTCGGCGTTGCAGACGATGTAGCGCGCCGTGCCCTTGGCGTTGCGCGCCGCCTCCCACTTGACGCCGGTGGTGAAGCCGGCGCCGCCGCGACCGCGGATGTTGGAGCGCTTGACCTCGGTGAGATAGGCGTCGCGCCCCATGGCGATCGCCGCCTCGAGCGCCGAGCCCGGCGTGAAGTCGGCGGAGAGCAGCATGTCGGCGCGGCGGATGTTGTGCGCCACCCGGAAGAAGTCCGAGGGCCATTCGCCGACCGGAACGCGCGAGCGCACCAGATCGCAGATCTGATCGGCCCGGCGCAACGTCATGTTGGTGATCGTCAGGCCGTTGACCAGGATCGCCGGCCCCTGGTCGCACATGCCGGTGCAGGAGGTGTAGTCGAGCGAGACCAGGCCGTCGGCGGAGGTGACGCCGCGCGTCACCCCGAGGCGCCGCGCCATGTGGTCGAAGATCGCCCGATTGCCGAGCATCCGGTCGGTGATGTTGTCGGAGAACAGGATCCGATAGGTGCCGGTCGGTTCGCGGGTGAAGAAGCTGTAGAAGTCGAGGGTGCTCTCGACCTCGCCCTCCGGCAGGCCCAGGCGCCGCGCGAGGGCTGCCACCATCCCCGGCGCCACGTGGCCGAACTGCGCCTGGACATCGCGGAGGATCTGGACGAGGCGTCCGGGATCGCTGCCGTGTCGTGTCAGGACGTCCTCGAGAAAAGAGCCGAATCCGGCCGTCTCCGTCGTCGTCACCTCACCCTCCTGCCTTCGATTGGACTGGTGGCGTGCAGTCTTGAGCGGTGCGGCTACGGGACGATCTGACTTGCGTCAAACGCAGGACGGGTATTTGCAGGCCGGGGTGGTCGCCGTGGTCGGCACCGTCGGGCGCTGTCCGCCGACATGTCGCCACTCTATAGAGAAATCTCAGCCACCCCAATCGTTTGCTCTACGTATCGCGTAAATACGACATCCGGCGGCAGGTGGTGGAAAGCGAGTGACCGCAGCCAATTGCCGCGTGCCACCCGGGATGCGATTCTCGGTCGAAATGCCGAGGCGATGGCTGGGCGGCTCCCGCCGCCGCCGCCGCGACGGCATCGACGGACCGTCACTTCTTGCGTAGCGCGTCGAGCAGGGCCGCGCCGAAGGCGCCGGGCGCGCCGCTCTTCGCCTCGCCGGGCTTGCCCCCCTTCGACCCGTTCGGCGCCGGCCCGCGCCGGTCGTCACGCCCGCCGCCCGAGGGTCCCGCCGGCGCCCCCATCCGGGCGCCGCGCTCCTGGCCGCCGTCGTCCTTGCGCATGGTCAGGCCGATGCGTTTGCGCCGGGCGTCGACCTCGACGACGCGGACCTTGACCACGTCACCGGCCTTCACCACCTCGCGCGGATCCTTGACGAAGCGATCGGCGAGTTGGGAGACGTGGACGAGCCCGTCCTGATGGACGCCGATGTCGACGAAGGCGCCGAAGGCGGCGACGTTGGTCACCGTGCCCTCGAGCACCATGCCCGGCTTCAGATCCTCGATCTTCTCGATGCCTTCGGCGAAGGCGGCGGTCTTGAAGCTCGGGCGCGGGTCGCGGCCGGGCTTTTCCATCTCGGCGAGGATGTCCCTCACCGTCGGCAGGCCGAAACGGTCGTCGACGAACTGGCGCGGGTCGAGCCCCTTCAGCATGGCTTCGTCGCCCATCACGGCGCGCAGATCCCGCCCGCAGGCCTTCACGATGCGCTTGGCGACGCTGTAGGCCTCCGGGTGGACGGACGACGCGTCGAGCGGCTCGTCGCCGTCGCGGATCCTGAGGAACCCCGCCGCCTGTTCGAAGGTCTTCGGCCCGAGACGCGCCACCTCGAGCAACTGGCGGCGATTGCGGAAGCGCCCGACCGCGTCGCGATGGGCGACGATCGCCTCGGCCAGCGACGCCCCGAGCCCCGAGACGCGGGCGAGCAGATGCGCCGAGGCGGTGTTGAGGTCGACCCCGACGGCGTTGACCGCGTCCTCGACCACCGCGTCGAGCGAGCGCGCCAGCCGGCCCTGGTCGACGTCGTGCTGATACTGGCCGACGCCGATCGCCTTGGGGTCGATCTTCACGAGCTCCGCCAGCGGATCCTGCAGGCGTCGGGCGATCGACACCGCGCCGCGCAAGCTGACGTCGAGATCGGGCATCTCGGCGGCGGCCAGCGCCGAGGCCGAATAGACCGAGGCGCCGGCCTCCGACACCGTGACCTTGATCGGCTTGGGCGCGCCCATGTCGGCGATCAGCATCGCCACCAGCCGGTCGGTCTCGCGCGAGCCGGTGCCGTTGCCGATGGCGACCAGCTCGACCTTGTGGCGGACCATCAGCCGCTTCAACTCGGCCATCGCGCCGGAGACGTCCTGACGCGGCGGGAAGGGATAGACGGTCGAGGTGGCGACCACCTTGGAGGTGGCATCGACCACCGCGACCTTGACGCCGGTGCGGATGCCCGGATCGAGCCCCATCGTCGCCCGCGTGCCGGCGGGAGCGGCGAGCAACAGGTCCTGGAGATTGTGGGCGAAGACGCGGATCGCCTCCTCCTCCGCCCGCTCCCGCATCACTCCCATCAGCTCGATCGTCAGCGACAGCGACAGCTTCACCCGCCAGCACCAGCGCGCCACGTCGAAGAGCCACTTGTCCGCGGCCCCCGCCTCCCGGCGTGGGCTCGACAACTCGATGCCGAAGGCCTCGGCGATGATCCGCTCGACCGGCTTCACCGGGGCGGGATCGTCGGCGTCGATCTCGAGGTCGAGCGACAGCACCTCCTCGTTGCGGCCGCGCAGCATGGCCAGCGCCCGGTGGCTCGGCACCTCGGCGAGGCGTTCGAGGTGGTCGAAATAGTCGGCGAACTTCTCGCCGGCCTGCTCCTTGCCCTCGACCACCTTGGAGCGCAGCCGCGCGCCGGTCGCCATGTGCCGGCGCAGTCGGCCGACGAGATCGGCGTTCTCGGCGAACTGTTCGGTGAGGATGTCGCGCGCCCCGTCGAGCGCCGCCTTGGTGTCCGCGACCTGTTCATTGACGAAGGCCTCCGCCACGGCGCGCGGGTCGACGGCGCGATCGGTGAGGATCCGCTCCGCCAACGGCCCCAGGCCCTTCTCGCGGGCGATCTCGGCGCGGGTGCGCCGCTTCGGCTTGTAGGGCAGGTAGAGATCCTCGATCTCCGCCTTGGTGCCGGCCTTGGCGAGCCTGTCGGCGAGGTCGTCGGTGAGCTTGCCCTGGGCGCGGATGCTCTCGACCACCGCGGCGCGCCGACCCTCCATCTCGCGCAGATAGCCGAGACGTTCCTCGAGATTGCGCAGCTGGGTATCGTCGAGACCGCCGGTCGCCTCCTTGCGATAGCGCGCGATGAACGGCACGGTCGAGCCCTCGTCGATCAGCGCGACGGCGGCGGCGACCTGCGCCGGCCGGCAGCCGATCTCGCCGGCGATCGCCTGGGTGATCCGCGCGACGACCATCGCATCGAGGGGGGTGGCCATGGGGCATGTCTCCGCTTGTTCGACGAACCCGCGACCATAGGAGCCTCGCGCCCGCCTCGCCAGCGCGGCCGCGTCGCCCCTCGTCGCTTTTCCCCGATCGCTTTCCCCGACCAAAACGAAGGTCGCGTCACACGCGGGCTTTCGCACTGCGGCGAGGATCGGCTAGTGTGCCCGGCACGGACGCTCGAGGAGGGCTCCGCGCCGCGGATCGAACCGATTCGCAAGGGCGCGACGAGCCGTGGACCACCCGAGATCCTCGGACCACCGGGACGACGCCTCACCCATCACACGGATCAAGACGGGGTATCATGAACAAGCTCTATCCAAGCGCTGCCGCGGCGCTCGCGGGCGTGGTGAAGGACGGACAGACCCTCGCCGTCGGCGGTTTCGGTCTGTGCGGCATTCCCGAGGCGCTGATCGCCGCCCTGCGCGACACCGGCGTCACCAACCTCACCTGCGTGTCGAACAACGCCGGCGTCGACGGCTTCGGCCTCGGCCTGCTGCTCGAGACCCGCCAGATCAAGAAGATGATCTCGTCCTACGTCGGCGAGAACAAGCTCTTCGCCCAGCAGTTCCTCTCCGGCGAGCTCGAGCTCGAATTCGCGCCCCAGGGCACGCTGGCCGAGCGGCTGCGCGCCGGCGGCGCCGGCATCCCCGCCTTCTACACCGCCACCGGTGTCGGCACCGTGGTCGCCGAGGGCAAGGACGTGCGCGAGTTCGACGGCCGCAAATACGTGATGGAGCGTGGCATCGTCGCCGACGTGGCGCTGGTCAAGGCCTGGAAGGCCGACGCGGCGGGCAATCTCGTCTACCGCAAGACCGCCCGCAACTTCAATCCGATGTGCGCCACGGCGGGCAAGGTCACCGTCGTCGAGGTCGAGGAGATCGTCCCCGTCGGCGCGATCGATCCCGACCACGTCCACACCCCCGGCATCTTCGTGCAGCGTCTCGTCCTGAACGCGACCCCGGAGAAGCGCATCGAACAGCGCACCCTGCGCAAGTCCGCCTGAGGAGACGCCCCATGCCCTGGACGCGTGACGAAATGGCGGCCCGCGCCGCCCGCGAACTGAAAGACGGGTTCTACGTGAACCTCGGCATCGGCCTGCCGACGCTGGTCGCCAACTACATCCCCGCAGGGGTGAACGTCTGGCTCCAATCGGAGAACGGCCTGCTCGGCATCGGTCCCTTCCCGACCGAGGAGGAGATCGACGCCGACCTGATCAACGCCGGCAAGCAGACGGTGACGGCGCTGCCCGGCGCCTCGTTCTTCTCCTCCGCGGATTCCTTCGGGATGATCCGCGGCGGCCACGTCAACCTCGCCATCCTCGGTGCCATGCAGGTGGCGGCGAACGGTGATCTCGCCAACTGGATGATCCCCGGCTCGATGATCAAGGGCATGGGTGGCGCCATGGACCTGGTCGCCGGCGTCCAGCGCGTCATCGTGCTGATGGAGCACGTCGCCAAGGGCGGCGTCCACAAGATCGTGTCGGAATGCACCCTGCCGCTGACCGGCCAGGGCGTGGTCGACCGCATCATCACCGACCTCGCGGTGATGGACGTGACGCCCGAAGGCCTGAAAGTGATCGAGATGGCCCCCGGCGTCGGCATCGCCGACCTGACGGAAGCCACCGGCGTGCCGCTGGATTTCTCGGCCATCGGCTGAGGGGCGGGGCGAACGGATCGGAATACGGCAAGGGCGACCCTCGGGTCGCCCTTTTTCGCCTCAGAACACCGTGCCGTCGCTCTCGATCATCAGCGGCGGCGAGCCGTCGGGGCGGATTTCGCGTGCCAGGCGGCGGCCGGCGAGCCAGGTGCCGCCCTCGAGCACGCAGGCGAGCGGGAAGTTCCAGGCGTTGCAGCCCAGATGCTGGCGCACCACGCCGGCGAGCCGGTCGATCAGCGCCACCGTCAGCGCCCGCCATTCCACCACCAACTCGCTGTCGACCGTGTGGACCTTGCTCAGCTGATCGCGGTCGCGCAGTTGCAGGAGGCCGGAATCGATCATCAATCCGCCGTTGCGATATTCGGCGAGCCCGGTCAGCCCGTCGAGGTCGGTGACCTCGAACCCCGCCCAGCTCAAGGGCTCGAGCAGCGAATAGGTCAGCCACTGCGACAGCTTGTGCAGCGGCATCAGCCCCGAGGTGGCGTCGTCGGTGACGAGTTTGCGGTGGATCCAGGTGTCGCCGAGCGGCACCCCGCCGAGCACGTAGCGCCCCGGCCAGATGCCGCCGAGCGCGTCGAGCAGGATCTCAAGCACGGCCGGCGCCGGCACCGTCCCGTCGGGGAAGAGGCCGAAGAGATGGTCGATCAGGCCGCCGGGCCTGAGGCTGCCGTCGTCGGCGGTAAAGACGTCGGGGCGCAGCGCCACCGTCTGCCCGAGCCGATTGACCAGCCCGAGCCGGCCCTCGAGCCCGACCAGCGGGTTCGACGGCGAGACCTGGAAGCCGTCCTCCATCTCCTCCGCCGTCAGCCCGGCGAGCGCGCGGGCGTCGGCGCGCAGCGGATCGAACGGCTCGGAGGAGAAGATGCCGGAGGAGAACATAGCCAGCGAGGCGACGGCGAGCCCCTCGGTGCGCGAATAGGTCTCGCCGGTGGCGGCCTCGGCATAGACCCAGCGCGGCCCGGCGCCGGCGTCGGTCAGAACCGAGACCATGGCGAGATCGACGGCGGCCCGGCCGATCTCGCGCCCGTCGGCCCAGTCGCGCGCCGAGGCGAGCATGCCCCAGCGATCGCATTCGCCGACCTCGAAGTTGCGCCAGCGGGCGTGCGGCGGCACTTCGAGGGTCGGGTGTTCGGATCGCGTCAGTTCGGCGACGAAGCGGGCCGTGGCGTCGAGCCGGGCGAGATCGACGGTGAAGTACTCGAGCCGATCCATCAGCGCGAGGTCGAACAACCGGTTGGCGCGCTCACGCACGGCGCTCGCCGTCAACATCCGCCGCGCCGATCGCGCCAGGGCGGGGTCGTCGGAGTGGCCGGCGGGGGTGGCGTCCTCGGTCATCGGCGGCGGTCGTCCTCGGTCGTACTGGGGCGGCACGCCGGAAGCGAACCGAATCGCGTCCTCGCGCGCGCCGCGATCCGGCGAGTCTCGCCCGAAATCGCCACATCCCGCAAGAAAGCCGGGGAACCTTTCCCCGGCTCAGTAATGATCGAGACCGCGTCCCACCGTCCGAGCGAGGTCCTCGGCGTTTGGGGCGGCATCGTGCGAGAAATAGCCGGCCGCCTTCTTCGCCTCCATCTCCACCTGCGCGTCGGCGGGGATGAGGCGGCCGGGGATCGGCACACGCTCGCCGATGACGATCCCCGACCCGGTGATCGCGTCGTGTTTCATGTCCGACATCGAGACGAAGCGGTCGATGCGGGTGATGCCGAGCCAATGGAGGATGTCGGGCATCAATTGCTGGAACCGGGCGTCCTGGACGCCGGCGACGCATTCGGTGCGCTCGAAATAGGTCGCGGCCTGGTCGCCGCCCTCCTGGCGCTTGCGGGCGTTGTAGACCAGGAACTTGGTCACCTCGCCGAGCGCTCGGCCTTCCTTGCGATTGTAGACGATCAGCCCGGCACCGCCGGCCTGCGCCTCGTGGACGCATTCCTCGATGCCGTGCACCAGATAGGGCCGGCAGGTGCAGATGTCGGAGCCGAAGACGTCGGAGCCGTTGCATTCGTCGTGGACGCGGCAGGTCAGCCGCCGCGCCGGATCGGCGATCGTGGCGGGATCGCCGAAGACGTAGCAGGTGATGCCGCCGATCGGCGGCAGGAACACCTCGAGGTCGGGCCGCGTCACCAGCTCCGGATAGATGCCGCCGGACTGCTCGAACAGGATCCGCCGGAGCTTGTCCTCGGCGACGCCGAAACGTTCGGCGATGCTGGCGAGATACCACACCGAGTCGATCGCGATCTTGGTGACGGCGATGTCGCCCTGCGCCCGCACGATCTCGCCGTCGACCCGGATGCGCCCGGCGCCGATCTCCGGCACCAGTTCCGGCAGGGTCAGCCGCGCCCTGGTCACCGCGATGGTCGGGCGGATGTCGACGCCCTCGCCGATCTCGGCGGCGAAGATCCGCTGCACGTCGTGGCCGAAGGGATCGAGCGAGACGATGCGCCCCGGCGCCGACCACTGCGGATGGGGGCCGATGGTGATCGGCGGCGTGGTGTTGGTGAGGTCGGGCCGCTGGATCGGGTTGAGCGCCCCCGACGCCACCGCCAGCGCCCGGTAGAGCGCGTAGGAGCCGCCGTGGGTGCCGATGACGTTGCGGTCGCCCGGCCGCGTCACCGAGCCGATGACCGGGCCGCGGGCGCGCGGGTCCTCCTCCCCCCACCGAACCGGAAAGCGCGTCACCGCGCCGCCGCGCGGATGGGAGGTGAGACGGATGTGACCGGACTTGTTCGGTGTCGTCATGGAGCCCTCCGCCGATCGCCGCCGGCGCATACGGGAAACTCGCTATCCGCCTCACTATAGTGCGCCGTGGGAAAGGCGAAAGGGCATCGCCGCCGGCGCGTCGCGTCGCGGTGGATCGCGGCCGTCCCGCCCTTGCGGTCGACGCCTCGTCGGATAAGGTCGATCCAATGGTTGGAAAGACGCGGGGAACGGCAATGAAGAGCGACGGAGTGATGGTGGTCGACCACCCGCTGGTGGCCCATAAACTGACGATCATGAGGGACAAGACGACCTCGACCAAGAGCTTCCGCCAGCTCCTGCGCGAGATCGCGTTGCTGCTGTGCTACGAGGCGACGCGCGATCTCGAGCTGACCACGGTCGAGATCGAGACGCCGATGGTCAAGATGACGGCGCCCAAGCTCGAGGGCAAGAAACTGGTCTTCGCGCCGATCCTGCGCGCCGGCATGGGCCTGCTCGAGGGCATGCTCGATCTGGTGCCCTCGGCCCGCGTCGCCCATGTCGGGCTCTACCGCGATCCCAAGACCCTGACCGCCGTCGAATACTACTTCAAGGCGCCCGACGACATCGCCGACCGCACCGTCATCGTCCTCGATCCGATGCTGGCGACCGCCAATTCCGCCTCCGCCGCGATCGAGCGGCTGAAGGAGGCCGGCGCCCGCCATCTGCGCTTCGTCTGCCTGCTCGCCGCCCCCGAGGGCATCGCCAAGCTTCGCGGCGAGCATCCGGACGTTCAGATCTATACCGCCGCGATCGACGATCACCTCGACGATCACGGCTACATCGTGCCCGGTCTCGGTGACGCCGGCGATCGCATCTACGGGACGAAGTGAGGCGAGGCGCTCGGCGCGCGAGGCGCGAGGCCTCCCGGGAGGATCGGTCGTGATCGTCGCCTTCGGCACCATCAACGTCGACATGGTCACCGTGGTGCCGCGCTTTCCCGTGCCCGGCGAGACCGTCAAGGGCCGGGACTACCAGCTCTTCCCCGGTGGCAAGGGCGCCAACCAGGCGGTGGCGGCCGCGCTCGCCGGAGCGAGGGTGATGCTGGTCGGCTGTGTCGGCCGCGACGGCTTCGCCGACGTGGCGCTGGAGGGCGCGAAGGCGGTGGGCGTCGACCTGTCGCGAGTGCGCCGCGTCGACAGCCCGACCGGCGCCCAGATGATCGCCGTCGATCCGACCGGCGAGAATCTGATGATCGGGGCGGATGCCGCCAATCGCGCCGCCCGCGCCTCCCAACTCGCCGATCTCCTGGCCCCCGGCGTCACCCTGCTCACCCAGAATTCGCTCGGCACCGACGAGGTCGAGCGGGCGATCGCGCTGGCGCATGCCGCCGGCGCCCGCGTCGTCTACAACGCCGCCCCGGCCGAACCGGTCGCGGATGCGACCTTCGCCGCGAGCGACGTGGTGATCGTCAACGAGCACGAGGCGCGCGGCTATGCCGCCGCGCTCGGCCTGCCGGTGGATTTTCGCGGTTTCGTCGAGGCCGCGGCGGCGCGCTTTCGCACCGTCTTCGTGGTGACGCTCGGACCCGAGGGCCTGATCGCGGCGCGTCCCGCAGGGCCGACCCTGATCGGCCGCCCGCCGCCGGTCGCCGCCGTCGACAGCACCGGAGCGGGCGACGCCCTCGCCGGCGCCCTCGCCGCCGCGCTCGACCGGGGCGACGGGCTCGAGACGGCGCTGGCCCAGGGGCTCGCCGCCGGCGCGCTCGCCTGCCGCGAGACCGGAGCGCAGACGAGTTTCCGCGATCTCGCCGAGATCCGGCGTTTCCAGCCCCTCGCCGTGCTGGGGCCGGCGTGAGCGACCGCGTCCCGGCGGCGGGCTTTTCGGCGTCTCTTCAGGAACCGTTAGGCGCGGTCGGCTAGCATCTCGGGCGAACCGGGAAACGACGCCCATGTATCGGAACGTCCTGCGATTGACCCTCCTGGGGGCGATGCTCGTCCTGATGTCGCCGGCCTATGTGCCGCTGCTGCTGCACGTCGTCGCCTTCGTCACCGAACGCCCCGTCGGCGTCGATTCCCGCGCCGTCGGCTACCGGGTCGAGGAGGGCGCCGGCGCCGCCTCCCGGGTGATGGGTGGTCGGGGTCGCCGCGTGACGCTCCAGGCCGACGGCCGAGGCCACTATCTGACCGAGGCGGCGGTCAACGGCCGGGCCATCGCGGTGATGGTCGATACCGGCGCCACGTCCGTCGCGCTGCGCCACGAGGACGCCGGGGCGCTCGGCATCCGCGCCCTGCTGCCCACCGACTACACCGTGCCGATCGCCACCGCCAACGGCACCGCCCGCGCCGCCCGCGTCATTCTCGGCGAGGTCCGGGTCGGCGACGTCCGGGTGCGCAACGTCGAGGCCCTGGTGATGCCCGAACGGGCCTTGGGCACCAATCTGCTCGGCATGAGCTTCATGCGCCGCCTGAAGAACGTCGAGATGGCCGCCGGCAGGCTCACCTTCGTCGAATGATGCCGGCCGCCCGCGCGATTGCGCTCCGGCCCGTCGTGGCCGATGCTGCGGGCGAATCGGTTCACCCGCGAGATCGCCGACCCGTGTCCTTCCGACCCGACCGCTCCTCCCTCGGCCCCGCAGGCCTCGCCCTCGCCGCGCTGCTGGCGCTCGCCTCGGGGGCGGCCGTGGCGGCGGAGACCGGTGACGCCCCACGGGCACGGCAGGTCAAGCCCCTGTGGCTCGGCATCGTCGCGGCGTCGCGGCCCGCCGAGGCCCTCGAACGGGTCGAACCCTTTCGCCTTCGGATCGCCGATACGCTCGGCGTCGACGTCCACACCCGGCGCTTCGCCGACGAACGCGCCCTGATCGACGCCTTCGCCGCCGGCCGCATCGACTACGCGCCTCTATCGGCGAGCGGCTATGCCATGGCCTGGCGCCTGTGCGGTTGCGTCGAACCGCTGGCGGTGCCGCGCGCCGGCGACGGTTCGCCCGGATGGCGCGCCGTCGTGCTGGTGCGCACCGGCAGTTCGATCGACAGTCCGGCGGCGCTCGCCGGCAAGCGCCTCGCCGTCTCCGGCGAGACCTCGATCGGCGGACGCCTGATGCCCTTGCGGCTGCTCGAGGACCAGGGATTGGGCGGCGACCAGGAGCCGCTGCTCCAGACCTTCGAGGGCCCGCGCGCGGCGGTGAAGGCGCTTCTCGCCGGCGAGGTCGACGCCGCGATCGCCTGGTCGACGCTCGAGGGCGATCTGGCCGAGGGCTATGGCCGCGGCACGCTTCACGACATGGTGGCGGACGGCGAACTGTCGATGACCGACGTCCGCGTGATGTGGTCCTCGTCGGTCCTGCCGCATGGCCCCCACACCGTGCGCGCCGACCTCGCGGAAGGCCCCAAGCGTCGCCTGCGCGACATGCTGGTCGATCTCGACGAAGTCGATCCGGATGCCTACGAGGCGATCGAGCCGGTCCATTCCGGAGGCTTTCTGCGCATCGGACACGCGGCCTACGCCCCGTTCGTCGATCTGGTGACGCCCCGCGATCCGCCGCGATCGGGTCCCGGGACCACCGGCTCGACCCTCCCGCCGGGCTGAGCGACCCGGTCGCCGGCCTCGTGGAGGCCCCTCCTCGACAGTCTCGAGTGATGCGGCCCGGCCTGAGCCATGTATTCGGCGTGGATGGTCGCCAGGGCCTACACCGGCCGGGAACGGCCCTCGAGGCCGGATCAGTTCGGGCTCGGATAGGCCACCGTCGTGGAGACGCGTGGCCTGAGATAGGAGACGTCGGACAGCGTCAGCGAGGTGCCGCCGAGGATGTCCTGCATGAAGGTCGAGAAGGTCGAGGTGTAGGTGTACTGCACCTTGGTGACGATCAACTGTTGGCCGTCGCTGACCAGATTCGACGGAATGGTGATCGGTGGCGCGGAGTTCTTCGTCCAGGCGGTGGAGTTCTGCGCCATGCTCCAGGCGGTCTTGAAGCCGTTGGCGGTGGTGTAATTGACCGCCGAGACCACCAAGTGCACGCCGGAGGCGTCGTAGGGCGTCATGATCGTCGTCGACGCCGCCAGGATGTTGGTCATCTCCGAGGTCGAGATGGTCGACACCTGCGACACCAGGTCGCCGAGCGCGCTGCCGGTGTGGCTCACCTTGCGATAGATGGTCAGCGCCTGCGAGATCTCGTTGCCGGCGATGAACAGCGTCAGCATCACCGGCAGCAGCAGGGCGAACTCGACCGCGGATACCGCGCGGCGATCACGGGCGAACCCGGCGAGACGCCGCCCCGGGCGTGTGGTCCGCAACATTCGGCCGATCATCGCGAAACTCCTCACCACGGGAAAGGCTCGTTGCGGAAGGCCGCGACGCCCGACAACAGGCGCGTGCCGTTGCCCAGATTGGCGAGATTGAGCCCCAGTTTGTTGAAGTAGAGAGGATATTGATAGAAGGCGCGAACGACGACGATCTCCGAAGATCCTCCCATTTGGAAAGAAAAACTGGAGTCGTCGAATTTGTTGTCGGAGATCGGCAACGCCGTGTCGGCCAGTGTGAAGTTGGTATAGACTTTCGAATCGATCGAAAGGCCGGTGCAGTCGAACAGCACGTAGAGCCGATTGCAGATCTCGGTGGTGAACTGCGCTTCCGAATAGCTCCCGGCCTGGGCCTGGCCGGTGCGGATCAGCCGCGCCGCGTCGTTGACGGCGGTGTCGAGGATCTGTCCGGCGAGGAAGCACAGGGCGGATTCGAAGATCGCCCCCATCAGGGCCAGGAAGGGCAGGGCGATGATGCCGAATTCGACGGCGGTCGCGCCGCCGCGGTCGCGCACGATGGCGCTGGCGAGCAGTCGTCGCGTCAGACGGCCGATCGGACCGGGCGAGGGGGCCGTCGTCGCGGCCCCGGACTTCGGTGCGCTTGGCGTGGTCGTCATGCACGTCTCTCTTCGGCGTCTCACGCCCGCGGAAGCGGCGTGAACGGGAAACTCGCCTTCGAGGATGGTCGCCAATGTTGAATATTCGGTTCAGACGCCGCCATCCGCGCGATGACGTCGGCCCGATCGGCGCCGAATGTCGTCGTTTGGTGAACGCATCGCCGAACCCGGCGGTCGTCGACGGCCGGAGACGGCGATCGGCGGCTCGGTCGGGCATGGCCCGTGCGAGCGGGACGGCGGCCGTGGCGTCGCGGGTCTTCCGCGTGGAAGGCCCCGTGTCGGCGCAGGGTCTGGTGTCGCTCGCCGGTGGCCGGTCACCCGGCGGCGCGCGTCACGGCGTGCCGGCGCTCGGTTGGCTCATCTCGATGCGCTTGCGCAATTGGCTTTCGGCGACCTCGAAATAGGTCTTCTCGTCGCCCGGCTCGACCATCGCGTTGCAATGCGGGGTGCAGGCATAGGAATAGCGCGTGCCGCCGCGTTGCACGGTGACGTAGCCGGTCTGCGGCTTGATTACGTTGATCACCTCGTCGGCGATCAACTGACCCTTGGCGTCGAGCACCACGAGGTTGGTGACGCCGGCCATCTTGCCGGTGATCACCAGGGTCTGGCGGTCCTGGACGGTGGCGTCGGCGATGCCCGGGTTGCCGACGACCACGGTGGCGGCCGGCGCGGAGACCCGCATCACCTTGGCCATGTCGATGTTCACCGCGATGGGGTCCTTGGCCAGCGCCGTGCCGGGCATCGAAGCGGCGGCGAGGCCGAGAAGGATCGCGAGGGAGGGGGAGACGCGCAAGGGACCGATCCTCGTTCGAGGGCTCATCGAGCCTTCATCCTGCGCCGGTTTGGTGAACGAACGCTTAAAAGCGCGCCGCGTCCGGCGCCTGCCGCCCCGCTCCACGCGCGCGCGTACCTGTCTCGGCGTCGCCTGCCGCAGCGGGTCGAACCGGCGCGTCCGGCCCGTCGTCGTGAAGCAGGCTTCCGGAAACCCTTGGTTAGGCATGGCATGGAATTCGACGATATAGAAATCGATAACCAAGCAAATTTACCTCGCCTTAGAGGGAGGGGGGTATGTTCGGGTCAGACTTCGAATGGCCGAGCGAGCAAGCGGTCCGAAGTTCTGGTGTACCGTGTAGAACTGTAGGAGCTGTAAGATGACCATGTTTGCCCGTTTCCTCAAGGACGAGTCCGGCGCCACCGCGATCGAGTACGGCCTGATCGCTTCGCTGGTCGCCGTCGCGATCATCACCGGTGCCACCGCGCTCGGCACCAATCTGAACGCCACCTTCTCCAACCTCGCCGCGAACATGAAGTGATCTGAGCGAAGGTTCGTGATTACGAAACGGGGGCCGCTGGCCCCCGTTTTCTTTTTTGTCCGAGGGATCGAGGCGCGGGACCGGCCGCGCCGACCCGCTGCCGCGGCGTCGGCGTTTACGTCGCCTTCAGGCGCCGCTGCCAGAATGGGCCTCGCGTGAGGCCTCGCCGAAGGAGAGCGATATGTCGCAGGTGGTTCTGACGGGTCTGGTTCTGGTGTTCCCGGTCCTGGTGGTGTGGGCGGCGATCACCGACTTCATGACCATGACCATCGCCAACCGTGTCTCCATCGGCCTCGCCGCCGCAGGGCTCGTCGCCCTGGCGGTGAGCGCGCCGCCGCTCGCCGTCGTCGGCGCCCATCTCGGCGCCGCCGCTCTGGTCTTCGCGGTCGGCTTCGCCTGTTTCGCCTTCGGCTGGATGGGCGGAGGCGACGTCAAGTTCGCCGCCGCGGTGGCGCTCTGGCTCGGCTGGGGGCACCTCCTCGACTATGCCATGACCTTCACGGTCTACGGCGGTCTCCTGACGCTGTTGGTGCTCTTCTCCGACCGGGTGCTCGATCCGCTGCCCGCCCTGAAGGTGGGCTTCCTCGCCCGCTTCCAGGAAAACCGGCGGGTGCCCTACGGCATCGCCCTGTCGGCCGCCGCCCTGCAGATCTTCCCCGAAACCGTCTGGATGCGCGTCTTCGGTTGATCCGAGATCCAGTCCGCCCGCCTCGACCGCGCGCGTCCGCCCGACCCGCGCGGTTTTGATTTCGCGGCGGTATCCGCGTGCCCGATGCGGGCGGTTGACGGAAAATTCACGACGTGCCGACAGACATCGTTAACCATACCTGAACCAATTCCCCCCGAAACTGCACCGTGATGGACATCGTCGGTGTCCCATGTGTTTTCGGGTTTTGGGTCATGAAGGTCACGCGCCTCTTCGTTCTGGCGATCGCACTGGGTGCCGGGCTCGTCGCCGCGTTGCTCGCGGTGAAGATGTCGAACAGGGCACCCGCGCCGGCGCCGGTCGCCGCCCTTCCGGTCGAGGCGCCGCGCCTCGACACGCTCGACGTCCTGGTCGCCGCCAAGGACATCGCGCTCGGCCATCGCATCGCCGCCGGGGATCTGGTCTGGCAGTCCTTCCCCAAGTCCGGCATCGTCGAATTCTACACCAACCGCGTGGCGCGCCCCGGCGCGGCGGAAGAACTGCTCGGCATGGTGGCGCGCTCCCCCTTCTTGGCCGGCGAGCCGGTGCGTGAGCAGCGCCTGATCAAGGCCGATCGCGGCTTCATGTCGGTGATCCTGACGCCGGGCATGCGGGCGAGCGCCGTCGAGGTCAAGGCGGTGTCGACCGCCGGCGGGTTCATCCTGCCCAACGACCACGTCGACGTGATCCTCACCCGCGCCGCCCCCAAGGCCGGCAACACCGGCGGCGACCCCTACGTCAGCGAGACGATCCTGACCAACGTCCGGGTCCTCGCGGTCGATCAGCAGATCTCCGACGGCAAGGGCGAGGCCTCGATGCTCGCCAAGGACACGGTGACGGTGGAAGTGTCGCCCCATCAGGCCGAGACGCTCGCCCAGTCGACGCAGCTCGGGGTGATCTCGCTCGCCCTGCGCGCCATTCGCGATCGCGACGGCGGGGTCGTGGAGGAAGAACCCGAGTCGTCCGGCGGCTCGGTGAAGATGGTGCGTTTCGGTGTGCAGTCGACCGTCTCGATGCGTCGTTGACGGCAGGCTCGTTCGAATACTGAGGGTGGTCGCATGTTCACCAATCTGGTCTCTATCCGGCCCGGGCTCTCCGCCGTGCTCCTCGCGGCGGCGTTCGGCCTCGCCGGTGCCGTGGCTCCGGCCGCGGCGAGCGACATGCCGCCGCGCATGGATCGCATCGCCGGCGTCGAATCCGGGCGGGATCGCGTGGTTCAACTGCCGCTGTCGAAGTCGAAGATCCTCGACTTCGACGAGGACATCCGCGACGTGTTGGTCTCCGACCCCAAGGTCGCCGACGCCGTGGTGCGCTCCTCCCGCCGCCTCTATCTGATCGGCAACAAGTTCGGCACCACCAACATCGTCGTCTTCGGCGGCTCGGGCCGGCCGATCGCCAATCTCGAGCTCCAGGTCCAGGTCGACACCAGCGCCCTCGAGGGTCTCCTCAAGCGCCTCCTGCCCAGGAGCGACATCCGCGTCGAGGCGGTCGCCGGGACGGTCGTGCTGTCGGGCGCCGTCGGCAACGGCGGCGAGGCGATCCAGGCCTACGAGGTCGCCTCCAAGTTCGTCGGCGCTCCGATCGAGAGCGCCTCGAGCGGATCGTCGTCGAGCGGCGCCACCGGCTCGACCGGCACCGCCTCGTCCGGTGCCGGGTCGTCGATCCAGGTCGTCAACGCGCTCACCATCCGCGGCAAGGATCAGGTGATGCTGAGGGTCACCATCGCCGAGGTCCAGCGCGACGTCGTCAAGAAGCTCGGCATCGACCTGACCAGCTCGATCACCAACGGCAACTGGTCGAGCGCGATCGCCACCGCCAATCCCTTCCCGATCACGCCCGCCGTCGATCCCGCCATCACCGGATCGGGCACGCTCAAGTTCGGCTCCTCCTCGATCACCGGCAAGCTGTCGGCGCTCGAGCAGAACGGCGTCCTGAAGACCCTCGCCGAACCCAATCTGTCGGCGCTCTCCGGCGAGCAGGCGCAGTTCCTGGTCGGTGGTGAATATCCGATCCCGGTGAGCCAGAGCTCGTCGACGAGCGGCAGCACCATCGGCGTCGAGTTCAAGACCTACGGCATCGGCCTCAACTTCCAGCCGGTGGTCCTGGCCGACGATCGCATCTCGCTGACGGTGAAGACCGAAGTCTCCGAGCTCACCTCCGACGGCGCCGTCACCATCTCGAGCCTGACCATCCCCGCCCTTCGGGTGCGCCGCGCCTCCACCACCCTCGAGATCCCCTCGGGTGGCGCCATGGTGCTCGGTGGCCTGATCAAGGACGACGTCAAACAGGCGATCGCCGGCACCCCCGGCCTGCTCAATCTGCCGGTGCTCGGAACCCTCTTCCGCTCCCGCGACTTCCAGCGCTCGCAGTCGGAACTGGTGATCTTCGTCCAGCCGTTGGTGGTCAGGCCGGTCGCCACCTCGAAGCTCGAGCGTCCCGACCGCAACTTCCAACCCGCCAACGACGCCGCCGGATACTTCCTCGGCCGTCTCAACCGCATGTATCGCACCGTCGATCGCGCCCCCGGGGGCACCTATCGCGGTCAGTACGGCTACATCTTCGAGTGAGGGCAACGACACCATGAGCACGTCGGTCCGATCAGTCTCGCGTTTCGGTCGCGCCCTCGGCGTCACGGGCAGTCTCGCCCTGGCGCTCCTGACCGCCGCCTGCAACACCACCCGCTACGAGCCGACCGTCACCGGCTCGGTGCCGCACGACGGTTTCCGCAATCGCCACCCGATCGTGATCGAACAGGGCGAGGAGACCTTCGACGTGCCCGTCGCCGCCCATGGCGCCGCCCTGCCGCGACACGTCCTCGCCAAAATCGAGGCCTTCGGCCGCGAGGCGGTGGATCAGGGCGCGACCGGCATGACGGTGATGGTGCCGAGCGCCTCGCGCAACGAGGCCGCCGCCTACCGCGCCGCCCGCGAGATCGGCGATGCCCTCGCCCGCGCCGGCTTCCCGGCCCACACGGTGCACAAGGTGCCCTATGCGGCGGAAGGCCCGGAGGACGCGGCGCCGATCCGCCTCTCCTATGCCCGCATCGTCGCCAAGGTGCCCCATCGTTGCGGTCGTTGGCCCGAACAGGTGGCCAGCGCCGCCGACAATTCCGACTACTGGAACTTCGGCTGCGCCACCCAGTCCAACATCGCCGCCATGGTCGCCGAGCCGACGGATCTCGTTTCGCCGGCGCCGATCGGCAAGCCCGACG
Organism: Prosthecomicrobium sp.; assembly: GCA_048497495.1. GTDB lineage: Bacteria > Pseudomonadota > Alphaproteobacteria > Rhizobiales > Ancalomicrobiaceae > JAFHCF01. Next base: position 20,990 of record JAFHCF010000267.1, read on the forward strand.
CCACCCGCCGCTCCGCGGTGATCCAGGCCTATCGCAAGGGCGAGAAGACCCGGTCCGACTTCAAGCTTCCCGACACCACCGCCTCGAAGGTCGGCAGCGGAGGAGGTGAGTGATGGCGCGCGGCAACAACGAACGCCCGATCCATGTCGAGCCGTCCGAGCCGAGGGCGATTCCGCGCGTCGCCATTCAGGCCTTCTGCGAGACCCCCGAGGTCGCCGCGGCGCTCGAGGGCGCGGCCCAGGACCGGCGGATGTCGCGCGCCCACGTCAAGGTTCTGATGGGCGGCCTGCCGGCGGCGGTCGAATTCTACGGGTCCGCCCCCACCCCCAACCTGGTGGTGGTGGAATCGAAGGGACGCTCGGAGGACATCCTCGGTCATCTCGACGGCCTCGCCGAGGTCTGCGATCCCGGCACCAAGGTCCTGGTGATCGGCCACGTCAACGACGTGCTGCTCTATCGCGAGCTGGTTCGCCGAGGTGTGAGCGAATATGTGGTGGCGCCGCTCGATCTCTTCGACGTGTTGCGCGCCATCGGCGATCTCTATCACAATCCCGACGCGGCACTCCTCGGCCGCTCCATCGCCTTCATCGGCGCCAAGGGCGGTTGCGGGTCCTCGACCCTCGCCCACAACGTCGCCTGGTCGATCGCCAAGACTTTCGACAACGACGTGCTGGTCGCCGATCTCGATCTCGCCTGGGGCACCGGCGGTCTCGACTTCAATCAGGATCCGACCCAAGGTGTCCTCGATGCCCTGATGTCGCCGGAACGCATCGACGAGGTCTTCCTCGACCGTCTGTTGACCAAGTGTTCCGATCACCTCTCGCTGCTCGCCGCGCCCGCCCTCCTCGATCGTCCCTACGATTTCGAGGAACTCGCCTTCGATCCGACCGTCGAGGTGGCGCGCGGCAACGTGCCGATCGTCGTGCTCGATCTGCCGCATCAGTGGAGCGGCTGGGTGCGTCGTCAGTTGCGCGAGGCCGACGAGGTGGTGATCGTCGCCAGTCCCGACCTCGCCAATCTGCGCAACGCCAAGAACCTCGCCGACGTGCTGCGGTCCTCGCGTCCCAACGACGCGCCACCGCGCCTGGTGTTCAACCAGGTCGGCATGCCCAAGCGTCCGGAAATCAAGCTCGAGGACTTCGCCAAGGCGCTCGGTCTCCAGGTCGCCGCGACGATCGCCTTCGACGCGGCGCTGTTCGGCAATGCCGCCAACAAGGGTCTGATGATCGGCGAGCTCGATGCCAAGCACCAACTGACCGAGGCCTTCCGCAATCTCGCGGCCGTCGTCACCGGCCGCAGCGAGATCCGCAAGGCCAAGAAGTCGCCCTTCGCGCCGCTCTTGGAAAAGCTGCGGACGCGTAAGGCATCGTGAGCGTTTCGACGAGGTGAGACAGAATGTTCGGGCGTAGAGGATCGAGTGGTGGTTCGTCGGTCGGCCAGCGGGTGGAAGCCCCGGCGGCGGCGCGCGTGCCCGCGGCCCCCAGTCGCGCCGCGCCGGGTCGCGCCGCCGCGCCGCCGCCTCCGTCCGCCGCCGTCGATCCCAACGCGCCGATCCCGCCGACCCGGGCCCAGGAGCGCCAGCGCTCGGAGGAGTATTACGACACCAAGTCGTCGATCTTCTCGGCCCTGATCGACACCATCGATCTCTCCCAGCTCGCCCGCCTCGACGCCGAATCGGCGCGCGAGGAGATCTCCGACGTCATCAACGAGATCATCCAGCTGAAGAATCTGGTGATGTCGATCGCCGAGCAGGAGGAACTGCTCGCCGACATCGTCAACGACGTCCTCGGCTATGGTCCGCTCGAGCCATTGCTCGCCCGCGACGACATCGCCGACATCATGGTCAATGGCGCCGAGCGGACCTACATCGAAGTCGCCGGCAAGGTCCAGATGACCGGCATTCGCTTCCGCGACAATCAGCAACTGATGAACATCTGTCAGCGGATCGTCAGCCAGGTCGGCCGCCGCGTCGACGAATCCAGCCCGATCTGCGACGCGCGCCTGCCCGACGGCTCCCGCGTCAACGTCATCGCTCCGCCCCTGGCGATCGACGGCCCGGCGCTCACCATTCGTAAGTTCAAGAAGGACAAGCTGACCCTCGACCAACTGGTCAAGTTCGGCACGATCACCCCGGAGGGCGCCGCGGTCCTCCAGGTGATCGGACGCAGCCGCTGCAACGTCGTGGTCTCCGGCGGCACCGGCTCCGGCAAGACGACGCTGCTCAACTGCCTGACCTTCTACATCGAGAGTACCGAACGCATCATCACCTGCGAGGACGCCGCCGAACTGCAACTCCAGCAGCCGCACGTGGTGCGCCTGGAGACGCGCCCGCCCAACATCGAGGGCGAGGGTCAGGTGACCATGCGCGACCTCATCAAGAACTGCCTGCGCATGCGTCCCGAGCGGATCATCGTCGGCGAGGTGCGCGGACCGGAGGCCTTCGACCTGTTGCAGGCGATGAACACCGGCCACGACGGTTCGATGGGCACGCTGCACGCCAACAGCCCGCGCGAGGCCCTCTCCCGCATGGAATCGATGATCACCATGGGCGGCTATTCGCTGCCCGCCAAGACGATCCGCGAGATGATCTGCACCTCGGTCGACATCGTCGTCCAGGCGGCGCGCCTGCGCGACGGCTCGCGCCGCATCACCCACATCACCGAGGTGATGGGTCTGGAAGGCGACGTCATCATCACCCAGGATCTCTTCGTCTACGAGATCCTCGGCGAGGACGAGTTCGGCCGCATCATCGGCCGTCATCGCTCGACCGGCATCGGTCGGCCGAGGATGTGGGATCGCGCCCGTTACTTCGGCGAGGAGAAGCGTCTCGCCGAGGCCCTCGATCAGGCAAACATCGCCGACGCGCCTCTGTGAGGTCGTCGCGTCGTGAATGAGGAGCATGAGGCGTGTTCGGTCTCGGTCTGACCACTCTGGCATTGATCGCCCTGGCCATGCTGAGCGCGGGCGGCATCGCCTATGCTCTCCTCTTCGACAAGGTCGAGACGGAGAAGACCACCGAGAGGCGGCTGAACCGGATCATCGAGAGGGGTCGGATCGAGGAGGTTCAGAGCGGCGGCGGTCGCAAGCGCTCGATCCAGGACGCCTTCAAGGAATTCGAGGCCAAGCAGGCGGCGCGCGAGAGGCGCAACAAGAAGCCGCCGTTGGCGATGCGCCTGGTCCAGGCCGGCCTCGACTGGAACCGCAGGACCTATCTCATGTTCTCGGGCGCCCTGGCGGCCGCCTCGATGCTGCTGCTCTATTTCGCCTCCGGCTCGCCGCTGGTGGCGATCGGCGCCGGCGTGATCGGCTTCCTCGGCCTGCCGTCGTGGGTCGTCGACCGCTTGCGTCTGCGCCGGCAGAAGCAGTTCCTCGAGGAACTCCCGACCGCCGTCGATCTCATCGTCCGCGGTGTCCGTTCGGGTCTGCCGCTCGGCGACTGCCTGCGCATGGTCGCCACCGAGACCCGCGAGCCGGTGAAGTCGGAGTTCCGACAGATCCTCGAGGCCCAGCATCTCGGCATGCCGGTCGGTGATGCCTGTATGAAGCTGTTCGAGCGCGTGCCGGTCCAGGAGGCCAACTTCTTCGGCATCGTCATCGCCATTCAGCAGAAGGCCGGCGGCAACCTCTCCGAGGCGCTCGCCAATCTATCCAAGGTCCTCCGCGATCGGAAGAAGATGAAGGCCAAGATCCTCGCCATGTCGATGGAGGCGAAATCCTCGGCCGCCATCATCGGTTCGCTGCCGATCATCGTCAGCGGTCTCGTCTACGTGACGAGCCCGAGCTACATCATGCTTCTCTTCAAGACCAATGCCGGCAACGTGATCGTCGTCGGCGGCCTGATCTACATGCTGATCGGCATCATGGTGATGAAGAAGATGATCGACTTCGATTTCTGAAGGAGGATGGCATGGGCGGTCTGTTCGACATCCTCACCAATCCGCAGATGCTGTTGGCCGCCTGTGTGGCGATCGGCGTCGCCGCGACCGTGCTGACGGTGGCGCTGCCACTGTTGGAACGCGACCAGATGGCGGCGCGGGTGAAGGCCGTGGCGATCGAACGCGAGGCCATTCGCGCCCGCGAGCGCTCCCGGCTGGGGTCGGAGCGCACCAAGAGCCTACGCCCCGAGCCCAAGGCCTTCATGCGGCAACTGGTCGAACAGTTGAACCTCAAGAAAGCTCTCTCCGACGACAAGACCGCCGATCAGCTGCGCATGGCCGGTTTCCGTGGTCAGGCGCCGCTCACCGTCTATCTCTTCGCCCGCTTCGTGCTGCCCTTCGTCTGCTTCGTGGTGGCGCTCTTCTACTTCTTCGTGCTCAAGGTCGTCGACAAGCCGCCGGGTATGCTGTTCGCCTTCTCGCTGACCGCTGCGGGCCTCGGCATGTATCTGCCCAACTTCTACATCTCGAACGCCATCCAGAAGCGCCAGCTGTCGATCCGCCGCGCCTGGCCCGACGCCCTCGACCTGCTGCTGATCTGCATCGAGTCCGGCATGTCGGTGGAACCGGCCTTCCGCAAGGTCGCCGACGAGATCGGCGCCACGTCGATGCCGCTCGCCGAGGAGATGTCGCTCACCGCCGCCGAGCTCTCCTATCTCCAGGAGCGCCGCAAGGCCTACGAGAACCTCGCCTCGCGCACCGGGCTCGACAGCATTCGCGCCGTCGTCACCGCCCTGATCCAGGCGGAACGCTACGGCACGCCGCTCGGACAGGCGATCCGCGTCCTCTCCCAGGAGAGCCGCGACGCCCGCATGGCCGAGGCCGAGAAGAAGGCGGCGTCGCTGCCGCCCAAGCTCACCGTGCCGATGATCGTCTTCTTCCTGCCGGTTCTCTTCGCCGTCATCATCGGCCCGGCGATGATCCAGCTCTTCCATTGGAAGTGACCCGCCGCCGACGCGACGCGGCTCGCGGGTGAAGGCCCGCGCGCTCCGCGCATGGCCGCCGTCTGGCATATTAGAATTGAATTATGCGTCCGGCGGGTCTATCTCGCCGGAGATGGGGCGACGGCCGGGCCGTCGCCGACTGCCCGCCCGCCCGTCGCGGCTCTCGGCCCGACGGCGGCGGCCAACCGGACGAATGGTGAGATCCCATGAAGAACTGGCAGAACATCGCGAAAGAGATGTCGGTCCTCCTCAGGGAGGTGCGCAACGGCGCCCCCGACACGGTGAAGGGCTTTTCGGCCATGGCGGCGGGCGCGATGAAGGCCGGGGTGCTCGACATCAAGACCAAGGAACTGATCGCCCTGGCGATCGGCGTCGCCGTGCGCTGCGATCCCTGCATCGCCTTCCACGCCAAGGCGGCGCGGGCCGCCGGCGCCACTCGGGAGGAGGTGATGGAGACCGTCGCCACCGCCATCTACATGGGTGCCGGCCCGGCCTACATGTACGCGGCGCAGGCGGTCGAGGCCTACGATCAGTTCTCCGCCGCCGCCGAGACGCCTCCGGCCGGCTGAACCGGCGCGAGATGCCTCCGGCCGGCGGGAGCCGGCGCGAGATGAACGAAGGGGCCGCCGCCGCCGACCGCCGACGGCGCGCGGCGTCGCGCCTCAGCCCGCCTTGTGCTTGCGGTCGTTCTGCTTCAACTGCTTCCAGGTGTTGGGCTGGCTCAGCATCGCGCGCAGATAGGCGATGTTGGCGCTCGCCTCCTCCGGCGGAAGCTCCGCCGTCGCCAACCGGTCGGCTTCGTCGAAGCGCCCCTGCAGACCCACCACCAGCGCCAGATTCTGACGCACGCGGCTGCTCGCCTTGGGGTTGGCGGCGGCGCGCTTCAGCGTCGCCTCGGCCTTCGGCAACTCGTTGGTGAAGATGTAGGAGAGGGCGAGGTTGTTGAGCACCGACGGCTCGTCGGGGGCGACCTTGAGCGCCTCCTGATAGAGCCGCCGCGCCTCGCCGGGATTGCCGAGTTGATCCTGAATGGCGCCTTCCGCCGAGGTCAATCGCCAATCCGGGGTGCGCGGGCTGTTGGCGGCCCGAACCACCTTGAGCGCTTCCTGAAAGTCGCCGTTCTCCGCCAGGGCCTTGCCATAGGCCGAGGCGATGCCGACGTCCTTGGGGAACTGCAGCATCGCCTTCTGCAGGACCTCGACGGCCTGGCCGGCACGGTTGTCGGCGCGCAGCGCCTGGGCGAAACCGAAGATCGTGGCGCGATCGTTGGGATTGGCCTGATAGCGGCGGGTCCATTCGCCGACCACGGCATGACGTTCGCCGTCGCTGCGCGCGATCGACCCGGTGATCGCCGGTTCATCGCTCGACCGTCGGGTCGCGGCGCAGCCGCCGAGCACGCCGGTCACGGCGATCACCACGGCGACGACCAGAGGCAGGGAACCGGTGCGGCGGATCATGGGGATACTCCGAAAACCGTGACGGCGCCGACCGGTGCCGGCGCGCGACGAGCACCCCAGTTATCCTTCGTTAACCCTAACGAGCGGTTAAGAGCCCACCGCCGAAGCCGCCCCTCCCGTACCGTGGCGCGGGGAGGGTGAGGCACGGGGAGGCGGGGCGTGGCCCGCCCCGCCCGTTCGGACGGGACGCCTCTTCCGCCCGATCGAAATTTCGCGACGCGCGCCGGCGGCTCCCGTCGGCGAAGGATGCAAACGAGAGGCAAAACGCACTAGATTGGGATCCCGCGTCGCCGCCGGCATGATCGCCGTCGACGCGCGATTTCCCAGGCGGCCGTGTCGCCCGCCCGTCTTTCGGAGTTTCCCGCTTGACCCTGCCGCTCGTCGCTTCCGATTTCGCCGGCCCGACCCTGCCGATCTGGACCGTCACCCCCGACACGCTCGCCGCCCGCCTCGACGAACTCGGCGCCGCCGTCGCCGCCTTCGCTCGGGCGTCGCGTTTCGAGGCGTCGGCGGGCAGCCTCCTCGTCGTCGCCGACGGCGCCGGCGCCGTGGTCGGCGCCCTCTTCGGCCTCGGCCGGCGCGGCGACGCCCTGCGCACCCCCTTCCTGCCCGGCAAGGTGGCGAGCCTGCTGCCGCCGGGGGATTGGCGCTTCGCCGGCCCGCTCGAGGACGAGACCCTCGCGGCTCTCGCCTTCGCGCTGGAGAGCTACCGTTTCCGCCGCTACAAGGCCGCCCCGGACCGCGAGGTCCGCCTCGCCATCGGCGCCGACGTCGACCTCGCGGCGCTGACCCGCACCGCCGACGCGGTCGGCCTCGCCCGCGATCTGGTCAATACGCCGGCCAACGACCTCGGTCCGGCCGAACTCGCCGCCGCGATCCGCGACGTGTTCGAGGCCGCCGGCGGCCTCGTCACGGAAACCGTCGGCGACGATCTCCTCGCCGCGAACTTCCCCCTCGTCCACGCCGTCGGCAACGGCTCCGACCGACCGCCGCGCCTCATCGACGCGGTGTGGGGCGCGGCCTCCGCCCCCAAGGTGACGCTCGTCGGCAAGGGCGTGGTGTTCGATTCGGGCGGTCTCGATCTCAAGCCCGACAGCGCCATGCTGTTGATGAAGAAGGACATGGGCGGGGCGGCCAATGCCCTGGCGCTGGCCGCCCTGATCATCGGCGCCGCCCTGCCGGTGCGCCTGCGCCTGATCGTGCCGGCGGTCGAGAACGCGGTCTCCGGCCGCGCCTTCCGCCCCGGCGACGTGGTGGCGTCGCGAAGAGGGCCGACGGTCGAGATCGGCAACACCGACGCGGAGGGGCGGCTGGTGCTCGCCGACGCGCTGGCCCTCGCCGACGAGGAGGCGCCTGATCTCCTGATCGATCTCGCCACCCTGACCGGGGCTGCGCGGGTGGCGCTCGGCCCCGACCTGCCGCCCTTCTACACCGCGGACGAGGGGCTCGCCGGCGAGATCGGCGCCGCCTCGGCGCGTGTCTTCGATCCCCTGTGGCGGATGCCGCTGTGGGCGCCCTACCGGCCGATGCTCGACAGCAAGATCGCCGACACCAACAACGTCGCCTCCGGCGGCTTCGCCGGGTCGATCCTGGCGGCGCTGTTCTTGAGCGGGTTCGTCGAACAGGCGGCGAGCTGGGTCCACGTCGACATCTTCGCCTGGACGCCGGCCGCCCGGCCGGGGCGCCCCGAGGGCGGCGAGGCCCAGGCGATCCGCGCGCTCTTCGAGGTGATCGCGGCGCGCTGGCCGAAACTCTGATACCGAAGGGCATTCAAGACGACCTTCGGTATTCCCTGTGCGAGTTTCTCATGCCGCTGGTGCCCATGAGAAATTCGCATGTCTTCGACGCTCGGACGCGTCGGCGCCCCCGACCGTCTGCATGAGGCCGAGTGCCCGTGGAGGTCCGATCGTCCCGGACCCTCATGGGCGCGCGGCGGTTCGGTGTCGGCGGGCGGAGGCGCGGCTCAGCGGATGCGCAGCAGCGCTTCCGCCGTCGCGGTGTCGAGGCCGACCGCGTTGACCCAGCCGCCGACGATCGCCGCCTTGACCGCAAGGGCCTTCTCCGCGTGCATGACGACGCCGAGGCGGGTGGGGATCGACTTCAACACCGTCGGCGACACCGAGAGAGTGCAGTCGTCGAACTCGGTCGGGATCACCTTGCCGTCGGTGCCGTAGAACCAGCCGCAGATCGTGCCGACGGCACCGGAGGCGGCGATCTTGCCGATCCGGTCGGTGCCGATGACGCCGTGGCGGAAGACGGTGGCGAAGGGGCTGATCTCGCCGATGCCGACCAGCGCGATCGAGGCGCGTTTCATCAGTTCGAAGACGGTGGAGACGGCGGTGGTCTGCAACAGGTGGGCGGCGGCCTCGGCGCTGTCGACGATCGCCGGCACCGGCAACTGCCAGGCGCGCGCGCCGAGCCCGTTGGCCAGCGTCCGGCACACTTCCGAGGAATGGGACGGGATCTGCGGGGCGCCGACGCCGCCGATCAGCGAGACGACGTCGATGTCGGAGGATTTGGCCCGCCGCGCCGCCGCCGCCACCGCCGCCGCGGTGTCGCCGTCCGAGACGCCGACCACCGAACCCGGCGTGACGCGATCCTCGACGACGCGCGCCACCGCACGGCCGAGCACGTCGCCGATCGAGGCGCCGCCGGCGCGCGGCTGGACCACCACGGCGAAGTCGAGACCATAGGCATGGGCCAGACGACGTTCGAGGGCGAAGTCGCGCAAGCCCGTGGGCGAAATCTGAATTTCGACGAAACCGAGATCCATCGCCGCCTTGAGCGCCCGGCTCACCGTCGATTCGGAGATGTCGAGCGCCCGCGCGATCTCGTTCTGCGGCATCCGTTGGTCATAGCGCATCTGAGCGATGCGCAGAATGGTCTCGTCGTCTCGTCGATGCCGCGCCATGATACCTGCAATGTTCTGTCCTCGACACGCCTCGATAGCACAACGAAGCCGAGTCGTCAGGGGTTCGCTCATCGACGAGGCGCGACGAAACGGTCCTCATCGTCGCACCAGGGATGGCGCGACGATGCCGATCCGCATGCGACGCGTGGCGGTCATCCGTCGATCACTGCAGCGGTGTGGTGAAGGAAATCGTCCCCTGCGTGTTGTTGTTCGCCAAGGTGTTGTTGCCCATCGAGATGAGAACGCCGCCGGTGGTCGACAGCAGGCCCGTGAGGTTGCCGGTGACGAGCGTATCGGAGAGCACCACACGCCCGTTGGCGCCGATCGACTCCGCGCCGGCCCGGCCGTTGGCCGTCAACGCCGACCGCGAAACGACGGCCAGCGACGTGCCGTTGGTGGCGTTGGAGATGACGCCGGTCTTGGCGTTGATGATCTGGGTCCGGTCGATCACCACCTTGGCGGTGCCACTCGACGGGGCGATGTTGACGCCGGCGACCGTGAAGTCGCGGATCATGCAGTCGATGATCTGAAGCCGTCCCGGTCCGAGCATACGGACGCCGGACAAGCCCGCGAAGCTGCCCTGCGCCGCGCCTTCGATGTGCAGGCCGCTCAGCGTCACCACGTCGTTTTGACCGATATTGACGTTGATGCCATTGGTGCTGGAGGACAGGATGCCGCCGAGGGCGCCGACGGCCACGATGTTGATCGACTTGGTGATGGTCACTGCGCCGAAGCCGCCGGGATCCAGCACGCTGATCTCGCCGCCCGCCGCCGTCTTGGAGATGGCGCCGGCGAAGGTCTTGCACGGCGCGGTGCGCGAGCACGGATTGGCATCGTCGCCGACACCGGAAACCCAGGTTCGCGTCGCCTGAGCGGCGGCGAAGTCGGTCGAGAAAGGTGAGAGTAGGAGCAATCCCACCAGGAGAACGAGGTATCCGAGCTTCTTCATGGCCGATGCACTCCGTTGCTATACCGAAACATCGCATGAATGGCGGGAAAATCAACCGAAACGAAGCCGACTTGTCTGTAGCCGGCATGCGAAAGATCTCGGGATTGCGCAGGGATGAAAGTATAATCTAAATAAATATTGAGAAGACTGGCGTATAGATGTCGTTACTGCGGGGGCTCGCGTTCCGCAAGGGCATCTCTCTTCGACAATCAAAAGTAAGTAATATCACATAGACTGCAATTGCCGCCATCGAGCGACGCCGCCGTGATTCATCGCGACTTCTATTGTTTCTGAATTTCCACGATGTCGACCGAAGTCACGGACGAGGTGGCGTTCATCGTCGCGGGTCCCCGGGGAATGCGGTGCTCGGGCGGCGGTGCGACCGTCGCGGGCCTCAGCCGCGCGACGTCCGGCGGCGATCGATCCGAGTGATGTCGATCACCCGATCGGGAATGCTCACCTCGAAGGTGGCGCCGGGGCCGTGCTCCACCAGTTCGATGGAGCCGCCGTGGGCGCGCACCAACTCGGCGCAGATCGCGAGGCCGAGGCCGGTGCCGCCGCGCCGGAAGCCGCCCTGGAAGGGCCGGAAGAGGTTCTCGCGCGCCCGTGCCGGCACGCCCGGCCCGGTGTCGGCGACCCGCACCGTCACCACCGTGCCACGACGCACCGCCGAGACGGTGATGCGTCGGACCAGGGACGGCTCGGTGTCGGCCTCGAAGGCCTGGGTGGCGTTGCGCACCAGATTGAGCAGCACGCGGAAGAGTTGATCGGGATCGGCGTCGATCTCGAGATTGGCGGCCACGTCGATCTCGAAGCCGATGTCGCCCTCCAGCCGGCAGCCGTCCGGCCCCTGGCGCCGCCCCAGCATGTCGCCGACATCCTCGACCAGACGGACGAGCGCGATCAACCGCCGGTCCGGCGGCGCCTCACCGGTCTTGCCGTAGTCGAGCACGGCGCGCGAATAGCCGATGGCCCGGTCTAGCGTCGCCACCAGCTTGGGCACGAAGCGTTGCACCGTGCCGTCGGGCACCGCCGACAGCCGATCGGTGATGAGCTGCGCCGAGGCCAGCATGTTGCGCAGGTCGTGGTTGATCTTGGAGACGGCGACGCCGAGATCGGCGAGGTGCTTCTTCTGGGCGAGCGAGCCGGCGAGTTCGGTCTGTAGGCCCGCCAGCCGGCGTTCCGCCTCGCCCATCTCGTCCGAGCGGCCCGAGGGGCGGATGATCCGCGCCGGGTTCTCCGGATCGGCGGCGAAGGCCGTCATGGCGCCGGTCAGCCGCTCCAGCGGCTCGAGGAACAGGCGCCTGAGGCCGAGGAAGACGAGGACCGCCACGACCATCAGCACGGCGGCGGAAATCGCCAGGAGACGCCCGGCGAAACTCAGCGTCGCCTGCCGGATCGCGGTTTCCGACAGGACCATGTCGACGATCGCCCCGTCGGCGCCGGGGGCCCCGAGCAGGCGCAGGGTGCGGCCGTCGCCGGCGCCGAGCATGTCGAGCACGTCGACGATCGAGGCCCACGGTTGCAACTGCCCGAGATCGGTCCTCTCGTCGATGCGGGTCGGCTGTTCCGACATGGCGACCAGGCGGCGCATGGTGCCCGAGCGCACCGCGATCGCCGAGGCGTCCATGGTGGCGAGCAGCCGGTCCTGGAGGGAGCGGCCGACGTCGGCCGTGTTCTCGAGCGACAGCGCCACCAACTCGGCCCGCTGGATCATCTCCTGCAGCCGGTTGACCCGGAAATGGGCGATCGAAGGCACGAAGACCAGGATCTCCGCCGCCAGGACGAAGAGCGCCGTCAGGGCGATCAGCTTGGTCGACAGCCGAACCTCGCGGCCTCCCGAGGGGATGTCGCGGGTCTTCGGTTCACTCATCGCGCCCGGCATCGGCTCGGACATGTGCCGCATCGCTCCTCACATCGCCGGTCTTGCCGGCGATGCCGTGGCCACTTCGTCGTCGCATCGCCGGCTCTCGCGGCGACACCGTCATCATACCATGGTAACGTCGCCGTCGCGCCCCGCGCGGTCACTCCCGCGTGATGGTTGCGGCCGTGGGCCCGCTCGCGGGTCGAATGCCGGCTCCCGGGTCGGATTCCTGGGGCTTCGAGCGGTCGTCCTCGTTGACACGGACGCCGTCCCCCCCCTATAAGCCCCCTCGACCGGGATCCTCGTCCCTTCAGGCCGCGCGGTGGCGTGCGCCCGTCTCTCCGGGATCGGTGACGATCCCCACGCGGCCGTGTGGCGGCGTGATCGGGAGACGAGGGGAGGAGCCCTCCGACCGGTCCGCTACCCGCGGACGCCGCAAAGAAGCGTCCGCAGCAAGCGGACAGTTGCAACACGAGACCAGAGGGGGCCGCCCGGGACGGGCGGCGTTCGACCCATGAAGCGCACCTACCAGCCCTCCAAGATCGTGCGCAAGCGCCGTCACGGTTTCCGCGCCCGGACCTCCACCGTCGGTGGCCGTGTGGTGCTCGCCCGTCGCCGGGCTCGCGGCCGTAAGCGGCTGTCCGCCTGAGACCCGAGCGGTCCCCGACCCCCGCGCCCCGGGGCCGGCCCCGTCGGGCTGCCGGTCGTCGGGGGCGAACCGAGGTCGAGGTCGACATGCGACGACTGAAACGACGCGCCGAGTTTCTGGCCGTGGCCCGTGGGGTCCGGTCGGTTCGGCGCGGCTTCGTCTTGCAGGCTCTTCCCCTCGAGGATCCCTCGGCGGAGCCGCGGTGCGGCTTCACCGTCTCCAAGAAGGTGGGCAACGCCGTCGTCCGCAACCGCGTCCGTCGGCGTCTGAAGGAAGCCGTCCGCCTCGATGCCGAGGCGCTCGGCCGTCCCGGCTTCGACCACGTGCTGATCGGCCGACGCGAGGCGCTGCGGCTCTCCTTCGAGGATCTGCGCGCCGATCTCGCCGGCGCCTTCCGACAGGCGCGCAAGACGGCGGGACGTGACGGCCGGGCACGCGACGGCGCGCCTTCTGACAGCCGGGCACGCGACGTCGTGCCTTCTGACAGCCGGGCACGCGACGTCGTGCCTTCTGACGACGCATCCGACGGCGCTTCCCGCCGGGCCGACGCCTCGGCCCCCCGGACGCCCACCAAGTCCCGCCCCGACCCCCGCGGCGAAACCCCTGGACGGACCCGATGATCGAGAATCGGAACTACATCGTCGCGATCGCCCTCTCGATCGCCGTCCTGCTCGGTTGGCAGTATTTCGTCGCCAATCCCCGTCTCGAGGCCGAGCGCCTGCGTCGCGCCGCCGAACAGTCCGCCCAGGTCCAGACCACCCAGGCGCCGATCCCGACCGCCCCGGGTGCCGCTCCCGCCGTCCCCGGCACGGCCGGCCCGACCGCCGTGCCCACCGGCCCGGTCGGCAATGCCGTCGTCCCGGTCGCCGCGATGACGCGCGCCCAGGCCCTCGCCGTCTCGCCGCGCGTCAAGGTCGAAACCCCGGTCCTCGACGGCTCGATCAATCTCGTCGGTGGCCGCATCGACGACGTCGGCTTCAAGAAGTACCGCGAGACCGTCGATCCGAAGAGCCCGGAGATCGATCTCCTGTCGCCGGTCGGTGGCAAGGATCCCTATTTCGCCGATTTCGGCTGGCTCTCCGACGCCGGCAGCCCGGTCAAGGTGCCCGGCCCGGAGACCCTCTGGTCGCAGAAGGGGACGGGCGGCCTCGGCGTCTCGACCCCGGTGACGTTGACCTGGGACAACGGCGAGGGCTTCGTCTTCGAGCGCACCATCACGGTCGACGACCGCTACATGTTCGCCGTCACCGACAAGGTGACCAGCGCCGCCGGCCGCGCCACGACGCTCTACCCCTATTCGGTCCTGACCCGTCAGGGCACCCCGGAGACCGCCGGCTACTACGTCCTGCACGAGGGCGCCATCGGCGTCTTCGGCGACGAGGGCCTGCAGGAGATCAAGTACGACGATCTCAAGAAGAAGGGCAAGATCGAGCCGACCAAGGTCGCCGGCGCCTGGATCGGCTTCGTCGACAAGTACTGGGCCGCCGCCCTGGTGCCGGCCAAGACGGTCAAGGTGCAGCCGCGCTTCGCCGCGACGGCCGCCGTGGCCGGCCGCCCCGACGTCTACCAGACCTTCATGCTGGCCGACGGCCTGCCGCTCGCCGCCGGCGGCGAGATCACCTCGACCACCCATTTCTTCGCCGGCGCCAAGGAAGTCGCCGCCGTCGACGGCTATGCCGCCAAGCTCGGCATCGAGCGCTTCGATCGGCTGATCGATTGGGGTTGGTTCTATTGGCTGACCAAGCCGTTGTTCCACCTGATCGACTTCCTCAACAAGCTGGTCGGCAACTTCGGCGTCGCCATCCTGATCGTCACGGTGTTGATCAAAGGCGTCTTCTATCCGCTCGCCTCGAAGTCCTACGACTCGATGAGCAAGATGAAGAAGGTGCAGCCGGAGATGAAGGAGCTGCAGGAGCGATTCAAGGACGATCGCACCCAGCAGCAACAGGCATTGATGGAGCTCTACAAGCGCGAGAAGATCAATCCGTTGGCGGGCTGCCTGCCGATCGTGATCCAGATCCCGGTGTTCTTCTCGCTCTACAAGGTGCTCTTCGTCACCATCGAGATGCGCCAGGCGCCGTTCTACGGCTGGATCCGCGATCTCGCCTCGCCGGATCCGACCTCGCTGTTCAACCTCTTCGGCCTCATCCCCTGGACCCCGCCGCAAATGATGATGATCGGCATCTGGCCGTTGATCATGGGCGTCACCATGTTCGCCCAGATGAAGCTCAATCCGCCGCCGCCGGATCCGACCCAGAAGATGCTGTTCGACTGGATGCCGGTGATCTTCACCTTCATGCTGGCGAGCATGCCCGCCGGCCTGGTGATCTACTGGACCTGGAACAACTTCCTGTCGATCTCGCAGCAGGCGTGGATCATGAAGAAGAACGGCGTCAAGGTGGAACTCTGGGAGAACGTCAAGGGGATGTTCGGCCGCGCCACCCCTCCGGCTCATTGAGGCCGGCATGAGTGAGCACGAGCCGAACGACGCGCTGTCGCGGGAGGTGGACGAGAAGGTCCGCCTCCTCTTCGCCCGTCCCTGGGCCTTCGATCGCGGCGTCGTCGACTTCGCCGACCTGCCGGTGACCGAGGACGCCGAGGTCGCCTTCGCCGGCCGCTCCAACGTCGGCAAGTCGAGCCTGATCAACGCGCTCTGCGGCCAGCACGGGCTCGCCCGCACTTCCGACACCCCCGGCCGCACCCAGGAACTCAACTGGTTCGTGCCGGCGGTGCTCAACGAGCGCTCGAAGAAGACCGAGCGCATGACCTCCGGCGCCCCGCGCGACGGCGTCGATGTCGGTCTCGCCATCGTCGACATGCCCGGCTACGGCTTCGCCCAGGCGCCGAAGAGCCAGGTCGAGACCTGGACCCGGCTGGTCTTCGACTATCTGCGCGGTCGCCCCAACCTGCGCCGCGTCTATCTGCTGATCGACAGCCGCCACGGCCTGAAGCCGGTCGACACCGACGTGCTCGACCTCCTCGACAAGGCGGCGGTCAGCTACCAGATCGTCCTCACCAAGGCCGACAAGATCGCCAAGACGGCGGAGGGCCGTCCGGTCGCCGAGATCGTCGCCGCCACCGTCGCCGCGATCCGCAAGCGCCCCGCCGCCCATCCGGAGATCCTGGTCACCTCGTCGGAGAAGGCCTGGGGCATCGACCGGCTGCGCGCCGAGGTCGCCTTCTTCGCCAACTGATTCTCATCCGCCGCACGCCGCCGACGCCGGGAGACCCGAGATGACGACCACGTCGAAGCCCGAATCCGAGATGATCGCCGAAGCCGAGATCCTGTCCAAGGCGCTGCCCTACATGCTGCGCTACGACGACAAGACCGTGGTGGTGAAGTTCGGTGGCCACGCCATGGGCGACGCGGCGCTGGGCAAGGCCTTCGCCGAGGACATCACGCTCTTGAAACTCTCCGGCCTCAATCCGGTGGTGGTCCACGGCGGCGGACCGCAGATCAACGCCATGTTGGCCAAGCTCAACATCAAGTCCGAGTTCGCCGGCGGCTTCCGCATCACCGACCGCGCCACCGTCGACATCGTCGAGATGGTGCTCGCCGGCTCGATCAACAAGGAAATCGTCCAGACCATCACCGAGGCCGGCGGCCGCGCCATCGGCCTGACCGGCAAGGACGGCAACATGGTGACGGTGACCCGCCTGAAGCGCACGGTGGTCGATCCCGATTCCAACATCGAGAAGGTCGTCGACCTCGGCTTCGTCGGCGAGCCCAAGACGGTGCGCACCGAGGTGCTGAAGGTGCTGGAGAAGTCGGACATCATTCCGGTTCTCGCCCCCGTCTGCCCCGGCGAGGACGGCGAGACCTACAACGTCAACGCCGACACCTTCGCCGGCGCCATCGCCGGGGCGCTCGGCGCCACCCGCCTGCTGTTCCTCACCGACGTCCCCGGCGTCCTCGACAAGAACAAACAATTGATCAAGGAACTGTCGCGGGCCGAGGCCCAGCGCCTGATCGACGACGGCACCATCTCCGGCGGCATGATCCCCAAGGTCGAGACCTGCTTCGAGGCGCTCGACCGTGGCGTCGAGGCAGTGGTCATCCTCAACGGCAAGGTGCCGCACGCCGTGCTGCTCGAACTCTTCACCGAGCACGGCGCCGGCACCCTCATCACCCCGTGACGGCGCCCCCCCGCCTGCCGCGAACGCGACCGGCGGACCGTCTCGCGACGGGCCTCCGCCGACCGAAAGGCCCGTGCCCATGATCGATACCCGACCCGACAAGGACACCGACCAGGCGCTCGCCGCCCGCCGCGAACGTTTCGCGCAAGTCGACGAGTGGATCTTCGATCTCGACAACACCCTCTACCCGGCCCACACCGACCTCTTCGCCCAGGTCGACGAGAAGATCCGCGCCTACGTCTCGCTGCTGCTCGGCTCGACCACCGACGAGGCCCAGCGCCTCCAGAAGGACTACTACCGCCGCTACGGCACCACCCTGCGCGGCCTGATGATCGAACACGGCATCACCCCCGACGGCTTCCTCGAATACGTCCACGACATCGATCATTCGGTGGTGGCGCCGGATCCGGCGCTGGGGGCGGCGATCGAGCGCTTGCCCGGCCGCAAGTTCATCATGACCAACGGCACCCGCAAACACGCCGAGAAGGTCGCCGCCCGCCTCGGCATCACCCATCACTTCACCGACATCTTCGACATCGTCGCCGCCGACCTGCTGCCGAAGCCCGCCGCCGCGACCTACGACAAGTTCCTCGCCGGCGCCGGCATCGTGCCCGCCCGCGCCGCCATGTTCGAGGACCTGTCGCGCAATCTCGCCGTCCCCTATGCCCTCGGCGTCGCGACCGTGCTGGTGGTGCCCCACGGCGCCCGCGAGGTGCTGCGCGAGAGCTGGGAGCTCGAGGGCCGCGAGGACGCCCACGTCGACTGGCTGACCGACGACCTCGCCGGCTTCCTCCACGGCCTGATCGAGGCGTGAGCCCGGGCGGCTGTGATCGGCGAGGACGGCGCGCGATGCTTCGAGACGGCGCGCGATGCGCGCCTCCTCAGCATGAGGCGCTGGTGTGTTTGCGAGCAATCACAAACGCCTCATGCTGAGGAGGCGCGCATCGCGCGCCGTCTCGAAGCATCGCGCGCCGTCCTCGCCGATCACAGCCGCCCGGGCTCACGCCTCG
>JAFHCF010000268.1:0-10744 GCA_048497495.1 Prosthecomicrobium sp.
ATGCGCCGTGTTGATCGTGATACCGCGCGCCTTCTCTTCGGGCGCGGCGTCGATCTGGTCGTACGCCTTGAACGTCGCACCGCCGGTTTCGGCGAGGACCTTGGTGATCGCCGCGGTCAGCGACGTCTTGCCATGGTCGACGTGCCCGATCGTGCCGATGTTGCAGTGCGGCTTGTCGCGAGTGAACTTTTCCTTCGCCATCGACGTCGCTTCCTACTGTTGTCCGCCGGCGACCGACCCTTCGGTCCCGACGGCATCGTGAATCGTTTATCGGGTCCACGTCGTCCCAATGTTCATACGCCGGCGCGGCCGAATGATGGAGCGGGTAGCGGGAATCGAACCCGCGTATTCAGCTTGGAAGGCTGCTGCTCTACCATTGAGCTATACCCGCACACTCGGCCGCGACACGATTGTCACGCGTTCGATCGAAGAGGAGTGGTGGGGGAAGTAGGACTCGAACCTACGAAGGCTTAGCCAGCGGATTTACAGTCCGCCCCCTTTGCCGCTCGGGACATTCCCCCAGTACTCTTCGACCGTTCGCATCGACCGTCTCACGGCTTCCGAACGTTCGGACAAACGAAACGCCCCGCCGGTCATGGCGGGGATTCCCGTTGCGGGCGGTGTTATGGCGACCGGACCGCCCCCTGTCAACCGTCGAAACCATCGATCTCACCGTGGCTTCGCGGCGCGGGGTGAAAACCGGGGACGGGCATCGACCGTCCTCGAGCGTGGCGCGATTGCGCCGGCGGCGGGTTCGGGTCCATAAGACGGCTGTTTCGCCCCGCAACGAGGCCGTTTTTCCATGTCGTCGTCCGAGACCCCCCCGCGCATCGCCAAGGCCGGGCGCCATCCGACCCGTCCGCCGGTGACGCAACGCCGCCACGGTCGACCCGGCAGCGGCGCGCCGGAGGGCCGCGTCTTCCTCTATGGCCTGCACACGGTCGAGGTGGCGCTGGCCAATCCGAAGCGGGTGATTCACGCCATCTATTGCACCCGCAACGCCCAGGCGCGGCTCGAGGAACGCGGCGTCGTGTTTCCCGTGCCGCCCGAGCAGGTCGAGGTGCGCTGGATCGATGCGCGGGTCGGCGACGACGCCGTGCACCAGGGCGTGCTGGTCGAGACCCGGCCGCTCGAGCCGGTCGAGCTCACCGACCTCGGCCGCGCCAAACTGGTGCTGGCGCTCGATCAGGTGACCGACCCGCACAACGTCGGGGCGATCATCCGCTCGGCGGTGGCGCTCGGCGCCGACGCCCTGGTGACGCCGTCGCGCCACAGCCCACAGGAGACCGGGGTGCTCGCCAAGGCGGCATCCGGAGCGCTCGACCTGATCACCCATATCGAGGTGGTCAACCTCGCCCGCGCCCTCGAGACGCTGCGCAAGGAGGGGTTCACCGTGATCGGCCTCGACAGCGAGGGCTCCGCCCCGCTGGAGGAGACCGAGGTGGGCGCGCGCACCGTCCTGGTGCTCGGCGCCGAGGGCAAGGGATTGCGCCCGGTCACCCGCGACGCCTGCGACGCGCTCGCCCGCGTCGACGTGCCGGGGCCGATCAAATCGCTCAACGTCTCCAACGCGGCGGTGCTGTCGCTCTACGTCGTCGGGCGCAAGCAGGCCGGCGCGTGACGCCTAGGGCCGATGGAGGGAGGGCCGCGCGAGGCCGTGCCGGCGGGCTCGTGGGGCCGTGCCGGCGGGCGCCACTGCGGCGACGGGTCTTGGCCACGTCGCGCCCCCCGTGTTAAGGGGAGCCCCGGCGCCGGCGTAGCACAGCGGTAGTGCAGCGGTTTTGTAAACCGAAGGTCGGGGGTTCGATCCCCTCCGCCGGCACCATGTCCCCCGCACCTCGTCGCCACCGTCGCCTGCAATCCTCGGCGCGTCGCCCGGGCGGTCGCGTCAGCCGACGTTGCGGGTCGCCGCTGCGGCTTCTCGGCTCACCCGAGCCAGGTTTTCTTCCGCCAGCGCGTCGAGTTCCTTGGAACCGTAGAAGTAGCCGGGGACGTTGATCGCCAGGCAGGAACCGCACAATTTGTGGCTGTTCTTGCGCGCCTGGATCTCCTCGAAGGACAGGTCGAGGAACTTACCCACCGAATTGACGCGATTCATCGAGGCGCCGCAGCACAACATGACGTTGCCGGCGACGTCGATGACGATCTGGTTGTCGGAGAGATAGCAGGACTTGGCCGGCTTCCTCGAGGTGATCGCCAGGGCCTCGGTCACCGGCAGCGCCAGGCGATCCATCACCTTGCGGTCATTTTCGCTCACTCGACCCTCGTGGATGTCGATGACCTTCTCGGCCGGGAAGATCTGGGCGTAGATCGTCGAGAAGGTGAAGCCGAGATCCTCGGCGAATTTCTTCATCAGCGGCGCTTCGTGGCCGTTGTCGTTGTAGATGTGGAAGAGGACGTCGATGCGCGTGCCCTTGCCGACGGCGCGCGCGGCGGCCGACAGGCGCTTCATGTTGCGCTTGACCAGTTCGATGTCGCCGGCGGCGTGGCCGCGTTCATAGACGGGCTGGGTGAACCCCGACATCGACAGTCGCAGCCAGTCCGGACGGGCGGCGAGCAGGGCCTCGAAGTCGTAGTCTTCGCGGACGTTCAGATTGCTGCTCATGCGGCAGACGATGCCGCGCGCCTTGATGGCGCGAATCAGGTCCGGCAGGGCCGGGTTCAACAGCGGTTCGGTCCAGTTGTGGAGCCCGACCCAGGGGACGTCGCACTCGGCGGTGGCCTTGTCGAGAATCGCGTCGAGCATCGCGACGGACATCAATCCCTTCGGCCACTCGTCCTTGGGACCGAACTCGTTTCCGACGATGCAGGACGGGCAACGCAGGTTGCAATAGGAAAAGGCGTCGACGTAGAAGGCGATTTCGGGCTTGGAATTGGTCATCGGATCGTCCGCAGGTTCCTGTCGTCCGCGCCACGCCGTCGGGCGTTCGAACGGGATGCGAAGAGGGATCGTCGCGCGCGCCGCGGAGGCCGGCGTTTTCGGAAACCCGCGATGATCGGCCGGGACGGCGGGTTCGCGCCGATCCCGCCTCGCGATCACCGTAGCAATCGGGGACCGGCCGCGCAACGACGGACGGCTTTCGCCACCGCGTCCCGCCGCCTCGCCGTCACTTCGGCAGTTTCTCCAGCATCACGCCGAGCATGCCCCAGAAGAACTCCTGGCCGGGATAGCCGCGCAGGCGGGCGATCTCGCGGCCGTTCTCGACGAGGACGAAGGTCGGGGTGATTCGTTCGGGCAGGGCGAAGGCGTAGCCCTCGGGCAACGACTTCTCGATGTCGATGCGGCGCAGCGGCGCGCGCCGGGCCTCGTCTGTCTTGTCGTAGACGCGGCCGATCTCGGCGTCGAAGCGGGCGCAGTAGGGACAGCCGGCGCGTTCCAGCACCAGGAGTTCGGCGGCGAGCCCGGCGCCCGCCGGCAGGGTGACCATGAGCCCGGCGAGGAATACGGCGGTGCGCGTGAGGATCATCGAGGGTTCCGGTCGAGAGGGCGGCGGGGTGGTGACGGCGACGTGATCGAACCGATTTGATCGACCCATTGCGCCCAACCCGGCCATTGGGCACATTACGTATGAGAACAATACGATATTTCTGGGGAAACGTCATGGGATTCGAGGTCGGCCTCTCGAGCGCCTTCGTCGCCGGCCTGCTGGCCTTCATATCACCCTGCATCCTGCCGATGGTGCCGATCTTCCTGTGCTACATCACGGGGCTCGGCGTGGCGGAGCTCGACCGCGACGACGGAACGGTGGGGCCGCGTCGGCTGTTGCCGCCGGCCTTCGCCTTCGTCGCCGGGTTCACCGTCGTCTTCGTGGCGCTGGGCGCCACGGCGTCGAGCATCGGCCGCCTGCTCAACGAGCATCTGGCGATCGCCGGCACCATCGCCGGGGTGGTGACGATCGCCATGGGGCTGCACTTCCTCGGGATCGTGCGCATCCCCCTGCTCTATCGCTCGGCCGGCGTCCAGGTGGCGGCGCGGCCGGCGACACTCTTCG
This sequence comes from Prosthecomicrobium sp., assembly GCA_048497495.1. Taxonomy (GTDB): domain Bacteria; phylum Pseudomonadota; class Alphaproteobacteria; order Rhizobiales; family Ancalomicrobiaceae; genus JAFHCF01. The sequence goes on from JAFHCF010000268.1 coordinate 3,993, forward strand.
GCGCCTTCGTCTTCGGCCTCGCCTTCGCCTTCGGCTGGAGCCCCTGCGCCGGACCGGTGCTGGCCGCCGTCCTGTTCATGGCGAGCGCCGAATCCTCGGTGACGCGCGGCAGCCTGCTGCTCTTCGCCTATGCGGCGGGGACCGGCATCCCCTTCCTCATCACCGCCGCCTTCGCCGGCACCTTCCTCGGCGCGCTCAAGCGTTTCCGCCGCCATCTACCGACGGTGGAGAAGGTCACGGGCGGGTTCCTGGTCGCCCTGGGCCTGGTGCTGTTCTCCGGCCGGATGACCGACGTCTCCGGCTGGCTCCTCGAAACCTTCCCCACCCTCGGCCGCATCGGCTGATCATCCGGGAGATCGCAACATGCGTAACCCCTCGCCGTCTCGTCGCGGCCTCCTCCTCGGCGCGCTCGCCGGTCTCGTCGCCATACCCGCGAGAGCGGCCCAGCCGACCCCCGGCGACGACGGGCTCTTCCACCCCCCGTGGATGCTCGAGACCTTCCTCGACCTCGCCGAGGACGTGGAGAGCGCGACCAAGAACGGCCGGCGGCTGGCGGTGATCTGGGAGCAGCGCGGCTGCCCCTACTGCCGCGACATGCACCTGATCAACTTCGCTGACCCGGCGATCGTCGACTATGTGCGCGCCCATTTCGACGTCGTGCAGCTCGACACCCACGGCGCCCGCGAGATGACCGACTTCGACGGCGCCAAGCTCTCGGAGAAGGCCTTCGCGACGCGTTACGGCGTCCGCGTCACCCCCACCATTCAATTTTTCCCCGATTCGCCCGCCGGCCTGTCGGCGAAGTCGCCGATGGCGCGCGAATCGGCCCGAATGCCGGGCTATCTGCCGCCGCGCGAGTTCCTGGCGATGTTCCGTTTCGTGCACGAACGGGCCTACGAGCGGACCAGCTTCCAGGAATTCGTGAAGAAAGGCGCAGGTTGAGGGTTGAATCGATTTATAACATGCGCATAATCGAAATTACTTATCTGTCGTGAAACGACCGACGAGTCCGGCGGGGAACCGCCGAACGACCGAGTCCGGCGGGGCAACCGCCGAACCACCGAGACGACGGGAAAACCGTCGCACGGGAGAACGACGGCGGAAAAGCCGCCGAGGAAACGTCAGCCGTCGGCCGCTCGCGCCGACGAGGGGGGAAGGATACGTCATGGATCTCATGCGAACGCTCGCATTGGGAGCGTTGATCGCGTGCGCGCCGTTCTCTGCGATGGCCGAGGACGCGATCAAGCTCGCCGTGGTCGACTTCAAGATTCCGACAGCACTGACCACCACGCCGGGCGACCCGGAGGCGGGGCGCAAGGTCGTGGTCAATCGGCGGCTCGGCAACTGCCTGAGCTGTCACGAGATCTCGGCTCTGAAGAAAGAGTTGTTCCACGGCGAGATCGGACCGTCGCTCGACGGCGTGGCGACGCGTTGGGACAAGGCGCAGCTGCGCCTGATCCTCTCCAACTCCAAGATGGTCTTCCCCGACACGATGATGCCCGCCTTCTACCGGAACGACGGCCTGAGCCGTGTGCGGTCGGAGTTCGCGGGTAAGACCATCCTCACCGCGCAGCAGGTCGAGGACGTCGTCGCGTATCTGGAAACCATGAAGTGAGAGCGCGGACGCGCCACCAGGAGGTCTCTTCGATGTCTCAGTACAATCGTCGCGAATTGCTGAAGTCGGGCGCCGGAGGGCTCGCGCTCGCAGCCCTGCCGATCGGCGCGATGCCGGCTTTCGCCGCCAACGACGCCGCCGAAGTGATCGCCGCCTTCACCGGCGGCAAGACGGCGACCTCCGGCAAGATCGCGTTGGATCTGCCCGAGATCGCCGAAAACGGCAACACCGTGCCGCTGACCCTGACGGTCGAGAGCCCGATGACCAAGGAGAGCCACGTCACCGACGTGGTGGTCCTGGCGGAGGGCAACCCGAACAGCGGCATGGCGAAGTTCGCCTTCACCCCGCTCGCCGGCAAGGCGGAAGCCGCGGTCCGCATTCGTCTCGCCACCACGCAGAACGTCATCGTCCTGGCCAAGACCAGCGACGGCGGCATCTACATGGACAAGAAATTGGTCAAGGTGACGATCGGCGGCTGCGGCGGCTGACCTCGGACGACACCAGAAGAAACAAGAGTGAGGGCGAGGACATGGCCGAAAAGCCGCGGATCAAGATTCCCAAGGACGCCAAGAAGGGCGAAGTCATTCAGATCAAGACGCTGATCTCCCACCCGATGGAATCGGGGCAGCGCAAGGACGCGCAGGGCAAGGTCATCCCGCGCAAGATCATCAACAAGTTCACCTGCGATTTCAACGGCCAACCGGTGTTCTCGATGAACCTGGAAGCGTCGATCTCCGCCAATCCCTACATCCAGTTCGCGGCGAAGGTCGAGGAGAACGGCACCTTCCGCTTCTCCTGGACCGACGACGACGGAACGGTGACGACCGCGGAGCAGGCCATCACGGTCAAGGCGTGAACCCAGGGGGCTCGAAATGATCGACAATCGCTCGGCTCGCGTCGGCCTCGCCGTCGCCTCGACGCTGCTCGCCTCGACGCTGCTCGCCTCGACGCTGCTCGCCACATCCGCCTTCGCGCTGGAGGACGAGGGCGGACGCAAGGGCATCGCCGCTCCGCCCGGTCACGTCTTCAAGGTGATCGTCTCCGGCTACGAGTTCCGCACCAAGGAGACCAAGGCGCTCCAGGACGACGACGTGGAGAACCCAGGCATCCTCGCCGTTGATCGGGCGGCGGAGGAATGGACGAAGGTGGACGGGGCGGCGGGCAAGTCCTGCGCCTCCTGCCACGACGACGCGGCGGCCACGATGAAGGGCGTCGGCGCCCGGTTCCCGAAGTGGAACGCCGGTCTGGCCAAGCCGTTGAACATCGAGATGCAGATCAACCTGTGCCGCACCGAGCAGATGAAGGCGGAGGCCTGGAAGTTCAAGTCGACGGTGCTCACCGACATGACGGCCTTCGTGCGCCATCAGTCGCGCGGCATGCCGGTGCAGCCGCAGATCGACGGGCCGATGAAGGCCTGGTTCGAGAAGGGCAAGGAGCTCTACTACACCCGCGTCGGCCAACTCGATCTCGCCTGTGCCTCGTGCCACGAGAAGAGCAACGGCAAGTTCATGCGGGCCGACTTCCTCAGCCAGGGCCAGATCAACGGCTTCCCGACCTACCGGCTGCGCGACCAGCGGCTGGTGCCGCTGCACGAGCGCATGCAGGGCTGCATGAGCGACGTGCGGGCCGAACCCTACAAGCCGCTGTCGGACGAGTTCCTGGCGCTCGAGACCTACGTCACCTGGCGCGGTGTCGGGCTGCCGATCGAGACCCCTTCCGTCCGCAACTGACGGACGCGCGCGCGACGGGATCGCCCCGCCGCGCGCTCCCTCCCCTCGCCGAGCGATCGGCGCCCATCGCAGGGCCACGGTTCGAGCGCGCCGCGCTCGCAGCGTGCGATGGCGCGTCGTGGCCCCCTGAAACGACGAAATCTGTCGAGAGAACCACCGCATGATCTCGCGTCGCGAATTCCTTCAGGTGGCGGCGTCGACCGCCACCATCATCGGCGCGAGCGCCGGCGGCGACTGGTCGCGCGCCTTCGCCCAGCAGAAGCTGACCCAGGCCGACCTCCTCGCCTTCCAGCCGCTCGGCAACGTCACCCTGCTGCACATGACCGACATTCATGCGCAACTGATGCCGTTGTGGTTCCGCGAACCCTCGACCAATCTCGGGGTCGGCGCCGCCAAGGGCCTGCCGCCGCACATCACCGGCGAGGCCTTCCTCGATGCCTACGGGCTGAAACCGGGGACGCCGGAGGCCTATGCCTTCACCTCGCAGGGCTTCGAGGCGCTGGCCAAGACCTACGGCCGGGTCGGCGGGCTCGATCGCGCCGCCACCCTGATCGAGGCGATCCGGGCGGAGCGTCCCGACAAGGTGCTGCTGCTCGACGGCGGCGACACCTGGCAGGGGTCGTGGTCGGCGCTGCAGACCAAGGGCCGCGACGTCATCGACTGCATGTCGCTCCTGAAGCCCGACGCGATGACCGCGCATTGGGAGTTCACCTATGGCACAGAGCGGGTGAAGGAGGCGGTCGAGGGGCTCGGCTTCCCCTTCCTCTGCCTCAACGTGCGCGACACCGAGTGGAACGAGAAGGCCTTCGAGCCGATGGCGATGTTCGAGCGCGGCGGCGTCAAGGTCGCCGTCCTCGGCCAGGCCTTCCCCTATACGCCGATCGCCAATCCGCGCTGGATGATCCCGGACTGGTCCTTCGGGGTGCGCGAGGAGGACGTCCAGGCCCAGGTCGACAAGGCCCGCGAGGCCGGCGCCGGGCTGGTGGTGCTCCTGTCGCACAACGGCTTCGACGTCGACGCCAAGCTGGCGAGCCGGGTCAAGGGTCTCGACGTCGTGCTCTCCGGCCACACCCACGACGCGCTGCCCGACGTGGTCAAGGTCGGGCGCACGCTGATCGTCGCCTCCGGCTCCAACGGCAAGTTCCTGTCGCGGCTCGACCTCGACGTCCAGGGCGGCGAGGTCAAGGGCTACCGCTTCCGCCTGATGCCGATCTTCTCCGACGTGATCACGCCCGACGCGGCGATGACCAAGAAGATCGCCGAGGTGCGCGCCCCCTTCGCCGCCGATCTCGGCCGGGTGCTGGGGCGGACGGAATCGCTGCTCTATCGACGCGGCAACTTCAACGGCACCTTCGACGACCTGATCTGCCAGGCGCTGCTCGAGGAACGCGACGCCGAGATCGCGCTGTCGCCCGGCTTCCGCTGGGGCACGAGCGTGCTCGCCGGCCAGGACCTCACCTTCGAGGACGTCACCAACGCCACCGCGATCACCTACCCCGCCGCCTATCGCATGAAGATGACCGGCGAGCGGCTGAAGGAGATCCTGGAGGACGTCGCCGACAACCTGTTCAACGTCGACCCCTACTACCAGCAGGGCGGCGACATGGTGCGGGTCGGCGGCCTCTCCTACGCGATCGACATCGGCAAGCCGCAGGGCTCGCGCATCTCCGACATGACGGTGCTGCGCGACGGCAAGACCATCGAGGCGAGCCACGAATACACCGTCACCGGCTGGGCCAGCGTCAACGAGGGCGCCGAGGGACCGCCGATCTGGGACGTCGTGTCGAAATACGTCACCAACCACAAGCAGATCCGCCTCGAGCCCAATCGGGCCGTCCAGGTCAAGGGAGCCTGATCATGGAGCAACTACGCGTGCTGCTCTCCGAGAATGCCGCCGTGGCGCTGGCGATCGGCGGTCTGGTGATCGGTATCCTGTTCGGCGCGATCGTGCAGAAGACCAACTTCTGCACCATGGGTTCGCTCTCGGACATGGTCAACTTCGAGGACTCCCGCCGCTTCCGCTCGTGGCTCCTGGCGCTCGCCACGGCGATCGTCGGAACCCAGCTCCTCCGGGTCTTCGCCGTCGTCGACCTCTCCAAGTCGATGTATCTGGCGACCAACCTCGATTGGGCCGGCGCCGCGCTCGGCGGCCTGCTCTTCGGCTTCGGCATGGTCTTCGCCGGCGGCTGCGCCAGCCGCAATCTGGTGCGCGCCGGCACCGGCGACCTGCGCTCGCTCCTCGTCGTCGTGGTCATCGGCTTCACCGGCTACGTGACGATCGGCGGCCTGCTCGGACCCTGGCGGGCGGCGCTCGCCGCCGCGACGGCGATCGACCTGACGGGATGGAAGATGGCGAGCCAGAGCCTCGGCGCCTTCCTCGGCCATTTCACCGGCCTCGACGCCGCCCGCGCCGAGACCATCGCGGCGATCGCCGCCGTGGTCGTGCTCGGCGCGGTGACGCTCGGCAACCGCGACTTCCGTTCGTCGCCGGTGCATGTGATCGCCGGCGTCGGCGTCGGCCTGTGCGTCGTCGCCGGTTGGGCCCTGACCGGGCTCTCCTGGGACGAGATGGCCGACGGCGCGGTGGCGCCGGGATCGCTCACCTTCGTGCGGCCATCGGGCGACGCGCTGGAATGGATGCAGCGCTTCACCGCCGGCCGAATCCCCGGCTTCGGCGTCGCCACGGTGTTCGGCACGATGATCGGCGCCTTCCTGATGGCGGCGGCGACCGGGCGGCTGAAGCTCGCCACCTTCTTCGACGTCTCCGACACGCTGCGCAATCTCTTCGGCGCGGTGCTGATGGGGATCGGCGGCGTGGTGGCGCTCGGCTGCACCGTCGGACAGGCGGTGACCGGGGCGTCGACGCTCGCCCTCTCCTCCTTCATCGTCTTCGCCGGTCTGGTGGCGGGCGGGCTCGCCGGGCTGAAGACGATGGAGCGGATGGACTGACGGGCCTCGTCCCGTCTCCTCGACGGGAACGGCAGGCGAGGCCCGGCCGCGATCGGCGGAATCGGTGACGACGGGCAGGCCCGGCCGACGGCCGGGGCCCGCCCCGAGGGAGGTGGCGATGTTCCTACGCACGTTGGTGGCCGTCGTCCTCGGCCTCTTCCTGGTCGTGCCCGCGACGGCCGAAGCCGGCAAGACCCACCGGCTGGTGCTGCAGGCGGTGGACGGCGACTTCGAGCGGCTCAACGGCATCCTCAACGTCGCCGCCAACGTGTCGCGCTACTTCTCCTCCAAGGCGGAGGAGATCGAGATCGAGATCGTCGCCTACGACGCCGGCATCGCGATGGTGCGCGACGACCACTCGCCGGTGCGCGAACGGTTGATCAACTTCATGAAGGCGATGCCCAACGTCTCGGTGAAGGCCTGCGGCGTGACGCTCGACACCCTCGCCCGGCGCGAGG
>JAFHCF010000269.1:0-6628 GCA_048497495.1 Prosthecomicrobium sp.
CGAGCATTTCTGTGATGGCGCGGCGGACGGCCTCGACGAGGTCGAGGGCGACCGGCGACGGGCTGCGCTGGGGCGGAAACAGCGCGGCGAATTCGAATTAGAAGCGCGGCAGGAATGGCCGCGAGACGACGCCGCGGCCCTGATATTCGCGCGCGGTGAAGGGATCGCAGATCCCCACGCCGAGGCCGGAGGCGACGATGCCGCACAAGATCTCCGACAGGGCGGTCTCCACCCGCAGAATGCGACGGACGTCGTCGGCCTGGAAGACCTGATCGATCAGGTGACGGCTGCCGGTTCCGGTGCTCAACGACACGAAGTTCTCGTCCTGAAAATCCGTGGGCACCAACGTCGTCTTCGCCGTGAGGCGATGGCCCTGGGGTAGGATCGCGACGCGCGGCAGCGCCGGCAGGCGTACGCTGTGCAAACCGGCATGGGCGATCGGGGTCTCGGCGAAGCCGACGTCGCACTGTCCGTTGAGGACCCAATCGACGACGATCGGCGAGATCACGCCGAACATCGACAGGTTGAGGTTCTGCCGCTCCTGCAGGAACCGGCCGACGAACTGCGGCAGCCAACCGTTGGCGAGGGCCGGCAGGGCGGCGATCCGCAGCGTGCCGATCCGTCGGCCGCGAATCTCCTCAGCCGCCGCGGCGATCCGATCGAGGCCGACGAAGGAACGCTCGACCTCCGTGTAGAGAGCGGTCGCGGCGGCGGTCGGCACCAGGCCGGAGCCGCGCTTTTCGAACAGCCGCATGTTGAGAAGCGCCTGGAAGTCGCGCAGCAGGCGGCTCACCGCCGGCTGTGTCACGGCCATCAGCGCGGCCGCTTCGGTCACGCTGCCGGTCAGCATGGTTGCTCGGAAGGCCTCCACCTGTCGCAGATTGATCCGCACCATCTCGCGCCCCTACTCATAACATTCAGGCATGAAGAGATTGCCATTATTCATTGGACGATGGAAGCGTCCCTTGCGACGCTTTCGCCCAGATCGACGGCACGGCGTTTTATTGGGCAGTGTCTCGAGGGCGCCGCAGCGGCGGTTCGGTGACGGACGGATCGTGATCGGACCACGTGCGGTGAGAGGATCGGTGTTCGCACCGGTACGGGATCGAGCCCCCGAAAGACGGCTCATCGAAAGTAGCCAGAGGAGATCGGTCGCATGAAGCAGTTCTGGACTCTGACCGCCGTCGGCATCGCAGCGCTCGCCTGGACGCTCGCGCCCGCCTCGGCCGAGCAGAAGACGCTCTACGTGGCCGGTTACGGCGGCTCGTTCGAGAAGACGGTGCGCGAGAACGTGGTCCCCGCCTTCGAGAAGGCGAACGACGTCAAGGTCGAATACCTCGCCGGCAATTCCACCGACACGCTGGCCAAGCTTCAGGCCCAGAAGGGCAACCAGCAGATCGACGTGGCGATCGTCGACGACGGCCCGATGTATCAGGCGATCGAACTCGGCTTCTGCGGCAAGGTCGATGGCCTGCCGTCGTCCGATCTCTATTCGGCGGCGCGTTTCGCCGACGACCGGGCCGTCGCCACCAGCTTCGTGGCGACCGGGCTGATGTACAACGCCAAGGCCTTCGCCGAGAAGGGGTGGGCGGCGCCGACCTCGTGGAATGATCTCAAAGACCCGAAATTCAAGGGGTTGATCGTCATTCCGCCGATCAACAACACCTACGGTCTCCATGCCTTGCTGATGCATGCCAAGATGAACGGCGGCGGCGAGAAGGACATCGACGTCGGCTTCAAGATCTTCAAGGAGGCGATCAATCCGAACGTGCTCGCCTACGAGCCGTCGCCGGGCAAGATGACCGAACTGTTCCAATCGGGTCAGGCGCTGCTCGGCGTGTGGGGCAGCGGCCGCGTCCAGGCGCTGGCCGCCACGGGCTTCCCGGTCGAGTTCGTCTATCCGAAGGAAGGCGCCGTCTCGCTGCTGGTGTCCGCCTGCCCGATCGCCAAGACCAATGCTTCGCCGCTCGCCTCCGCCTTCATCAAGGCGATGCTCGATCCGAAGCTGCAACTGCTGATGCTGAAGGACTACGGCTACGGTCCGGTGCTGAAGTCGATCGAGGTGCCGCCGGAAATAGTGAAGATGGCCCCGGTCGGCGAGCGCGCCGACAAGCTCTACTCGGCCGATTGGGCGACCATCAACGTCCATCGCGAGGAATGGACCAAGCGTTGGAACCGTGAAGTCGAGCGCTGAGGCGCATGAATTCGGCGAGGGGCGGCCCTTCGTCCGCTCCTTGCCGGCCTCGAAAGCCGTTCGACCCCGTCCGACGTCCGATCCTCAGGAACCTTGCGCACATGTCGACCGCCTCGCCCATCCTCGAACTCGATCGTGTCGGCAAGAACTTCGGCGAGCATGCCGCCGTCGAGGCGTTTTCCCTCGCCGTCACCAAGGGGGAGTTCGTCTCCTTCCTCGGTCCGTCGGGTTGCGGCAAGACGACGACGTTGCAGATGATCGCCGGCTTTCTCGACCCGTCGCGCGGCGCGATCCGGCTCGAGGGGCGGGACCTCGTCTCCGTCCATCCCTCCAAGCGCGGGCTCGGCATCGTCTTTCAGAGCTATGCGCTGTTTCCGCACATGACGGCGGCGGAGAACGTCGCCTTCGGGCTCGAGATGCGCAATGTGGGTCGGAGAGAACGGGATGAGCGCGTGCGCGCCGCCCTCGCCATGGTCGGCCTCGCCGGCTACGAGGACCGCCATCCGCGCCGCATGTCCGGCGGACAGCAACAACGCGTGGCGCTCGCTCGGGCGCTGGTCATCCGTCCGAGCGTCTTGCTGCTCGACGAACCGCTGTCGAACCTCGACGCCAAGATGCGCGAGGACATGCAGATCGAACTCAGGCAGATCCAGCGCACGCTCGGCACCACCACCATTCTCGTCACTCACGATCAGATCGAGGCGATGTCGCTGTCCAACCGCATCGTGGTGATGAGCAAGGGACGCATCGAACAGATCGGCACGCCGCAGGAGATCTACGAGCGGCCGGCCTCGGCCTTCGTCTCGAAGTTTCTCGGCAAGACCAACGATTTCGCCGCGTTCGTGGAGGCCGGCGCGCCGCCGCGGATCGTCGCGGGCTCGTGGAGCGCGCCGGCGCCGGGGGGTGTCCACGGTCCGGTCACCGTCTCGGTGCGACCCGAACGGCTCGGTTTCGGCGAGACCGGCCTCGCGTCGCGGGTCGTCACACGGATCTTCCAGGGCGATCACTGGCTGTTCCAGTGCGAGACCGAATGCGGTCCGGCGATCGTGGTGCGGCCGAACGACGGGCGTGCGCAGCCGGGCGAAGGCGAGGCGGTGCATCTCTCCTGGAACGGCGAGGACATGAGCCTCAGGGCGCGGGGAGAAGAGGCATGAGCGAGGGCGCGGCGACCGCCGCTTCCGCCACCACCCCGCCGCCGATCCATCCCGAGCGGCGCCCACGCGTGCCGTGGGAGTTGCTCGCGCCGGCCTCGATGCTGTTCGTCGGCGTCGTGGTGGCGCCGCTGTTGATGACGGTGCTGCTGTCGTTCCACGACTGGGGGCAGTACAAGGGCATCGAACCGGTCTTCATCCTGAAGAATTGGCGCGAGATCGCGACCGATCCCTATTACGCCGAGATGTTCTGGCGCACCTTCCGGGTGGCGATCACGGCGACGGCGATCACCGCGGTGTTCGGCGCGCCCGAGGCCTATGTGCTGAACCGCATGTCGGGCCGCTGGCGGGGCTTCTTCCTTCTGGTGATCCTCGGGCCGCTGCTCATCTCGGTGGTGGCGCGGACGCTCGGCTGGGCGCTGTTGTTCGGCGGCAACAACGGGCTGGTCAACAAGCTCTTGAGTTCGGTCGGACTGATCTCGTCGCCGATCCCCTTCATGTTCACCGAGACCGGCATGATCGTGGCGCTCGCCCACGTGATGATGCCCTTCATGGTGCTGTCGGTGTGGGCATCGCTGCAGCGGATCGATCCGCAGATCGAGAACGCGGCGACGTCGCTGGGGGCAGGGACCTTCACCGTGGCGCGGCGCATCGTCCTGCCGCAGATCGTGCCGGGCGTGCTCTCGGGCGGCATCATCGTCTTCTCGCTGTCGGCGAGCGCCTTCGCGACGCCGGCGATCATCGGCGGGCGGCGGCTCAAGGTGGCGGCGACGCTCGCCTACGACGAGTTCCTCAACACACTGAACTGGCCGCTCGGCGCGGCGGTGGCGATCCTGCTGCTGGTGGCGCTGGTGCTGATCGTGGTCGGCTCGAACGCCTTGATCGAGCGTCGCTTCGCGGAGGTGTTTCGATGAGCCGGAACGGACCGTTGGCGCTCGCATTCCACACGCTGTTCGTCGTCTTCATGCTGGCGCCGATCGTGGTGGTGTGCCTCGTCGCCTTCACGCCGGAGGGCTTCCTCTCGGTGCCGACGACGCGCTTCTCACTGCGTTGGTTCGCGGCGATCGCCGACTATCCGGAGTTCGTGCGCGCCTTCTGGATGAGCCTCGGGCTCGGCGCTCTGTCCTCGCTGATCGCGGTGTTGGTCGCGGTGCCGGCGGCGTTGGCGATCGCGCGCCACGTCTTTCCCGGCCGCGACGCCTTGTCGGCGCTGTTTCTGTCGCCGCTGATGATCCCGCACGTGGTGCTCGGCATCGCCTTCCTGCGCTTCTTCACCTCGCTCGGCTTCGGCGGCACCTTCTGGGCGCTGCTGATCGCCCATGTCGTCGTGGTCTTCCCCTTCGCCCTGCGCCTCACCCTGGCGGCGGCGACGGGCATGGACCGCTCGGTCGAGATGGCGGCGGTGTCGCTCGGCGCCGACGGTGTCGCGCTGTTCCGGCGGGTGACGCTGCCGTTGATCCTGCCGGGCGTGGTCAGCGGATGGGCGCTCGCCTTCATCCAGTCCTTCGACGATCTGACCATGACCGTCTTTCTCGCCGCTCCCGGCACGGAGACGCTGCCGGTGCGCATGTTCCTCTACATCCAGGACAACATCGATCCGCTGGTGACCTCGGTCTCGGCCTGCGTGATCGCCGTCACCATCACCGCCCTCGTGCTGCTCGACCGCTTCTTCGGGCTCGATCGCATCCTGACCGGAAAAGCCGACGCGGGTCACTGAAGGGCGACAGGAGACAACATGTCGAACGAATACGACGTCGCCGTCGTCGGCGGCGGCCTGCTCGGCTCTGCCATCGCCTGGGGCCTGGGACGACTAGGGCAACGTGTCGCGATCCTCGACGAGGGCGATGCGGTCACGCGGGCGTCGCGGGCGAACTTCGCGCTCGTGTGGGTGCAGAGCAAGGGGCTCGGCATGCAGCCCTACGTCGATTGGACTCTGCGCGCGACCGCGACCTGGGGCCGGCTCGCCGAGGAGTTGAAGGCGCAGACCGGGCTCGACGTCCATCTGCGCCAGAACGGCGGCTTCCACATCGCGCTGGGCGAGGAGGAGTGGCGGCGGCGCGCCGATCTCGTCGACCGGATGAACGTCCAGGTCGCCTCGCCCGACTACGGGCTCGAGATGCTCTCGGCGGACGAGGTGCGGCGACGGCTGCCCCTGATCGGGCCGGACGTGTCGGGCGCAAGCTTCGGCCGCCACGACGGCGACGTGAACTCGCTACGGCTCTATCGCGCCTTCCACGTCGGGCTGAGGCAGTTCGGCCTCGACTACATGCCGACGCGGCCGGTCGAGACGATCACGCAGGCGGGCGGCGAATTCCGCCTGACGACCCCGGGGGGCGAGGTTCGCGCGGCGAAGGTGGTGCTCGCCGCCGGCAATGCCAACGAGCGGCTCGCCGCGATGGTCGGCCTCGCCGCGCCGATGGGGCCGACGCGCGGCCAGATCATCGTGACCGAACGAACCGAGCCCTTCCTGCCGCACGCCCTGTCGACGCTGCGTCAGACCGACGAGGGCACGGTGCTGATCGGCGACAGCAAGGAAGAAGGGCTCGACGACCGTCTCCAGAATCACGGTGTCACCGCGGTGATGGCCGCCCGCGCGGTCCGGACCTTCCCGCATCTCGGCCGGCTCAACGTGGTCCGGTCCTGGTCGGGCATCCGGGTCATGCCGAAGGACGGCTTCCCGATCTACGACCGCTCCGACAGCCACCCCGGCGCCTTCGTCGCCTGCTGCCATTCGGGCGTGACGCTGGCCTCCAACCACGCCTTCGACGTCGCCCGCATGGTGGTCGCCGATGCGCTCGAGACCGCGCACCTCGGCGCCTTCACGGCGCGGCGCTTCGAGACCGCCTCCGCCGACCGAGACAGCGGCTACTACTGATACCGGCATGGCCGCGAGATGACCCCGGAGATATCCGATGTTCAAGCGAATTCAAGAAGATGCGAGACCGATCGTCAAGATCTTCGTCGAGGGCGCGGAAGTCGAGGCGCGCGAAGGCGACTCCGTCTCGGCGGCGCTGTTGGCCTCCGGGCTCGATGTCCGCCGCACCACGGCGGTTGGTGGCGCGCCGCGGGAACCCTATTGCCTGATGGGAGTCTGTTTCGATTGCCTCGTCACCATCGACGGCGTCGGCAATCGCCAGGGCTGCCTGACCCCGGTCGCCGAGGGCATGCGGATCGAAATTCAGAAGGGTAAGCGGGAGATCGGCCGATGAGCGCAGCGCCCCTGCACGAGAGCTACGACGTCGTGGTGGTGGGTGCCGGGCCGGCCGGCCTCGCGGCCTCGGCC
>JAFHCF010000270.1:0-9962 GCA_048497495.1 Prosthecomicrobium sp.
CCCCGGCGCCGCACACGGGCGCCGACGGCTATCCGAACATCAACGTCGACACCGCCCGTCAGGCGGCGGTTCCGGTGCGCTCGGCGGAGGAGCGCGACCGGCTCGAGGCGGAGCTCCTGGCCCTCGGCGCCCGGCAGCGCTCCAGCGCCGACGGCACCCGTCCACAGTCGGTGATCCAGGAGTTGCAGGATCTCGGACGCCGCTCGAAGGCGGAGGCCGAGCGGCAGATCGAATCGGGGGCGCCGCCGGCGCAGCCGTGAGAGCGACGCCGTTCGCGGCGCGGCGACCCACGCGGGCGTCGGTCGCGTGGCGAACGATGGATGTCAAGGTCGGCGACTTCTGTTACAAGGCGATCCCCTTTCGATGACTTCGGCCGTCATTCGGCCACATCGCGGGGTGATCGAACGATGCGCGCGGGCCGCGCCTCGGCCGCGACGGCGAGGCGTTCCGCGACGCTCGAAGAGGCGAGACGGCGTCGAGAGGAGTCTCGGTCGCCGGCGAAAGGCAAGATGGCGCCGGGGCGGCTCCCCGGGCGTCGGGCACGAGAAGGTCTGGACCCATGGACGAGTTCCACAAGATCCGGCGTCTGCCGGTTTACGTCTTCGAACAGGTCAACCGTCTCAAGGCCCAGGCACGCGCCAACGGCGCCGACATCATCGATCTCGGCATGGGCAATCCCGATCTGCCGACGCCGCGCTTCATCGAGGAGAAGCTGATCGAGACGATCGGCAAGCCGCGCACCAACCGCTATTCGACCTCCAAGGGCATCCCCGGCCTGCGCCGGGCGCAGGCCGCCTATTACGATCGGCGATTCGGGGTGAAGCTCAACCCGGACACCCAGATCGTCGCGACGCTCGGCTCCAAGGAAGGCTTCGCCAACATGGCGCAGGCGATCACCGCGCCGGGCGACGTGGTGATGTGCCCCAATCCGTCCTATCCGATCCACGCCTTCGGCTTCCTGATGGTCGGCGGCGTCATCCGCTCGATCCCGATCGAGCCGGGGCCGGAGTTCTTCCGGGCGATGGAGCGCGCCGTGGCGCATTCGATCCCCAAGCCGATCGCGGTCATCCTCTGCTACCCGTCGAACCCGACGGCGGTCACCGCCGATCTCGACTTCTACAAGGACGTGATCGCCTTCGCCAAGAAGCACGAGCTCTTCGTGCTCTCCGATCTCGCCTATTCGGAGATCTATTTCGACGACGTGCCGCCGCCCTCGGTGCTGCAGGTGCCGGGCGCCAACGACGTCGCCGTCGAGTTCACCTCGATGTCGAAATCGTTCTCGATGCCGGGCTGGCGCATGGGCTTCGCGGTCGGCAACGAGCGGCTGATCGCCGCCTTGACCCGGGTCAAATCCTACCTCGACTACGGCGCCTATACGCCGATCCAGGTGGCGGCGAGCTTCGCGCTCAACTCGGGCGATGCCTGCATCGCCGAGATCCGCGACGTCTACAAGAAGCGCCGCGACGTGATGGTCGAGGCCTTCGCGCATTCCGGCTTCCCGATCCCCGCTCCCAAGGCGTCGATGTTCGCCTGGGCGCGAATCCCGGAGAAGTTCCGCCATCTCGGGTCGATCGAGTTCGCCAAGCTCCTGATCGAGAAGGCCGACGTGGCGGTGGCGCCGGGCATCGGCTTCGGCGAGCAGGGCGACGAGTACGTCCGTCTGGCGCTGGTGGAGAACGAGCAGCGGCTCCGTCAGGCGGCGCGCAACATCCGGCGCTTCTTCGACACCGCCGACAAGACTTTGCACAACGTCATTCCGATCACCGCCCTCGGCTGAGGCGCCGTCATCCGATCGATATCGCTCACCGCGAGAAGGGGGCATGACGAAGCCGGTCCGGGGGATCTCGCGATCGCCCGGTTCGCCGCATTCCACCTTTCGCCGCATCTCACGGGAACTCCCATGCAGTCTTCTCTCCGTCTGGGCATCGCCGGTCTCGGCGTCGTCGGTGCCTCCGTCGTCCAGGTCCTGCAGAAACACGCCGCCGATCTGTCGCAGCGCTGCGGTCGCAAGATCGTGGTCCGGGCCGTCTCGGCCCGCGACCGCACCAAGGATCGCGGCTTCGATCTCTCCGCCATCAACTGGTTCCAGGATCCGGTGAAGCTCGCCGAGAGCCCCGACATCGACGTCTTCGTCGAGTTGATGGGTGGCGCCGGCGGGGCGGCGGAAGCCTCGGTGCGGGCGGCGCTCGCCTCCGGCAAGCACGTGGTGACCGCCAACAAGGCGCTGCTCGCCAAACACGGGGTCGAACTCGCCCGCCTCGCCGAGACCAAGGGCGTCAGCCTCAATTTCGAGGCGGCGGTGGCCGGCGGCATCCCGATCATCAAGACGCTGCGCGAGAGCCTCGCCGGCAACTCGGTCTCCCGCGTCTTCGGCATCCTCAACGGCACCTGCAACTACATCCTGACGCGGATGCAGAACGAGCGGCTGAGCTTCGAGACCTGCCTCGCCGAGGCGCAGCGGCTCGGCTATGCCGAGGCCGACCCGACCTTCGACGTCGGCGGTTTCGACACCGCCCACAAGCTGGCGCTGCTCACCTCGCTCGCCTTCGGCTCCGAGATCGACGTCGACGCGATCCAGGTCGAGGGGATCACCGAGATCACTCTCGACGACATCGAGAAGGCGGACGAGCTCGGCTACAAGATCAAGCTGCTCGGCATCGCCGAGCGCAATGCCGGCGGCGGCATCGAGCAGCGGGTCCATCCCACCATGGTACCGAAGTCCTCGGCGATCGGGCGGATCGACGGCGTGCTCAACGCGGTGGGCGTGGAGGCGGACTATGTCGGCAAGCTCATGCTGGTCGGGCCCGGCGCCGGCGGCGACGCCACCGCCTCGTCGGTCGTCTCCGACATCGCCGACATCGCGCGCGGCACGGCGCTCTCCACCATGGGTAAGCCGGCCGAGCACATGACGCCCTATCTCAAGTCGAACGTCTCCGGCCATTCCGGCGGCTATTTCGTCCGTTTCTCGGTCCATGATCGCCCGGGCGCCTTCGCGGCGATCGCCGCGCGCATGGCGGAGAAGGGCATCAGCCTGGAATCGATCGTGCAGCGCGCCCGTCGGCCGATGGCCGACGCGCCGGGCGCGGTGGCGCCGCTCGAGCCGCAGCCCGTGATCATGCTGACTTACCAGACGACGGAACAGGCGATAAGGGAAGCGCTCGTGCTCGTCGAGAAGGACGGACACGTATCGAGTCCCCCACGCTTCATCCGCATCGAGAGCTTCTGAGCGGCCGGCGTAGAGAAGGGGCCGAGGACCGAGGGAGAACGACCCATGACGATGACCGTTCCGACGCCCGAGCGGGCGGAGGAGACCGGTGTACTCGACCGCATCCTGACGCTCGAACTGGCGCGGGTGACCGAACGCACGGCGATGGCGGCGGCCGGCATGCGCGGCCGCGGCGACGAGATGGAGGCCGATCGGGTCGCGGTCGACGCGATGCGCGACGAACTCAACCGGCTGCCGATCGACGGCACGGTGGTGATCGGCGAGGGCGAGCGTGACGAGGTGCCGATGTTGTTCATCGGCGAGAAGGTCGGCACCAAGCGCGGGCCGGCGGTCGACGTGGCGCTGGTGCCGCTCGAGGGCACGACGATCTGCGCCAAGAACCTGCCCAATTCGATCACCGTGGTGGCCTTCGCCGAACGCGGCTCGCTGCTCCACGCCCCCGACGTCTACATGGACAAGATCGCCATCGGCCCGGGCTACCCGGCCGGCCTGGTCGATCTCGACGCGACGCCGCGCCGGAACCTCGAGGCGCTGGCCGCGGCCAAGGGCGTGCCGGTCGGCGAGATCACCGCCTGCATCCTCGACCGGCCGCGCCATGCCCGGCTGATCGAGGAGGTCCGGGCCGTCGGCGCCTCGATCCGGCTGATCGGCGACGGCGACGTCACCGGGGTCATCCACACCACCGACCCGGAGGAGACCGGGATCGACATCTACATGGGGATCGGCGGCGCGCCGGAAGGGGTGCTGGCGGCGGCGGCGCTGCGCTGCATCGGCGGCCAGCTGCAGGCGCGGCTGATCCTCGATCGCCCCGACAAGGTGGCCCGCGCGGCGCAGATGGGCATCGCCGATCCGCGCAAGAAATATTTGCTCGAGGATCTGGCGCGCGGCGACGTCCTGTTCGCCGCGACCGGCATCACCGACGGCAATTTCCTGCAAGGGGTGAAATATGGCCGCAACTGCGTCACCACCCACACGGTGGTGATGCGCTCGTCGACCGGCACGGTCCGGTGGATCCGGGCGAGGCATCAACTCGGCGACAGGACGGCGGGCTGAGGTCGTGGCGCGGATGCCGCGTCGCGGTCCCTCGCGCCTCTCCCGCCGAACTCACGGCGCAGCCGCGTACCCCTCTCCCTGTCCCTCCCCCACAAGGGGGAGGGAACGATGGGGGCGAGTGCCTTCGTCCCGTTGTCGCCTGCCATGTGTGGTCCCTCCTCGATTCCTCGGAGGGTTCGAAAAAGTTGTTTCGTGTCCGTGCGCGATGGTTCGAGACGCGCTCGTGCCGAGCGCTCCTCACCATGAGGTGTTTGTAATTGTTCGAAAATTCCAAGAGACCCTCATGGTGAGGAGGGCCGTAGGCCCGTCTCGAACCATCGCGCACCGAGCACGATGAGCCACCCCTTCGGCCTTGCGCGGCGGCTCCTCGTGGGGGAGAGACAGGGAGAGGGGTATGGGCGGGCCCCCACGCGAGGCGATCCCGTCGTATTCTGCGGCGACGACTCGCCCGAGCCGGAGAATCCCTCGAAAGGAGCCCCATGCCGCCGTTCGGCCTCGCCGAGGAAGAGACCCCCCGCGCCGTGCTCGGCGTCACCCGCTCGGCCTCCGGGCGGGCGTGGATCGACCGTCTCGACGTGAGCCAGGCGGTGACGGCGAGCGCCATGGCGCAACGCCTCGCCCTGCCGGAGATCGTCGCGAGGGTGATGGCGGGGCGCGGCGTCGGGCTCGACGAGGCGGTGTCCTTCCTCGACCCCACCCTGAAAGCGCTCATGCCCGATCCGAGCACCGTCACCGACATGGACGTCGGGGTCGGGCGGATCGCCGACGCGGTGGAGCGGGGCGAGAAGATCGCCCTCTTCGCCGACTACGACGTCGACGGGGCGACCTCGGCGGCCGTGATGCGGCGCTACCTTCTCCAGGTCGGTGCCGACCCGCTGGTCTACGTGCCCGATCGGCTGATCGAGGGCTATGGGCCGAACGGCGAGGCGATCCGGGGATTGGCGTCGTCGGGCGCGCGGCTGCTGATCACCCTCGATTGCGGCTCGACCTCGTTCGAAGCGCTGGCGATCGCGCGCGACATCGGGCTCGACACGGTGGTGATCGATCATCACCAGTGCGGGGTGGAACTGCCGACGGCGCGCGCCGTGATCAATCCCAACCGCCAGGACGACCTCTCCGGCCTCGGGCATCTCTGCGCCTGCGGCGTCGCCTTCCTGACGCTGGTCGGGCTCAACCGCGAACTGAGGCGCCGCGGCGTCTTTCGCGGCCGGACCGAGCCCGATCTCCTCGCCCTGATCGATCTCGTGGCGCTCGGCACCGTCGCCGACGTGGTGCCGCTGATCGGGCTCAACCGCGCCTTCGTGGTCAAGGGCCTGCAGGTGGCGCGCAAGCGGCGCAATCCGGGGCTCGCCGCGCTCTCGGCGGTCGCCCGGCTCAACGGGCCGATGTCGGCCTATCATCTCGGCTTCCTGATCGGGCCGCGAATCAACGCCGGCGGGCGGATCGGCGACGCCGGGCTCGGCTCGCGGCTGCTCGCCACCGACGATCCGAGCGAGGCCGAGCGCATCGCCGCCGATCTCGACCGGCTCAACAAGGAACGCCAGGTGATGGAGGCGGCGATGGTGGAGGAGGCCGACGCCCAGATCGTCGCCCGCTTCGGCACCGATCCCGGACCCTTCGTCGTGGCGTCGTCGGCGGACTGGCACCCCGGCGTCGTCGGGCTGATCGCGGCGCGGCTCAAGGAGCGCTGGAACCGGCCGGCGCTGGCCGTCGCTTTCGATCGCGGGCCGCTCGGCACCGGCTCGGCGCGGTCGATCCCCGGCGTCGATCTCGGCGCGGCGGTGCGCGCGGCGGTCGAGGCGGGATTGGCGCCGAAGGGCGGCGGACACGCGATGGCGGCGGGCCTCAGCGTCGAGGAGAGCCGGCTCGAGGAGGTGCGTGATTTCATTGCAGCAAGGCTCGCCGACACGGTCGAGCGGGCCTCCGAGCACCGCGATCTGAAGATCGACGGGGCGCTGACGGCGGGGGCGGCGACCGTCGAACTGGTCGAGACGCTGGAGAAGGCCGGCCCCTACGGGTCGGGCCAGCCGGAGCCGCTCTTCGCCTTCCCGGCCCACCGCGTCGCCTTCGCCGACGAGGTTGGGACGGGCCATGTTCGGCTGTCGCTTTCGAGCGGCGACGGGTCGTCCCTGAAGGCGATCGCCTTCCGCGCGGCGAACGAGCCGATCGGTCGTGCCATCCTGGGGGCGCGAGGGTCGTCGCTGCACGTGGTGGGGGCGCTCGGCCTGGACCACTGGCAGGGTGATGCAAGAGTGCAACTGCGCGTCGTCGATGTCTGCGATCCGCGGGTGCGGGGTTGAGACCTCGGTAAAATTCCGATTTCTTGGCGCCCGGATTCACCGATCGGTAACGGAGTGGATTCGATCCTTACTTCCGTGCCCAACGTGTGGGGAGTGGGGTCATGGCGTCGGTTGCGGAGACGGTTCAGGTGATGGGTTCGGGACTGGTGCAGACGGTCGGGGAGACCGCCGAGGGGAGCATTCAGAAGGTGCGTGTGTCGCGTCGTGATCGCCGGATGGTGCGGGCCGCGCTCGGCATCATGGGTGTCCTGGTGGCGCTCGACGCGGTCCTCTATCTCGGGCGTTTCATCTGATCTGACGGGGCCGCCACGGCGGACCGTTCGGAAATCGCGCCGCCCTCGAGGCGGCGTTTTTCGTTTCCGGCGGGGTTGCCCGCGCCGGCGCCCGCTCCGAGCCGATATTTCACCCCGCCAATTCGCCCAATGCCGCGTTGAGGGCCGCGACCAGCGTCTCGACGTCGCGCTCCGTCGTCGTCGGGGCGATCAGCATCATGTTGTGGAACGGCGTGATGATCACCCCACGCTCGATCAGGTAGAGGCGCAGCGCCCCCTCGATCTCGGCATCGCCGATCTTGCCCGCCTCGCCGCCGTCGCGCGGCCGGGTGGGGGAGAGCATGAATTCGACCCGGGCGCCGATCGAGGTCACCACCCAGGGCAGGCGGTGGCGGGCGATCACCGCCGCGAGGTCGGCGGCGAGGCGATCGGCGAGGCCGATCATGTGGTCGAAGGCCTCGGCGGTCATCACCTCGGTCAGGCAAGCGCGCATGGCGGCGACGGCGAGCGCATTGGCGGTCAGTGTCGTGCCCATGCCGGAATAGCCGGGGGTGTCGGCGCGGGCGCGGCTCATACCCGCCGCGATCGCGTCGGTGAAGCCGTAGACGGCGGCGGGCACGCCGCCGGCGATCGGCTTGCCGAGCACGAAGAAGTCCGGGTCGAGGTCGTGGGCGCGGGTGTAGCCGCCCGGGCCCGACGAGATGGTGTGGGTCTCGTCGATGGCGAGCAGGGTGCCGGCGGCGCGGGTGAGACGGCGCAAGGTCTCGTGGAAGCCCGGCTCGGGCAGCACCATGCCGATGTTGGTCATCACCGGTTCGGCGAGCACCAGCGCGACGCTGCCGTCGGCGAGCGCCGCCTCGAGGGCCCGGGCGTCGTTGAAGGGGATGGCGCGGGTATGGGCCGGGAGATCCCAGACCTGGCCCATCAGGCCGGGGCGCAGGATCGGTCGGCCGTCGCGCAGCCGCACGTGGGTGTCGTCGACGGCACCGTGGTAGCAGCCGTCGAAGACGACGATGTTCGGCCGGCCGGTGACGGCGCGGGCCCAGCGGATCACCGAGCGGTTGGCGTCCGAGGCGGTCATGGTGATCTGCCACCAGGGCAGTGCGAAGCGGTCGGCGAGGAGGTGGCCGACCTCCGGCACGGCGGTGGAGGGCAGCATGCCGGTGATGCCGCGCGCCGCCTGTTCGGCCACCGCCGCGACGATCGCCGGCGGGGCATGGCCGAACATCGAGCCGGTGTCGCCGAGACAGAAGTCGACATGGGCGATGCCGTCGGCGTCGGTGAGGGTCGAGCCGCGCGCCTGCGCCAGAAACAGCGGGAAGGGCAGGCCCCAGTCGCTCATCCAATGGAGTGGCACGCCGTCGTGCCAATGGTGGGCGGCCTCGGCCGCCAGGGCCGCCGAGCGCGGCCGGCGGATCGCGTAAGACGCCCGTTCGCGCGCCGTGAGCGCGGCGAGACGGGCGAGCGATACGCCATGGCAATACGTCTCCGGTTCGTCACGAAACGGGACCGAAGGGCGCGAAAGGTCGATCGATGTCATGTGGCACCCTGCCTTCGGAACGGACGAGCGCGAATTGTGCGTTCGTCCGACTGCGAAGGCAATGATGTCAGCGCAAGAGGCCGATGACGGTGAACGCCATCAGGCAGAACACGAGACCGAGTTCGAAGGCGCTGGGCGCCCCCAAGGTTCCGACGATACGCTTGAACGCCTGCACGGTCGTGGACCCGCAACGGAGAGGGAGGATCGAGCCGGAAGCTCGCCAGAGCCTCCTACGCTCGGGAGACGACTTTAATATGAACGTGGCTTCCCGTGAAGGGGATGGATGGGGACGAATTCGACGATTCCTACTCGGACCCGTCGAATTTCTTCTTCGTCCGTCTCCCGAGGATGCTCGGACAATCGGCGCTCGACCCCTCATTTGGCGGGAATTGCCGATGGCCGGGGGGTGTCGTAGCATCGTGGTGACGGACGGCGGGTCGAGCGAGGTGAATCCGTGGCGGCCGACGAGGGATTTTCGGTGGTCCCACCGACGGCGGTGCCGGCGAGTGGGCTGGATCTCGCCAAGCTCGCCTCGGGCCGGGTGGTGGAGGCGCGCGTCGCCTCGCTCGCCGAGGGGATCGCCATCATCGCCACCCGTCATGGCCTGATCCAGGTCGATCTCTCGGCCTTCGCCAAGGCGATGCCGGCGGTCGGCGACCTGCTGCGCATCCAGGTGCAACCGATCGACGGCAGCGCCAAGCCGGCGGTGACCATCGTCGAACACACGCCCGCCGCCGATCGGTCCGCGTCCACGACCGCGGCGCCGGCGGCCGACGATCCGGCCCTGGTGCTGGCGCGGGCGGTGCGGGAGGCCGCCGCATCACAGACCGGTCTGGCGCCGCTCTACGCGACGCTCGCCGGATTGGCCAAGGCGCCGACGGGCAGCGTGCCAGAAGGGGTGCGCGCCCTGGTGACGCAATTGCTGGGCGGGCGGCTGGCCGAGACCACGCCGCCGAGCGCCACGGCGGTCAAGAGGGCCTTTCTCGGCTCCGGTCTCTTCCTGGAAGCGCGGGTGGCCGGGAGCGGCGCGCCGCCGCCGGACGATCTCAAGGCGGCCCTCTTCTCGTTGCGCGCGGCGCTGAGCTCCTGGGTCGGCGCGCCGGCGGCCGAGGCCGGGCGAGGCTCGGGCGCGGGCGCCGGCAGCGCGTCGCCACCCGGCCCGATGGACGGCGGGCGGACGACGGAGGACGCGGCGCTCGCCTCGACCTCCTCGCCCTACGACACCACGGGCGGCAGGGCGGCGGCGAGGATGGGCCCACCGCCTGCCGGCGGGACCGATCCGCGGCCGTCCTCGCCGGGTCCCCCGAACCTCGGGGCGGGGCCGTCGCCGCCGCCGCTCACGCCGCCGTCGCCGGTCGGGTCGTCGCCTCTCGGCGTCGCGCCGCCGAGCACGGCACCACCGACCACGCCGCCGACCGCCTCGGCACCGATGCCCGGCGGAGGACCGCTGCCGGCCACCCCGATGCCGGGATCCGGCGCCGCCGATCCGGCGGCGGTCTCGACGACGTCGGTCGCCGCGCCGGCGGGGCTTCCGTCACCGACGACACCGCCCTCGTCGGCACTGGTGCCGG
>JAFHCF010000271.1:0-46937 GCA_048497495.1 Prosthecomicrobium sp.
CCGGATGCGGCGCCTCGGGGCGCCACGGCGGGCCGGGCGGCGGGCTCCAGCCGGTCTGGCGGCTCGCCGTGGCGAAGCCCACCCCGGAGCGCAGGGCGGCGAGGGTCGCGGTTCCCCCGGTCGAGGTGGCGCGATGGCCGGCGGCGGCGAGCTGCTGGCGCAGCGCCCCGACGACGAGACCGCGCACCAGGGCGGAATCCCGGAAGCGGACATCGGCCTTGGTCGGGTGGACGTTGACGTCGACCTCGTGCGGATCGACGGCGACGTCGAGAACCACGACGGCGTGGCGATCCGACGACATGACGTCGGCATAGGCGCCGCGAATCGCCCCGAACAGCATCTTGTCGCGCACCGGGCGGCCGTTGACGGTGATGTACTGGTGGACCGAGGAGGCGCGATGATAGGTCGGCAGGCCCACCCAGCCGGTGAGCCGCACGCCCTCGCGCACCGCGTCGACCACCAGGGCATTGGCGACGAAGTCGTCGCCGACGATGGCCGCGATGCGGGCGAGGCCGGCGTCGATCCCCCGGCCCGCCGGCCAGTCGTGGGTCGAGCGGTCGGCGCCGGAGAGCGAGAAGCGGACGTCGGGGCGGGCGAGCGCCAGACGCTTGACCACCTCGGTGATGGCGGCGGTCTCGGCGCGGTCGGACTTCAGGAATTTCAGCCGCGCCGGCGTCGCGAAGAACAGGTCGCGGACCTCGACGCGGGTGCCGCGATCGATCGCGGCGGGGCGCGGCTCGTGGACGAGGCCGCCGTCGAGGGCGATCTCCCAGCCGTGGGCTTCGTCGGCATGGCGGCTCGAAAGCGTCATCCGCGCCACCGCGCCGATCGACGGCAGCGCCTCGCCGCGAAAGCCGAGGCTCTCGATCAGGAAGATGTCGTCGTCGGAGAGTTTCGAGGTGCAATGGCGGCGCACCGCCAACGCCAGATCCTCGGCCACCATGCCGGACCCGTCGTCGGTGACGCGGATCAGCGTCTTGCCGCCGCCGGCGGTGACCACCTCGATGCGTGTGGCGCCGGCGTCCAGCGCGTTCTCGACCAGTTCCTTGACGACGCTGGCCGGCCGCTCGATCACTTCGCCGGCGGCGATGCGGTCGACGGTGGTCTCCGACAGTTGACGTACGATCATGGGGCGGTGGTCCTCGCGATGGGGGCGAGTTTCCCGGATTCGGACGCTCGCGTCATCTCTTTTGCCATGGTGGTGTGAAATTCCATTCGCGCATGTTGCAACGCAGCAGGTGGCTCGTTACTCGTCGGACATACGCTCTGCTTCGCCATCTCGACGAGGACACCGATGCTCACACCGATGCCCCCGCTGATCTCCGGCCTTTCCATCCTCGCGCCGCGTTACGACGCGCTCCTGTGCGACGTCTGGGGGGTGCTCCACAACGGCATCGACGCCTTCCCCGGAGCCTGGCAGGCGCTGGCGCGGTTTCGCCGAGGCGGCGGCAAGGTGGTGTTGCTCACCAACGCGCCGCGCCCGGCCGAGCCGATCCACGCGCAACTCGCCCGCCTCGGAGTGGCGCGCGAGGCCTACGACGATCTCCTCACCTCCGGCGACGTCACCCGCGAGATGCTCATGGCGCGTCCCGAGCGCCGCGTCCTCCACATCGGCCCGGATCGCGATCTGGCGCTCTACGAGGGGCTGCCGCACGTGCTGGTCGGCGACGACGAGGCCGAAGTGGTGGTGGCGACCGGCCTCTTCGACGATTTCAACGAAACGCCGGAGGACTATCGCGAGCGCCTCGGGGCGTTGGCGCGGCGACGCCTGCCGATGGTCTGCGCCAATCCCGATCTCGTGGTCGAGCGTGGCACCCAGAAGATCTTCTGCGCCGGCTCCCTGGCGCATCTCTACATCGCCGAACTCGGCGGCGAGGCGACGCTGATCGGCAAGCCCTACGCCCCGGTCTACGAGGAAGCAAGGCTGAGGATCGCCGAACTGACCGGCAAGCCCTTCGATGCCGCCCGGGTGCTGGCGATCGGCGACGGCCTGCCCACCGACATTCGCGGCGCCCACGGCCAGGGGATCGACGCGTTGTTCATCACCGGCGGCATCCACGCCGCCGACTTCGGCCCGCTCGAGGCGCCCGATCCGGCGCGCGTCGCCAATCGGCTGATGGACGAGGGCCTCGCCGTCACCGCCCTGCTGCCCCGCCTGGTGTGGTGAGGGGCGCGTCGCCGCGTCTCGGCACCGCTCTCAGGCCTTCTTCGCCAGCGCCGCCGCGCGCAGCTCGGTCAGAGTCGTCGTCGGGGTGATCGCCTCGGGCGAGGTCAGGACGTGGATCAGCACCACCCGGTCGGCGGCGAGCGCCTGATCGATCACCGGCTCGATGTCGGCATCGGCGGCGATGGTGAGCCCGAGGGCACCGTGGGCGCGGGCGATCGCGGCGAAGTCGGGATTGACCAGGGTGGTGGCGTGGACGCGGCCGGGGAACTCGCGTTCCTGGTGCATGCGGATGGTGCCGTGGATGCCGTTGTCGACGACGAAGGCGACGAAGCTGGCGCCGGACTGCATGGCGGTCGCCAGTTCCTGGCTGTTCATCTGGAAACAGCCGTCGCCGGAGAAGGAGATCACCTGTCGGTCGGGGAACTGGAGGCTGGCGGCGATCGCCGCCGGCAGTCCGTAGCCCATGGTGCCGGAGACCGGCGCCACCTGGCCGGCGAAGCGGCGGAAGCGCCAGAAGCGATGGATCCAGGTGGCGTAGTTGCCGGCACCGTTGGTGAGGATCGCGTCGGGGCCGAGGCGTTCGCGCAAGGCGGCCATCACCTTGCCCATCCGCACCGGGCCGGGCGTCGTCGGCAGATCTTCCGACCAGGCGAGATAGTCGGCCCGCGCCGCCTTCGTCCAGTCGGCCCAGCGGATGCCGGCCGGCGGCGGCTCGAGGCTCTCGGCGGCGGCGGCGAAGGCGGTGCCGGAGGCGTGGATGGCGAGGTCGGGACGATAGACGCGGCCGAGTTCGTCGGCGTCGGCGTGGACGTGGACGAAGGCCTGCCTGGGGAAGGGAATGTCGAAGAGCGTGTAGCCCTGGCTCGGCATCTCGGCCATGCGGCCGCCGATCAGGAGGACGAGATCGGACGCCTCGATGCGGGCCCTGAGCGCCGGATCGAGGTCGATGCCGACATCGCCGACGTAGTGGGCATTCTCGTGGTCGAAGAGCATCTGGCGGCGGAAGGAGCAGGCGACCGGGAGATCGAACTTCTCGGCGAGGCGGGCGAAACGGCGCACCGCCTCCTCGCTCCAGCGCGAGCCGCCGAGAATGGCGATCGGCCGCTCGGCCGCCCACAGGCGCTTCTGCAGGTCCCACATCCGATTGAGGCCGGGGTAGGTCTCCACCAGGGTCGCCGGGCGGATCTCCGGGGCCTCGGCCTCCTCGACCAGCATGTCCTCGGGCAGCACCAGAACCACCGGACCGGGGCGGCCGGACATCGCCACGGCGAAGGCGCGGGAGACCATCTCGACGACGCGCTCCGGCTCGTCGATCTCGGCGACCCATTTGGCGACCGAGCCGAAGACCTTGCGGAAATCCATCTCCTGGAAGGCGCCGCGCTCGCGGAAGCCCCGCGCGATCTGGCCGACGAAGAGGATCATCGGGGTCGAATCGTGCTCGGCGACGTGGAGGCCGGCGGCCGCGTTCATCGCGCCGGGGGCGCGGCTCACCATGCAGATGCCGGGCCGGCCGGTGAGTTTGCCGACGGCGTCGGCCATGAAGGCGGCGCCCGATTCCTGGCGGGCGAGCACCGTCTCGATCGGGCTCCGCGCCAGCGCGTCGATCACCGCGAGGTAGCTCTCGCCGGGTACCAGGAACACCCGCTCGACGCCGTTGGCCTCGAGGGTCTCCACCAGCAACCGCGCCCCGGTCTTCCTCACGTCGCCCATGCCGTCCTCCCGCATTCCGCCGGTCGGAACGGGTCATCCCACGCCGCGCCGTTCCCGGGGAAGCGGGATCACGCGAGGCGGCCATGCGAACCGAGCGGGAAGCGGACCGACGCGGCCTCGCCTCAGACGTCGAGCACCGTCACCACGGTGAAGGTGTTGAGATCGCCGTCCTCGTCCTTGATCGAGACGTATTCGCCGACGACGAAGGGGTGGGCGCCGAAGCGATAACCCGCCTCGTCGTCCTCGTCGCCGGTGATGTCGTAGCGGAAGGCCCAGCTGCCGCCGGGACGGTGGACGAGATGGCCGATGTCCTGCTCCTCGCCGCCCCAGAAGCGGCGGACGCGGCATTTGGCGCGGACCTTCTTCCAGGCCTCGGCGTCGATGCGACCCTCGGCGTCGAGCGGCGCCAGGAATTCGTAGCCGTGACGGGCCGAACCGGCCGGAAACTCCTTGGTCCGGGCGAGATTGAGGCGAATCTTCTTCAGTCCCGTGCCGGGCATCTGGGGCATCTCCATTGGGTCGACTTCATTCTTTCCCCTCCCCATGGCATCGACATTGACCTCGGTCAACGTAAGGTTTCGCCGGTAGGCGGAAGATGGCCCGGCGGCCTTCGGCCGTCCTCCGCCCAGAGGTGGCGTCGCATGTCGAAACAAGACCCCGTCCCCTCCTCCGCCGAACCCGGGCTCGGCGCGCCGGCGGACCGGTCGAACTGGGAGGAGGTCGCCGCCTTTCTCGGCCGCGCCGAGACCCACGGTCTCGACAGCGCGCCGGTGCGCATCGACACCCACGCCGCGGCGGTCTTCCTCGCCGGGCCGCTCGCCTACAAGATCAAGCGGCCGGTGCGTTTCCCCTTCCTCGACTTCTCGACGCTCGCCGCCCGCGAGGTGGCCTGCCGGCGCGAGATCGCCGTCGACCGGCCGATCGCCCCGCAGATCTATCGCCGCGTGGTGGCGATCACACGGGGTCCCGACGGATCGCTTCGGATCGGCGGCGACGGCGAGGCGGTGGAGTGGGCGGTCGAGATGAACCGCTTCGACGAGACCGCCACCCTCGACCGGATGACCGGCAAGGGGCCGCTGTCGCGCGAACTCGTCGACCAACTCGCCGCCACGGTGGCGCGCGCCCAGGCGCGGGCGAGCCGCCGCGACGCCGGACCCTGGATCGCCGATCTCGGAACCTATCTGAGGCACAACGACGAGGCCTTCGCCGGCCGGCCCGATCTCTTCCCCCCGCAGGCGGCGGCGGCGCTGCTGCGCCGCGCCGAGGCGCTCCTCGGCCAACTCGACGATCTTCTCAGGGCGCGCGGACGGCTCGGGCTCGTCCGTCTCGGCCACGGCGACCTGCACTGCGGCAACATCGCGGTGATCGACGGCAAGGCGCAGCCCTTCGACGCCATCGAGTTCGACGACGCCATCGCCACCGGCGACATCCTCTACGATGCCGGTTTCCTGGTGATGGATCTCGCCGATCGCGGCAACCGGGCGAGCGCCTGCCGGCTCCTGAATCGGCTGCTGATCGAGACGACGCGGCTCGAGACGCCGGGGCGCGACGCCGGGGCGCGGGCGGCCTGGCTGCTCGACGAGATCGACGGGCTGGCGGCGATGCCTCTGTTCCTGTCGATCCGCGCCGGGCTCCGGGCGAAGATCGCGGCGGCGCGCGCCGAACATCTCACCGAGGGCGCGCGCCGGACGGCGGAAGGCGAGGCGCGCCGGCTCTTCGCCGCCGCCCGCGCCCATCTCGAGCCGGCGGAGGCGCGGCTCGTCGCCGTCGGCGGCCTGTCGGGCTCGGGCAAGTCGACGCTGGCGCGCGGCCTGGCGCCGTCGCTCGATCCGGCGCCGGGCGCCGTGGTGCTGCGCTCCGACGAGATCCGCAAGCTGCTCGCCGGCGTCACCTCGACGACCCGACTGCCGCCGGAGCACTACACGGCGGAGAGCTCGACGCGGGTCTACGACCTCATCGGCCGGGCGGCGTCGCGGGCGCTCGCCGTCGGGCGCTCGGTGATCGTCGACGCGGTGGCGGTCAGGCCCGACGAGCGGGCGTGGCTCGCGGGGATCGCCGCCGGATGCGAGGCGCGGTTCGACGGGCTGTGGCTCGACGTGTCGCGGGAGGTGGCGCTCGAGCGCGTCGGCGGGCGCCGTTCCGACGCTTCCGACGCCGACGCCGACGTCGTCGACTTCCAGCTCGGCCTCGACGCCGGGGCGATCGACTGGCACCGGATCGACGCCGACGGCACGCCGGAGGAGACGCTCGCCGCGGCGATCGCCGCGATCCGGCCGAGGGCGGGATGATCCCGGCCCCGGCGCGAGCCGATCACCCGGCGCGGCGGCTCACTGGCCCGGCAGATCGACGGCGGCGCCCATGGACCCGATCGGTAGGGTCACCACGGCGATCGATTCGTCGTCGGGCGAGGACCTCACCGAGAAGCCGAGCGCCTCGCACATCGAGATCATGGTGCGGTTCTCGCGCAGCACCTCGCCCTTGACGGTGGCGAGGCCGTCGGCCTCGGCCCATTCGATCATCAGTTTCATCAGCTTCCAGCCGAGCCCCTGGCCCTTGAGGTTGGAGCGCAGCAGGATGGCGTATTCACCGGTGAGATGATCGGGATCGGCATGGAGGCGGACGACGCCGAGAAGCCGGCCGGTGGCCTTCTCGATCGCGGCGAAGGCGATGGCGCGCTCATAGTCGAGCTGGGTCAGCTTGGCCAGGAAGGCGTGGGTGAAGTCCTTGATCGGCGCGAAGAAGCGCAGGCGCAGATCCTCCGGCGTCACCTCGGTGAAGAAGTCGGGATAGAGCTGCTCGTCCTCTGGCCGGAGCGGCCGCATCCGCACCTCGCGGCCGTCCTTCAACGCCGTCTCGCGCTCCCAGTCCTTCGGATAGGGGCGGATGGCGAGGCGGGGATGGCCGATCTTGCCGGCGCGCAGGGTGATCGGGGCCACCCGTACCCGGGCATCGAGGCAGATGACGCCCTCGTGGTCGGCGACGATCGGATTGAGATCGAGTTCGCGGATCTCGGCGATGTCGCAGGCGAGTTGGCTGAGCTTGCACAAGGTCAGCGCCACCGCCTCCCGGTCGATCGGCGGGCGGTTGCGATAACCGGCCATCACCTTCGACACCCGGGTCTCGTCGATCATCGCCTGGGCGAGGTTCATGTCGAGCGGCACGAGGTCGAGGGCGCGGTCGCCGACCACCTCGACGGCGGTGCCGCCCTGGCCGAAGACCACGACGGGGCCGAAGACGACGTCGTCGGCGATGCCGGCGAGCAGTTCGATGCCGAAGCGCTTCTCCACCATCGGCATGACGATGACGCCGTCGATGACCTTGTCGGGGAAGCGATCCCGGATGCGGTTCAGCATCTCGCAGGTGGCGTCGGCGACCTCCTCCTCGCTCTCCAATCCGAGCCGGACGCCGTCGACGTCCGATTTGAAGGCGATCTCGCGCGCGGCGATCTTCAACACCACGCGTTTGTTCTCGCGCAGATAGGGCCGCGCCGCTTCCGCCGCGGCACGGGCATCGACGGCGAGGACCGTCGGCAGCACCGGGATGTCGTAGGCGGCGAGCAGGTCGCGCACGGCGACCGGGCTCAACCACTCGCGCCCCTCGTCGAGGGCGGCGCCGACGATCGCCCGGGCTTCTTCCGGCCGTGGCCGGAACGACGCCGGGAGCGGCTCGGGGATCGCCATCAGGCGTTCCTGGGCGGCGACGTAGCGCACCAGATGGCCAAAGGAGCGCACCGCCTCCTCCGGCGTCGGATGGCAGGGCACGCCGGAGGCGTGGAGGATGGTGTCGGCCTCTTCCGAAACGTCGAGGAAGGACGCCATCACCGGCTTGCGGCGGCCGAGCTTCTTGGCCTGGGCGGCGGCGATCGCGGCGACCGTCTTCGCCACGTCCGTGGTGTCGGCGAAGGCGGAGGGCGCGTGCAGCACCATCACCGCCTCGACGCCGGGGTCGGCGAGCACCGTCTCGATGGCGGACCCGAAGGTCGCGGCATCGGCGTCGTCGGCGAGCGTCAGCGGATTGGAGGCGTCGCGGCCCTGGCGCGCCAGCGGCGCCAGGGTCTCCATGGTCGTGGCCGAGAGTTCGGCCATGCGGCCACCGGCGTGGTGGAGGTGGTCGGCGACGATGGTGGCGAGGCTTCGCCCGTTGGCCACCACCGCGACCTTGCGGCTCGGCGTCGGCTTGACCCGGGTGATGGTCTCGGCGGCGTCGAAGAGTTCGTCGATCGAATCGACACGGACGAGGCCGGCGCGGCGGAAGGCGGCGTCATAGACCCAGTCGACGGTGGCGAGACGGCTGGAATGGGTGTTGCCGATCATCCGCGTGTCGCGGCTGGTGCCGGAGCGGATGACGATCACCGGCTTGGTGCGGGCACAGGCGCGGGCCGCCGAGAGGAACTTCGACGGCGACGAGATGCTCTCGAGGTGCACCAGCACGGCACGGGTCTTGTAGTCGGCGGTGAAATGATCGAGGAGATCGCCGATGTCGACGTCGACCTTCTGGCCGAGCGACACCACCGAGGAGAAGCCGACGCCGTGTTGCTGGGCCCAGGCGAGGGTCGAATTGATCACCGCGGCGGAGCGCGAGACCAGCGCCAGGTCGCCTTTCTTGGCGGGCCGCGCGGCGAGCGACAGATCGACACCGCCATGCAACGACATGACGCCGAGCGAACCGGGCCCGATCAGCCGCAGGCCGTTCTTGCGGGCCGTCGCCAGCGCCAGACGCGCGTCGGCGAGGGGCCATTCGTCGAAGCCGCGCGACAGGAACAGCGCCGCCTTGATGCGCAGGTCGCCCAGCCGTTCGATGACGGAGACGGCGGTCGACGGACCGGACAGGACGACCGCGAGGTCGACCTTCTCGGTGAAGTCGTCGAGCGAGGCCAAGACCGGCTGCGTCCAGCCCTCCGGCGGGGTCAGCCCGGCGAAGGCGAGCGTTCCCTTGTAGCCGCCGCGCGCCAGGTTGGCGAAGAACAGATCGTATCCGGCCTTGCCGAGGTGCTCCGGGCCGACGACGACGATCGAGCGTGGCTGAAAGATACCGTCGAGATTCCGAATGGCCATGGGCCTCCCCCCGAGGATGCTGTGGCCCGAGCGGCGCGGACGCCGGCGAGCGGCACCCACCGCGCACGAATCGAGTCGCGTGAGACCACTCCCGAGCCGTACCTCCCCCGGGATCCTCGCGGGCGGTTCTTCGATCCGCCTTCTTCGTCGCGGCCGGGCCGACACGGGCCGTCGTCGACCACCGCCCGCGGCTTCGGACGACGCCGGATCCCCCACGGCGCCTTCCGTCTTCCTCGAGGCGCGCGCCGACGGTCTCCCCCCGCCGGTCGCGACGCTCAGTGCGCCATCAGGACCGGAATGGTCATGGTGGCGAGAATGCCGCGCGTCGCCCCGCCGAGCAGGAATTCGCGCACCCGGGAATGGCCGTAGCCGCCCATCACCAGGAGATCGAAGGATTTGTCGGCGGCGTGGTCGAGCAGGGCGTCGGCGACCGAGATGTCGGGCGCCTCGACCTGCGTCACCTCGACGTCGAGACCATGGCGGGCGAGCCAGGTGGCGAGCTCGGCGCCCGGCTGGCCGGGATTGGAGCCGGCGCGCTCGACCATCACCACCGAGATCTTCTTGGCCAGAGCCAGGATCGGCATCGCCGCCTGGATGGCGCGGGAGGCGGTGCGCGAGCCGTCCCAGCCGATCATCACCCGGTCGAGAGCGATGGCGCCGCGCGAGATGTAGGGCACCAGCAGCAGGGGCGCGGTGCCCTCGAACAGCGCCGTCTCGATCATCGCCTCGCGCATCGGTTCGACGCGGTCGGGATCGTCCTGGCCGATCACCACCAGATCGGTGGAGCGGCAGTTGACGACGAAGCCCTCGGGGGCGCCACCCATCAGGATCTCGGCGACCCGGGTTTCGGCGGCGATGCCGGCGCGCGCCGCGGCCGCGGCGAAGCGTTCCGTCGCGGTCTTGGCCACCTCGATCGCCTGGGCGCGCGCCTGTTCGATCACCTCGACCGGCAAGGGCGCCACGACGAAGCCGGGGACGATCGGATCGACGGCGAGCGACACGCCGGTGACGTGCGCCGCGAGGCGGCGGGCGAGGTCGATGGCGAGCGTCGGGCCGGGGCCGATGGCGTCGACGTCTCCATTGCCCGCCGCGCGTGGCGCGGCCGGCTTGTCCGAAGTGGAATGTCCGTTGTCCAGGAGTACCAGCATGTCCTTGATCGTCATGGCGGATCTCCCCTCGGGTTACCTTCGCGCCCTCGGCGGAAGGTCGGTTCGACTCTGTCGGAATTGTCGGTGGTCTGCTTTGATCGAACGCAACGCTCAGAACGTTCCGGGAAACTTCCCGCCGTCCAGGAGAATATTCTGCCCGACCAGGAAGGCCACCTGTTTCGAACAGAGGAAGGCGCAGACCTCGCCGAATTCGGCCGGGTCGCCGAGACGGCCGACGGGGATGGCCTTGGCCATCTCGGCGCGGGCCTCGTCTTCCGAGATGCCGCGACGCTTCGCGTCGGCGCCGACGGTGACGGCGATGCGGTCGGTGGCGAACTGGCCGGGCAGGAGATTGTTGATCACCACCCCTTGCGGCGCCATCTGGCGGGCGAGGCCGGCGACGAAGCCGGTGAGGCCGGAGCGGGCGCCGTTCGACAGGCCGAGCACCGGGATCGGCGCCTTGACCGCGCCCGAGGTGATGTTGACCACCCGACCGAAGCCGTTCTCCGCCATCGCGTCGACATAGGCGCGCATCAGCATGATCGGCGTGATCATGTTGGCCTCCACGGCCTTGCGCCAGGCCGCCTCGTCCCAGTCGTGGAAGTCGCCGGGGGGCGGGCCGCCGGCGTTGTTGACCAGGATGTCGGTCCGGGGCCGCGCCGCCAGGATCGCGGCGCGTCCTTCCTCGGTGGTGACGTCGCAGGCGAGCGTCGAGACGGTGGCGCCGGTGGCGGCGCGGATCTCCGCCGCCGTCGCCTCCAGCGTCTCGCTGCCGCGCGCCGTGATCAGCACGTCGACGCCGGCACGCGCCAGCGCCATCGCGCTGGCCTTGCCGAGGCCCTTGGAGGCGGCGCAGACGACCGCCTTGCGGCCGGCGATCCCGAGATCCATGAGAGACGTCTCCTGTCGAGGCGGGCGGCTCAGAAGAGCGTGCCCTGATCGGTGGGGGCGCCCGACTTGCGCCTGGGGCGCGTCGGGCGGGCGAGCGGTTCGGCGACAGGCGGCGGCGGCGGGCTCGCGTCGGCCTCGGCGACGGTTGCCGCGACCCGGCCGTCGGCGAATTCGATGTCGATGCCGCTTCCGGGCAGGAGCCCGGCGGCGGCGCGCAGCGGCCGGCCGCTCGCGTCGCGCACCAGCGCATAGCCGCGCGACAGCACGCCGCGATAGGAGAGCGCGCCGAGAAGCTTGGCCGATCCGTCGAGGCGGGCGGCGCGGCGCTCCATCGCCACGCCGAGGGCGCGGTTCGAACGATCGGCGAGGCGGGCGAGGCCGTCGCGCTCGGTCGCCAGGCGGCGGACGAGGGCGATCGGCGACAGCCGCCCCTTCACCGCGGCGAAACGGGTCGCCTTGACCGCCACCGCCGCCGACAGGGCATGGCCGAGGCGGCCGCAGGCGAGATCGAAGCGCTGGCGGCGGGTCTCGAGCAGGCTCGAAGCCGACGGCAGGGCGCGGGCGGCGGAGCGCAACTCGGTGCGTCGCGCCTCCATCGACCGCCTGACCGCGCCGGAGAGACGAATCCCCAGCGTGGCGACGGTATCGAGGAGGTCGCCGCGCACCGGGAGCACCATCTCGGCGGCCCCCGTGGGGGTCGGCGCGCGCAGATCGGCGACGAGATCGATCAGGGTCCAGTCGGTCTCGTGGCCGATGGCCGAGACCAGCGGGATCGAGCAGGCGGCGACCGCACGGACGACGATCTCCTCGTTGAAGCTCCACAGATCCTCGAGGCTGCCGCCACCGCGCGCCACGATGAGGACGTCGGGGCGGGGGATGCTGTTCACCCCTTCCGGCGGAATCGCGTCGAAGCCGGCGATCGCCGCCGCCACTTCGTCCGCCGAGGTCTCGCCCTGGACCCTGACCGGCCAGACGATCACCCGGACGGGAAACCGATCGGCGATGCGGTGGAGGATGTCGCGGATCACCGCGCCGGTCGGCGAGGTGACGACGCCGACGACCTTGGGCAGACGCGGCAACGGTTGCTTGCGGGCCGGATCGAAGAGGCCCTCGGCGGCGAGTTTCCTCTTGCGCTCGTCGAGCAGCGCCATCAGGGCGCCGACGCCGGCCGGCTCCAGCGCCTCGACGACGATCTGATACTTCGACGAGCCGGGGAAGGTGGTCATCCGCCCGGTGGCGATGACCTCCATGCCCTCCTCCGGCTTGAAGCGGAGCTTGCCGAAGGCGCCGCGCCAGACCACCGCGTCGATCTTGGCGCCCTCGTCCTTCAGCGCGAAATAGGCGTGGCCGGACGAATGCGGCCCGCGATAGCCGGAGATCTCGCCGCGCACCCGCACGAAGGCGAACCCGTCCTCGATCGTCCGCTTCACCGCCTGGGACAATTCCGAGACGGTGAATTCGACGACATTGGGCAGGGCTTCGGCCAAGCTGAACTCCCGGGCGACGGATTCGACGAATGTGCCGGCGAGGGTGGCGGGGGGCGCGGGCCCCGTCAAGGGCGCGGGTGAGGAGGAGGGATGCGCCGCGCCCGCGCGCGCGATGGTTCGAGACGCGCTCGTGGCCCGAGCGCTCCACAATGAAGTGTTTGTAATGATACAAGATTTCTAGGAGCATCGCATGATGAGGAGCCGTGCGCCGCGCGGCGTCTCGAACCATCGCGCACCGAGGCGAGGCGCCCTCCACCTTCGCGCCTCCGAGATCCCCGTGATATGACGGGCCGTCGACCAACCCGAGCACCCCCCATGGCCCGATACGACTTCCGCCTGCAACGTCTGTTCGTCCGCGCCCATCTGCGCGCCGGTGGCGAGGTCGAGGTGACGCGCGAGCAGGCGAACTATCTCCTCAACGTGCTGAGGATGGGCGCCGGCGACCGGCTCCTGGTCTTCGACGGCAGGGACGGCGAGTGGTTGGCCGAGGTCCACCCCGACGGGCGGCGCGACTGCCGGCTCGCCCTGGTCGAGCGGACGCGGCCGCAGACGCAAGCCGGCGACGTCGACTGGCTGTTCGCGCCGCTGAAGCACGCCCGCCTCGACTACATGGTGCAGAAGGCCGTGGAGATGGGCGTGGCGCGGATCCGCCCGGTGATCACCCGCCACACCCAGGTGACCCGCCTCAACCTCGAGCGGATGGAGGCCAACGTCATCGAGGCGGCGGAACAGTGCGGGGTGATCACCATTCCGCCGATCGCCGAGCCGATCGATCTCGACCGGCTGCTCGACGCCTGGCCGTCGACCGACGCGGGCCGCCGCATCCTGTTCTGCGACGAGCACGAGGAGACGACCAACCCGCTGGCGATCCTCGCCGGCCTCGAAAGGGGCCCGCTCGCGGTGCTGATCGGGCCGGAAGGGGGATTTTCGCGCGAGGAGCGGGCGATCCTCCACTCGAAGAGCTTCGTCACCGCGATCCCGCTGGGCCCCCGCATCCTGCGCGCCGACACCGCGGCGGTGGCGGCGCTGGCAGTGGTCCAGGCGACGCTGGGGGATTGGTGAAGAGCGATACTTGGCTTGCATTATAGGCGATAAAGAGCGATATTGGCGATGAAGACGATCGTGTTCACGCATGCCGCCGCCAGGGATCTCGATGCCTTGCCGTCGGGGGCGCGTGGGGACGTGGTCCGAGGCCTCGACCTCTACGCCATGACCGGGCGGGGCGACGTAAAGGCGCTCGTCGGTCGCGAGGGTTTTCGGTTGAGGATCGGGCGATATCGGGTGCTCTTCGACGAAGACGGGACGACCATCCTCGCCGTCTACATCGGCAAACGCGAAACGACGACCTATCGACGCAATTGAGGCGATCCCCATGACCGAGCCGCAGTTCATCCGCACGCCGTCCGGCGAGGAACTGGTGGTGCTGACGCGCGCCGACTACGACGCCCTGATCGAGGCGTTGGCCGAGGCGGAGGAAGACGCCGCCGATCTGGCGATCTACGATGCCCGCAAGGCGGAATTGGCCGGGGCGGGCGATGCCGTGCTGCCGGCGGCGGTGAGCGCGGCGCTGCTGCGCGGCGCGCGCCTGCTCGAGGCCCTGCGAGACTGGCGCGGCATGACCCAGACCAGACTGGCCGAGGCGGCGGGCCTCGCCCAGGGCTACGTCTCGGACCTCGAGCGCGGACGCCGGCAGGGTTCGCCGGAGACGCTCGCCCGCATCGCCGGCGCGCTCGACGTACCGGTGAAGTGGTTGGTGGGGTGACCCCTCACCAAACGGTGGCGGCGAAGACCCGGTCGATGTCGCCGCCCCAGGCGCCATAGTAGGCGTCGAGCAGGCGGTCGGCCTGGGTCTTGCCGCTCTCGACGATCTCGTCGAGCATCTCGAGGTGGACGGTCTCGTCGCGGCCGCTCGCCGGGTCGACGATGCCGCGCGCCTTCAGGCCGGCATGGGCGATGGCCATCACCTCGCGGGCGACATCGCGCAGGGATCCGCCTCGGAAGGGCGTGGCGAGCGCCAGACGCGGGGCGGCGTCGCGCAGGGCCTGACGCTCCTCGTCCGTCCAATCGGCGATCAGGCGGGACGCGGCGTCGAGGGCGTCGGCGTCGTAGAGCAGGCCGACCCAGAAGGCCGGCAGCGCGGGGATCGAGGCCTTCGAGCCGGCGTCGGCGCCGCGCATCTCGATGTAGCGCTTGAGGCGGACCTCCGGGAACAGCGTGCCGACGTGATTGACCCAATCGCCCATCTCCGGCTCGACGCCGGGCAGACGATGGGCGAGGCCGCCGGCCATGAACTGGCGGAAGGTGACGTCGGTGGCGTCGTGATAGGTGTCGCCGCGCTTGACGAAATACATCGGCACGTCGAGCGCCCATTCGACATAGGATTCGAAGCCGAAACCGGGCTCGAAGGCGCGCGGCAACATGCCGGTGCGGTTGCGATCGGTGTCGCGCCAGATCTCCGAGCGAGTGGAGAGGAAGCCCGAGGGCTCACCGCCCAAGAAGGGCGAGGCGGCGAAGAGCGCGGTCGCCAGGGGCTGCAGCGCCAGGCCGACACGCATCTTGGCCGCCATGTCGGCCTCGGACGAGAAGTCGAGGTTCACCTGCACGGTCGAGGTGCGGAACATCATGTCGAGGCCGCGGGTGCCGACCTTCGGCATGTAGGCGCGCATGATGGCGTAACGCGTCTTGGGCATCACCGGGGTCTCGGCGAGGCTCCACACCGGCGAGGCGCCGAGCCCGAGGAAGCCGAGGCCGAGCGGGGCGGCGACGCTCGCGACGTCGGCGAGATGGACCTCGAACTCGCGCTTGGTCGCATGGACGTCGAGGAGCGGCGCGCCGGAGAGCTCGAACTGACCGCCGGGCTCGAGGGAGATCGCGCCGCCGCCGTGTTCGTCGGCGAGCCCGATGATGGCGGCGCCGTCGTGGATCGGCTCCCAACCGTTTCGGGCGCGCAACCCCTCGAGCAACGCCTCGATGCCGGCCGGGCCGCCATAGGCGACGGGGGCGTGATCGGCGCGGTGGAAGGGAAACTTCTCGTGCTCGGTGCCGAGTTTCCAGCCGTCGCGGGGCCGGGCGCCGGCCTCGATCCAGTCGACGAGGGCATCGCGGCTCTCGATGCGTCGGTCGTCGGTGGTATCGCGTGCCATGGCTTCCTCGGGGTCTGTTCGGGGGCGCAACATAGCCGGGAGGCGCTGAGGGAACAAATGTGTTTTCTCGAGCGTCGCGTTCAAGCTTCTTCACCGATTCGGTGGCGAGAGCGGCAATCGATTTGACGCCTCAGAACTTTGAGCGGATCATCGGATCCCGCCGCACGAGGAGGCCGAGATGCTCGATCCCACGGAATTGATGACGCAATTCCTCGACCCGGCGAGACTCGGCGGCATCGTCGGGAGCAAGGGCCTGTCGCTCGATCAGGCGACGTCGGCGGTGAGCGCGCTGGTGCCGGCGATCGGGGCGGCGATGCGACGGCGGGCCGCCGACCCCCGAGGCCTGGCGGAGATGATGGGGCTGGTGAAGCCCAAGCCCGATTTCGCCGCCTCGATGCCGGGCGGCGAGGCGCTCGGCCGGCTGTTCGGCTCGCGGGAACTGACCGTCGCGCTGATCGATCAGATCGCCAAGGCCAGCGGCGTCGACAAGAAGACCCTGGAGATCATGTTGCCGCTCGCCACCGAGGCGACGATGGCGACCTACGCGGAAAATCTGAAGAGCCACCCGCTGACCGAAGGGCTCGGGGCGCTGTTCGAGCCCAAGCCGCGTTCGGCGCCGACGCTCGAGGAGGTGCTCACCGACACCCTCGGGGCGGACACCTCGCGGCTGGTGGGCAAGACGCTGAAGGAGACGCCCAACCCGTTGGGGCCGACCAACCTGTTCGGCGAGGTGCTCGGCGAATTCCTGCGCGGCTTCAACAACGGCGGCCCACCGATCGACGAGACGCCGAAGAGGGAAGACGTGGTGCCTCGTCCCGGCGCGGTGGTCGACCGCCTGTTCGAAGCCGGTCGCGACGCCCAGGCCGAACAGGCGCGGGCGCTCGAGGCGATCTTCGATCGCTATTGGAAGGACCGCCCCGACGCCGCCCTCTTCGGCGCGCCGGCCCCCGGCGACGGCTGACGCGCGGGAGCCGCGCGGTCACCGACCGACCGGCCGACGCTTCTTCGGTTGGGCGTGGCCGGTCGCATCACGGGAGGATGGAGGGGGAGAGGCCCGAGGGCCCCTCCCCGCGACCGCCCGGCCCGAGGCGCACGGGTCGAGTGGTCGATTGCTCGCTTCGGCATCGACATCCGGACGGAAACGCCACCCGGACGACCCGACCGGGAAGCTCAGACCGAGGCGTCGAGCCGGACGGCTTGCGGAGCCCGCGGCTCCGCCTCGGCCTCCAGCCATTCACGAACCTGCGCCCGGCGCCCGGCCCGTCGTTCGACGGCGAAGATGCGCAGCCGGGTCGACGGATCGTCGAGGGCCGAACCGCTGAGCGCGGCGGCGACGTCGCCGCGGGTCAATCCGATGTCGCGCAGCATGTGATCGTCGACATGGAGGAGAGTGCCGACGACGCGACGGTGGCGGCGCGCCTTCCACGTCGCGCGCACGAAGGCCACGGTCGCGTTCACGGCCATCCGGACGGCGGCGGTGATGACGGGGGCGACGGGGCTCTTCGACGGCGTGGACGGGAACATGGGACTCTCCTCTTCTGAGGTCTCCGAATGACGGGATGGTGGACGAACGGCGGCGAACGGCCGGCGTCGAGGGGGGGGGGACCCCTCGGCGTTCGAGGACGACGCGACCGAGCCATGCGGAGAAAAGCGTATCTGGATCAATCTATCAAACGAATGTTATATATCTCGCATCGCACATTTTTTGATGGATCGATCCATGCCCGCGACGCTCGACCTCGACCAGTTGAAGACCTTCGTCGCCATCGCCGAAACCGGCAGCTTCACCCGCGCCGCCGATCAGGTGCACAAGACGCAGTCGGCGGTGTCGATGCAGATGCGGCGGCTGGAGGAGCGGGTCGGCAAGGCGATCTTCGCCCGCGACGGCCGCGCCTCGCGGCTGACGGAGGACGGCGAGCGCCTGCTCGCCTTCGGGCGCCGTCTGATTCGGCTCAACGACGAGACGCTCGCCGCCTTCGACGAGGCGGAACTGACCGGCCGGGTCCGGCTCGGCACGCCCGACGACTACGCCGATCGTTTCCTCCCGGAGATTCTGGCGCGCTTCTCCCAATCCAATCCGCGCGCCGAGGTGACCGTGGTCTGCGCTCCGACGCCGCTGCTGGTCGATTCCATCATCGCCGGCGAGCTCGACGTGGCGATCATCACCCATGTGCGGGAGAAGGGGCCGGCGGAACTGATCCGCCGCGAGCCGCTCCTCTGGGTCGGCTCGCAGCGCCACGGCGCCCACGAGATCGATCCCCTGCCGCTCGCCCTCGGGCGGCCGACCTGCAATTGGCGGCTGGCGGCGCTCGACAGTCTCGAACTGGTGGGGCGGCGGCACCGTCTGCTCTACGTCAGCTGGAACTCGACCGCCGTCGGCGCGGCGGTGCTCGCCGGCCTCGCGGTGTCGGTGCTGCCGGAATCGGCGATCCGGCAAGGGATGCGGGTGCTCGGCGAGAACGAGGGGTTCCCACGCCTGCCGCCGGTCGACATCGGCCTCCTGCGGGCGCGGTCGGGGAAGAATCCGGTGGCGGATGCGCTGGCCGGCCACATCGTGTCGTCGCTCGACAACCTGTCGATGGGATGGCACCAGGGCGGCGACTGAGGCCGGCGCGGCGGCGATCAGCGGAAGGCGGAGCCCAGCGCGTGGATCCGCGACCCCGAGGAAATCGACTCTTGTTCCAAGAGCCTGCGCCGCTCGCGCTTCTCCCGGATCATCGGTACGTCCTTGCGATCGAGCGTTCCCTTGATCCGCGTGCCGTTGCCGTCGATCTCCATCACCAGAACCGTGCCGTCACCGCGATCACGATAGAGGATGGTGGCCCCGCCCACCGGCGAGGAGCCCGTGCCGGGCCCCGCTGCGACCGACGAGGCCCGCGGTTCGAAGCGTTTCTCGATGGAACTGCCGAAGAAGACATAGACCAGCGCCACGATGGCGAGGATGGCGCAACCGACCATCGTGCCCTGGACGATCAGCAAGGTCAGCTGGCGGCCGGTGATCTCCTTGGAGGACAGCGTCGAGGTGTGGCGCACGCTTCTCGTGGCGGACGGACGCATCCCCGGACGCGCCGCCGCTCGAGCCGACGCCAACTGCCGCATTTTCGCCGTGACGACCATCCCGAGCGCCTTTCGTGGCGTCGACCGACGGTTCCACCCACCGGTCTTGGTGCGCCGGAGTCTACGCCCGATACCTTCCGAAGAAGTAAAATAGAAGACTCGATTGCGGCCCGACCGGGCGCGGTGCGTCTTCCTCCGCCCGAGACGATGCGAAGCGGCCGGGAAGTCGTGCGTTCGCGATCAGCGTCGCAGGACGAAGAGATTACCGGCGAGCACCAGGACGAGACCGACCATCGCCGGCAAGGTCCATTGATAGCCTTCGAAGACGGTCGAGATCGCCAGGGCGAAGACCGGGAACATCACCGTGGCATAGCCGGCCCGCGCCGCGCCGATGCGGCCGAGGAGCGTCAGATAGGCCCAGAAGGCGACGACCGAGGAGACCACCGACAGCCACAGCAGCGAGACGACGTAGGGCACCGACATCTCGAAGGCGAAGGGCAGTCCCTGCGCCAGCGCCGCCACCAGCAGGAAGCCGCAGGCCCACACCATGCCCCAGGCGGTCGCCACCAGGACCGAGATGCCGCGCTGTTGGATGGCGCTCGACAACATGTTGCCGATGCAGAAGAAGGTCGTGCCGACGACGCACAGACCGAGGCCGAGGGCGGCGGTTCCGTCGAAATCGGTGCCGGCGATCCGCGGCCAGAACATCGCCGCGACCCCGGTGGAGCCGAGCAGGCCGCCGATGAGCACCCGTCCGGAGATCTTCTGGCGGAAGACGACGAAGCCCATCATCAGGTTGATCACCGAGGCGAGCGAGAAGACCACCGACAGGAGGCCCGACGGCAGCCCCTTGGCCCCGTGATAGAACAGGTTGAAATTCATCGAGAAGATGAAGAAGCCGAGCCCGGCGAAGCCGAGATGGGCGGCGAGCGGTTGGCGCAGCCGCTCGCCGCGCGCCGAGGCCCAGACCCACATCAGCACCGCCGAGATGACGAAGCGCCACAGCAGCGACACTTCCGGGGCGACGTTGACGACCTGCGCCTTCATGGCGATCCAACTCGTCGACCAGGCGAAGACCGTGATGGCGTAGAGCGTCGCCTCGAAGCCGCCGAAACGTGCGTCGCCGGGCGCGGACTTCGGGATCTCGGAGGGAGAGGATGCGGACGCGGTCATCGCGGGCCTCGTTGGGCGACCGACGCCGGAGGCGTCGGCGGAATCGCCCGAAGAGCTGTCGCCGCTCCGCGTTGCTCGGTCCAGCGAAACTTGCTGATCGGTGGGATCAGGAAGCGTGATGTGCGCGCCACCGGGCCGGTCGGGCTCCGCGAGGCTCAGTCGCCGCCGTCGCCACCGCCGCCGTCACCGGCGTCGCCGTCGGCGCGATCCGAGGTGTCGGCGCCCGCGTCCTGGTGGGGTTCGGCGGGCGCGGGGGCATCGGCGGCCCGCGCGGTCGACGAGGGCTCCGGCGCGGCCTCGAGGGCCTCGCCGTCCGGCGGCGCGTCCGTTGCGGCCTCGGCCTCGTCGGCGGAGGCGGCGGCCGGATCGCTCGCCAGCGAATGGAGGAGTTCGGCGCCGAGCAGAACCGCGCCGCCGACGGCCGCCGCCGCGGCGCCGGCCTGAGGCGTGGCGGCCGGGGCGTTGTTCGTCGGACCGTTGCCTGTGCCGTGCCTGTCGGGGACGCGTGGCGGGCCTTCGCCCGAGAGCGGGGTCTCGAAGTCACGCGGCCGCGCCTCGCGATCCGCCGCCGCCGAATCGTCCGTCCTGCGGCGAAACCAGCCCGTGAGCCATCCCATCCGTCCACCCCTTCCAGAAGGCCGGCCGACACGAGGCCCGGCGCGGCCGCTGTTGCGCGGGAGCCGCTCCGATCGGACCAGTCTCCAGGCGCCCCCGGCGCCCGTCGAGCTTCGGCGAGCGACGTGGCGAAAGGACGGCAAGGGGCCGTCGCGGCCCGCCTCAGAGATCCTCGACCACGAGAAGGTGGAGCGAGCGCGGCCCGTGGGCGCCGAGCAGGATGGTCTGCTCGATGTCGCCGGAGC
This sequence comes from Prosthecomicrobium sp., assembly GCA_048497495.1. Lineage (GTDB taxonomy): Bacteria > Pseudomonadota > Alphaproteobacteria > Rhizobiales > Ancalomicrobiaceae > JAFHCF01. The sequence goes on from JAFHCF010000271.1 coordinate 20,691, forward strand.
GCGACGGGCCGGTGATCCAATTGACGGAGCGCGGCATGACGCCGGGCCCGTAGGTCTCGCGGATGCGGGTCCACACGGTCTCGTAGTCGCCGGCGATCTCGGAGGCCTTCACCACCACGAGGTGATGTTCGGGCAGGAAGTTCAGCGTCGTCGGATTGTCCGGACCGGAGACCAGCACCACCGTGCCGGTTTCGGCGACGCCGGCGAAGGCATGCGACAGACCGACGAGGTCGTGGCCGGCGGAAGGGCCCTCGGTGACGGTGAGTTGCGGCTCGCGGTCGAAGGGCATGCCGGCGAGACGCGGATCGGCGCCGCGACGGATCTCCTGGGGCAGGTTCCTCGACCGCAGATAGCGGGCGACCGCCGCCGGGACCTCGTCGGCGGAGGCGAGGCGCTCGACACTCGACGAAACCTTGTCGGCCATGGAGGCGAAGAGATCGACCCGGGCGGCGGCGTCGATCCGCCCGCGCGCCGGGATCCGGCCGGGCGCATGGGCGGCGAGGCGGGCCTCGACGGTGGTACGCCGCACCGTGTCGTCGCCGCCGGTGTGGAGGGAGCGACGAATTCCGGCGAGGATGGTGTCACGGGCAGCCATTTACTTTAATCCCTCGTATCCATTTCGCCCACCATTACAGTACTCAGGGTCTCCGAGTGCCATTACAGAATTCACATCATAAATCATGCAATGCATACCGCCCTTCGATTGAGTGGAAAATCTGCAATATGAACAAATGTATTCTTCGTCAGGCTTAAATTTTCCAGATCTCAATTTTTCATTTTTCTCAAAATGAACCAACGAATGACACGTCGGACAAAGTGCAACAAGATCAAAAAGCATTTCTGTAAATCGCCTCTTATAAGTAAGATGATGAACCTCAGTAGCCTCCTGCTCACCGCACCCCTCGCAAACGCCATGAGCGCGGTCCATAACTTTCTTTCGTAATCTCTTCCAATCATTCGATCGAAGATACACACCCCAATCTTTGTTAAAACTCTCGCTTTCTTGGCGACTCTTCTCTGAAAGATTTAATACGAAATTCTTCCTAATTAGAAACCGTTGATACTCCGCCTCTTCGCGCAAACTATCAATGCTGTAAACTTCCGAACCACTATATTTACTTTCCATACGCTTCGCGGAACCAAACCCTTCTCCACAAATTTTACAAAAATCTCTAAGTTGCGTCCCTCCCCCTTTAATCCCAACAAGACCAGTTATTATTTGGTGTGAGCAATCGTTTCGATACAAAGAGCCGTATTCGCGATTTTCCTCCTCCGTTGCAGAGCAAGAAAATTTCTCTCCAGTTCGTGGATCATCTGCAATTAAGAGCATGCCTATATCCCAGCTTTTCGCGCCTTCCACTGGTCCATGAAGGTGCGGCCTTCCGGCGCCGGCATGTCGCGGGTCTTGGTCCAGCCCGACGCGAAGAACGGCAGGCTGGCGATCCGGCCCCGGCCCAGCCCCATCAGGCGCAGCGACAGCGCCGCCATGCGGGCGACGAGGCGATAGAGCGCGGGACGGCCGGCGACGAAGGCCCAGGCGCCGATGCCCCAGCGCATCGCCGCCGGATTGAGGGCGCGTTCCCACTCGCGCGAGCGCCAGGCCCGCATCATGCGCGGCAGCGGAATGCGCATCGGGCAGACGCCCTCGCAGCGGCCGCACAGGGTCGAGGCGTTGGGCAGGTGGCCGGTCTGGTCGATGCCGACAAGGGTCGGCGTCAGCACCGCGCCCATCGGGCCGGGATAGACCCAGCCGTAGGCATGGCCGCCGACCGCCTGGAACACCGGGCAGTGGTTCATGCAGGCGCCGCAACGGATGCAGCGCAGCATCTCCTCGAACTCGGTGCCGAGCATCGCCGAGCGGCCGTTGTCGAGGAGGACGACGTGGTATTCGCCCGGTCCGTCGAGATCGCCGTCGCGGCGCGGGCCGGTGGAGAAGGTGGTGTAGACCGAGAGTTCCTGGCCGGTCGCCGAGCGGGCGAGGATGCGCAGCAGTGTGTCGACGTCTTCCAGCGTCGGCACGATCTTCTCGATCGAGGCCATGACGATGTGGGCCTTGGGCAGCGTCTGGGTGAGGTCGCCGTTGCCCTCGTTGGTGACGATGATCGAGGTGCCGGTCTCGGCGATCAGGAAGTTCGCCCCGGTGATGCCGACGTCGGCGACGAGGAACTCCTCGCGCAGCACGGTGCGCGCCTCGGTGAGCAGGGTCACCGGCTCGGAGAGGTCGCGGCCGGCGTCGAGATGGGTGTGGACGCGGCGGAAGTCGCCGGCGACCTGTTCCTTGGTCAGGTGCACCGCCGGAGCGACGATGTGGCTCGGGTGCTCGCCGCGCAGCTGGATGATGTATTCGCCGAGGTCGGTCTCGACCGGGCGGAAGCCCTCGGCCTCGAGGTGATCGTTGAGGGCGATCTCCTCGGTGATCATGCTCTTGCCCTTGGTGACGGTCTTCGCCCCCAGCCGACGGCAGATGTCGGCGACGATGCGGCGGGCGTCCTCGGCGCTCTCGGCCCAATGGACATGGCCGCCGCTCGCCACCACCTTCTTCTCGTAGATCTCGAGATAGAGGTCGAGGTGCTTCAGCACATGGGTCTTGAGGTCGCGGGCGTCGTCGCGCAGGGCTTCGAACTCGGGCAGCGCCTCGGCCGCCTTGATGCGCTTGCCGATGAAGCCCTTCTCGATGTTCTTCAGGGCCTTCTGAAGCGTGACGTCGGCGAGCGCCCGGGTGGCGTTGGCCTTGAAGGCGGGGGATGTGACCTCCATCGTCAGGCTCCCTTCTTCGGCGAACCGATCGCCGGGCCGTCGGCCATGCCGGCGAGCACTTCGGCGACGTGCCGGACCTTCACCCTCGAGCCCTTGCGCGACAGGCGGCCGGCGATGTTCATCAGGCAGCCCATGTCGCCGGCGAGCAGCGTCTCGGCGCCGGACTCCTCGACGTTGACGGTCTTCTTGTCGACGATGGCGCCGGAGAGGTCGGGATATTTCACCGCGAAGGCGCCGCCGAAGCCGCAGCAGACGTCGGTGTCCTTCATCTCGGTCAGGGTCAGGCCGTCGACCGCCGCGAGCAGCTTCCTCGGCTGGGCCTGGATGCCGAGCTCGCGCAGGCCCGAGCAACTGTCGTGATAGGTCACGGTGCCGTCGAAGGCGGCGCCGGTCGAGGTGACGCCGAGGACGTCGACGAGGAAGGAGACGAGCTCGTGGCTCTTGGCGGCGAGCGCTTCGGCGCGGGCCTTCCAGGGGTCGCCGTCGTCGAAGAGCTCGGGATAATGGGCGCGGATCTGGCCGGCGCAGGAGCCCGACGGCGCCACCAGATGGTCGAAGCCCTCGAAGGCGGCGATGACCTTCATCGCCAGCGCGGCGGCGTCCTTGCGATCCCCGGAATTGAAGGCGGGCTGACCGCAGCAGGTCTGGGCCGGCGGCACCACCACCTCGCAGCCGGCGTCCTCGATCAACTTGACCGCGGCGAAGCCGACGCTCGGGCGGAAGAGATCGACGAGACAGGTGACGAACAACGCGACCTTGGGGCGGGAAGTGGAACGCATGGACGGGTCCGTCTGGCCAGGAAGGGAAAATCGGCGGATCGGTCTCGCGTCGCGGCGGCGCGCGTCCGATCGCGACACGGGAGGGGCTCCGGCGCGGCTTCGGACCATAGTGCGGCGGACAGAAATCGTCAAACCCGGTGGTAAGTTTTGTTGTCCACAAACGGATCGAGGCGTGGCGGCGAGCGGACGCGCCGTGACCGTGGCATCGCGACGCACCACCTCGGTCCATATTGCAGCGCAACATGTGCGACGATCGGGTTGCCGAAGCGGCGGCGAGGATGGAAGTTGACGCGCGCCGGCCGTGACCCGAACGACGGACCGGAGCGAGCGAGGAAACGATGAGCGACGAGCGAGTGCCGGGGGCCGAGGCCGCACCGGCGGCAGCGACGGGGGGGCGCGGTTTCGTCGGCCACCCGGCGCGCGCCGCGATCATCGGCGAGGTCCATGCCCGGCCGTTCCGGTCGGCGCGGGCGCCGCGCGTCTTCCTCCACCACGCCTTCGCCGTCGATCGCGACGCGGCCGAGGCCGACCGCCGCTTTCTCGACGGCTTCTGCCGGGGGCGCGGGGCGCCGGGCCCCGGCGTCGAGACGCGGCACCACGTCGTCGGCTTCGGCGCCGGCACGCTCAAATGGGAGCGCCACGCCGAATTCGTCACCTATACCTGGGACGGTCCGGCGGAGGCCGGCGACCGCCTCTTCGCCGGTCCGCCTTCCAATCATCCCTTCGGCAGCGAATTCGTGCAGCCGGGACCGATGCTGGTGGCGGCGCGGGTCGATCTCGCCGCCGGGCCGGGCGATCTCGCCCTCGCCACCGCCGCCTTCGATCCGGCGAGCCTGTGCATCTCGGAGGCCTATGGCGGCGCCGCGATCAGCCTCACCGATTTTCGCCAGGACGGCGACGGGCGGACCCGCATCCTCACCATCGATCGCGGCCTGACCGAACAACAGGCCGGCGCGCTGGTCCAGCGCCTGCTCGAGATCGAGACCTATCGGACGCTGGCGATGCTCGGCCTGCCCTTGGCGCAGGAACTCGCCCCGGAAGTGCGGCGGCTGGAGCGCGACCTCGCCGCCATCACCTCGGAGATCCGCTCGACCGAGGGGCTCGCCGCCAATCGCGGCCTGCTCGAGCGGCTGTCGACGCTGAACGCCGAAGTGGAGAACAGCTCGGCGGCGGCGTCCTACCGATTCGGCGCGACGCGCGCCTATGACCAGATCGTCGCCGATCGGCTGGGGATCCTCGACGAGCACGGCGTCCCCGGCTACTCGACCTGGGCGAGCTTCCTCGCCCGGCGCTCCAAGCCGGCGATGCGCACGGTCTTCGGCATCCAGGCGCGGATGAACGACCTGTCGAAACGCGCCTCGCGCACCGCTCAGTTGTTGCGCACGCGGGTCGACGTCGATCTCGAACAGCAGAACCGCGATCTCCTGGAATCGATGAACCGCCGCGCCCGCCAGCAACTCCTCCTGCAACAGACCGTCGAGGGTCTGTCGGTGGCCGCCGTCAGCTACTACGTCGTCGGCCTGCTCGGCTATCTCTTCAAGGCGCTGAAGGAAGCCCACCTCCTGCCGATCGACGTCGGCATCGCCACCGGGCTCGCCGTGCCGGTGGTGCTCGGCGGCGTCTTCTGGGTGGTGCGCCGCATCCGCAAGGCGCACGCGCCGGACGGTGAGGGTCACTGAGGCGGCGGCTTCTGAAACGAAAAGGCCTCGGGATCGCTCCCGGGGCCTTCCGATTTCGCGGGATGGGCCTCGTCGTCGCCGCGAGGCGCCGCCGTCGGCCCGTCCGATCACTTCTTCTTGCCGTCGGCGCCGAAGGAGACGAGGTAGGCGGCGACGTTCTCCGCCGTGGTCTTGTCGTCCTTGAAGCCGGCGAAGGCCATCTTGGTGCCCGGGTTGAACTTCTTCGGGTCGCCGACGTATTCGACGATCAGCGCCTCGGTCCAGGTCTTGCCTTCGTCGCCCATCTTCTTGAGGTCGGCGCCGTAGCCCTTGAAGGTGTCGATCGAGGCCATCTTGCGGCCGTCGATGCCGTTGAGCTCGGGGCCGACCATGTTCTTGGCGCCCTCGCCGATCCGGTGGCAGATCTTGCACTTGGAATTGAACTGGGCTTCACCGGCAGCGGCGTCGCCGGCGTAGGCATTGCCGGTGGCGGCGGCGAAGCCGAGGGCGGCGAGCACGAGAACCTTCTTCATTTCTTCACTCCGATGGCGTGGTGATCGGGACGGAATTTCGGTCGACACCTCATATGCGACGTCGCTGTGCGTTCATATCAGGAAATTAGATCAATTCGAGACCCTCGAGCCCGGCTTTTTCGGTCGTGGGGTCGTCGCGGGTCGACGGGCGCGGCGAAACGAGCACCGACCGGCGGCGTCCCGCCGACAGGTTCCTGATCTCCGATATATATCTGATATCCAATATCTATCCGCCTCCGGACGGCCACGACGGCGGCGGATCCTGGCGAAGTCGTTGCAAAGCCGTCGATCTGTGGCACTCTGTCGCACAAGGCACTCGCCGCAGACAAGGCGAGGCCATCAGGGCGAGGTATGGACATGACAGAACTCTTGGCAGGCGACGCGCCTCCCGGAATCGAATCGATTGAACCGCAGATTCGCGCCATCACCGTGGATGACATCTCCGCGAGCCTGGCGGGCGGCTTGCGCGATTTCAGAGCCGCGCCGACCTTCGGGCTTCTGGTCGGGGCGGTCTATGCCCTCGCCGGCAACCTGCTGTTCTGGGTCGCCGCGTCCTTCGACATGTTGTTTCTCGCCTATCCGCTCGCCGCCGGTTTCGCTCTGATCGCGCCCTTCGCCGCGGTCGGCCTCTACGAGACCAGCCGACGACTGGGGACCGGCGCGCCGGCGACGATCGGCCGGCTGATCGGCGCGGTGCCGGCGCATGCGCGCCGCGAACTCGGCTACATGGCGCTGGTCACCGCCTTCGGGCTGATCGGCTGGATCTATGCCGCCGGCTTCGTCTACGCGCTGTTCTTCGGCCTGAGGCCGCTCGACTACACCGACATCGTCACGGCGGTGGTCTCGACCCCGCGCGGCATCGCCTTCCTGATGGTCGGCAACGTCATCGGCGCGGTGATGGCGACGGTGATCTTCTCGGTCAGCGTCATCGCCTATCCGATGCTGCTCGATCGCGACATCGACTTCGTCACCGCGATGATCGCCTCGATCCGGGCGGTGTTCGCCGCGCCGATGGTGATGCTCGGCTGGGGCATCTTCGTCGGGACCCTGTTGGCGGTGGCGATCCTGCCGATGTTCCTCGGGCTGGTGGTGGTGCTGCCGTGGCTCGGCCACGCCACCTGGCACCTCTATCGCCGCGCCGTCGACGTCTGACGCCGAGCCTGCGGTATCCGACGATCGCCGCCACCGATGGAAAGACCCCCGAATCGCGTGCGCCGCACCCGATTCGGGGGTCTCTTCACGTGTGGGGCCGGGGTCTTTCCCGGCGTGGCGGTCAGAGTACCACCACCCGAGTGCCGACGCCGACGCGGCCGTAGAGATCGGTGACGTCCTCGTTGCGCATGCGGATGCAGCCGGAGGAGACCGACTTGCCGATGGTCCAGGGCTCGTTGGAGCCGTGGATGCGGTATTCGGTCGAGCCGAGATAGAGGGCGCGGGCGCCGAGCGGATTGGCGGGGCCGCCCTCCATGTGGCGCGGCAGGTCGGGGCGGCGCCTCAACATCGCCGGCGGCGGGGTCCAGTCGGGCCATTCCGCCTTGCGGGTGATCTTGTGGGTGCCGGCCCATTGGAAGCCCGGCCGGCCGACGCCGACGCCGTAACGGCGCGCCTTGCCACCGGGCTCGACCAGAAAGAGGTGGCGCTCGACGGTGTCGACGACGATCGTGCCGGGCGCCTGCTTGCCGTCCCAGGCGACCTCGGTCGGCAGAAACTTCGGATCGATCTCGTCACCACCGCGCCGCGTCGGTCGCGGATCGATCGCGGCGACGCGTTCGCGCGGCGGCGCGTAGCGGCTCGCCCGAGGCTCGGGCGCCGGCATCGGCGCATAGACCACGGGCCCGGTCACGCCGCGATAGCTCGGCCGCAACTGCATGGTCCAGGGTTCGGCGAGGTCGGGAGAGAGCACCACCGGCGGACGTGTGCCGTAGCGGCTCTCGGCGGCGGCGGAGGTCGCGCCGCCGAGGAGGGCGGCGGCGGTGAGCGCGCTCGAAAGCAGAAGGATCGATCGGGTCATCGTCGTACTCGGAACTGGGGACGGGTCAACACCATGCCGCCACATCGCCCTCCCCCGGCGCGCGTACATCCGCACGCCGGGTTCGACGAGACGTCGGCATCTCACCTCAGACTGCGCGCAGGCAGCGACCGAATGGTGAACGAAATGTCGCGGGAGGCGATCGACGCCGGAAAGGTTTCGTCATGGTTATCTTTCGGTATACGGCGGAATTCCTCGATCGAACGTTTCTCGACCGCATCGAGGCGCGGTCGCGACGATCGACACGCGGCGGCGCGGAGAACGATTCCTTAAGGACGACCGGCTAACCATCGGCAGAACCGAACGGCAGTTCCATGAGGCACAGAGGCATCGATGGCCGCGAGAAAGATGTTTCGCATTGAGGCGATCGCCAACGCCAACTCGGGGAGCGGGGACCGCGCCGAGGACCGCCATCGCGAACTCCTCGCCGAGGTTCGTTCGCTGAGGGCGCTGGTCCAGCCGACCCAGGAACTGGGCGAGAAGGCGCTCGAACAGTTGCGCCGCGATCAGCAGGAAGCGCGCAAGATCAAGTCGGAGATGGATCTCATCTACGAGGCGATCAATCGCACCAAGCGCGAGATCGCCACCCTCCACGTCTCCGGCTGCAACGGGCAGGAACTGTCGCGGGTCACCAACGAGCTCGACGCCGTCGTCTTCGGCACCGAGCAGGCGACCGAGACCATCCTGACGGAGGCGGAGGCGATCGACGAGCGCGCCAGCACCCTCGTCGCCAAACTCAAGGGCGACGATCAGGGCCTCGCCTCGGACATCCAAGAGCACACGATCGTCATCTTCGAAGCCTGCAACTTTCAGGACCTCACCGGCCAGCGTATCACCAAGGTGGTCAATACCCTGCGCTTCGTCGAGGAACGCATCGTCAAGATGATGGACATCTGGGGCGGGGTGGAGAGCTTCAAGGAGATCGAGGTCGAACTCGAGCACCGGATGGGCGACCAGTCGCTGCTCAACGGCCCGGCGCTCGGCGAGGACGTCGGCATCGCCTCCCAGGACGACATCGACGCGCTGTTCGCCTGAGAGTGGCGACAGACACCGACGATCGCGGGCGCTTCGGCGCCCGTTTTCATTTTGTTCACGGTGCGATATTTTGTCCGCGACGAATCGAGCGGCGCTATCGCGGAGGCCAGCCATGACCGAGGACATCGCCGCCGACACCGGCCTCGCCGCGGGAAGCGACGGCGTGACGCGCTGCTGGTGGCCGGGTGTCGACGAACTCTACCGACGTTATCACGACGAGGAATGGGGCCGGCCGGTCGCCGACGACGTCCGCCTGTTCGAGAAGCTCTGCCTTGAGGGTTTCCAGTCCGGCCTGTCGTGGCTGACGATCCTGAGGAAGCGCGAGAATTTCCGCCGCGCCTTCGCCGGTTTCGATCCGCGGAAGATCGTCGACTTCGACGAACAGGACATGGACCGGCTCCTGTCGGACGCCGGCATCGTGCGCCATCGCGGCAAGATCGAAGCGGTCCTCGGCAATGCGCGCAAGTGCCTCGACCTGATCGACGAGAAGGGCTCGCTCGCCGGCTTCGTCTGGGGCTTCGAGCCGGATCCGGCGAGCCGGCCGGCGCGGATCACCAAGGCGGCGGTCTGCGCCATGGCGACGACCAGGGAATCGACCGCGCTCTCCAAGGAACTGCGCAAGCGCGGCTGGGCCTTCGTCGGCCCGACCACGGCCTATGCCTTCATGCAGTCGATGGGGCTGGTCGACGACCACCTCGAGGGCTGCGCCGTGCGGGCCGCGGTGGAGGCGGAGCGCGCCGCCTTCGTTCGGCCGCGGTGAGGTCGGCGGCGGGCGATTTTGACCTCCGCCTCGTCTTCTCCATAGTGCCGGTGCATCGATCGGCCTCGGTCGAATCGATCGACCGCCCCTTCCGCGAGACGAGCCAGAACCGATGTCCGACCCCGACGCCCACCCCGCGCCCAGGCCCCACGCCCTCGCCGAGGGTCCGCGACCCGGGATCGATCGGCGCGCGGTGCTCGCCGGCCTCGGCGGGGCGGCGGCGGCCTCGACGCTCGGCGCGCCGGCCCTCGCCCAGGAGGGAGAGCCGCCGCTCGATCCGCGCATCGCCGTCGACACCGTCACCTTTCAGGTGCGCAAGCGCGTCTTCAAGGGGCATCTCGAGCGGCAGCGGGTCGGGGGAAAGCGGCCCGGCATCCTCCTGATCCCCGATCAGCGCGGGTCGGGTCCCTTCTGGCGCGGCCTCGCCCGCCGCTTCGCCATGGACGGTTTCATCGTCCTGGTTCCAAACCTTCTCGCCCCCTACGACCTGCCGGAGGATTCGGACGAGGGGGTCAACCTGATGGCGCGGATCATCCCGGCCGAGCACCAGCTCGCCCTCGACGCCGCCGCGGACCTCCTGAACAAGCACCCCGAGTGCAACGGGTCGATCGCGGCGGTCGGCTTCCTCTGGGGCGGGCCCTACGTCATGCAGTTCGCCATCGCCGGCACCCGGATCAAGGCCGGAGTCGCCTATTATTCGACCATGCCGGCGCCGGACCGGGCGGCGGCGATCAAGGTGCCGATGCTGTTCCACTGGGCGGAGAACGACCCACGGACCGCGCCGCAGATCGAGATCCTGGAAAAGAAGATGATCGGCGCGGCGCGGGTGTTCGAATCCTGGGTCTATCCCGGGCTGACCGGTCCCTTCGCCTCCGAGCCGGGAACCCGCGCCTACAATCGCGAGGCCGCCGACGCCGCCTACGATCGCACCGTGGTCTTCCTCAAGCGCCATCTCGGCGGCGGCTGACGACGGTCCTCAGCGGCGCGGATCACCATGAGCGCCGGTCAGCAGGTAGACGGTGTAGCTGTCGACGACATGGCCCGCGACGGCGCGGTCGCGGGTGCCGAGGTTCTCGACCCGGTCGAAGCGATCGCGGATGCGGGCGACGGTGTCGCGGCGGGCGCGGGTGACGAAGAGCGCCGGTTGCGACAACATCGCCGGATCGGGCGGCGCCAGATGGGCGTAGCGCTCCGCCTCGCCGAGTTGGACGACCCGCGACGGGCCGAGCCGGCTCGAGAACTGGCCGGCGAGCGTATAGGTCGGCACCGCGATCCAGGCGGCGCCGGTTTCCCGCCGCAGCGCCTCGATCTCGTCGGCGAAGCCGTCCCAGCCGCGCATCTGCGCCGTCGGATCGCGTTCCGGCGGCAGCACCACCAGCGGCGCCACGGCATGGAGATAGAGGAGCGCCGTCAGGGTGAGGCCGAGCGGCGCCACCAGGCGAGCGGCGGCGCCGGCGAGGCGCGCCGGAGCGCCGGAGAGGGCGGGAATCGCCGGCACGGCGCGCGCCGCCATCCAGGCGAAGCCGGCATAGAGCGGCGCCGGCCAATTGCCCTCGACCCCGCCGTGGAACGAGTGGAAGAGGAGATAGGCGAGGAAGGGCGCGGAAGTCGCGATCACCAGTTGGGCGCTCTCGTCGCCGCGACGCCGCCATCCGACCGCCGCCCGCCACAGGCCCCACATCGCGAGGGGCGCGAGCGGCAGGCCGATGAGCAACCACTGGACCCCGAGGAGTTCCAGAAACTTCTCCGGTCGCAGCCCATGGGGCACGGTGCGGCCGAATTGCTTGTGGAAGGAGATCCATTGGTGATCGGCGTTCCACAGGACCACCGGCGCGAAGATCGCGAGCGCGACGGCGCCGCCGACCCAGAGCTGCCAGCTGCCGAACCAGACCCGCGTCCGGCGCGAGCCGACGAGCCAGACGAGGATGCCGAGGCCGAGGAAGAGCACCGAATATTTCGAGAAGAGGCCGAGGCCGGCGGTGACGCCGACCACCAGCCACCAGCGCGGATCGCGCGAGGCGGTCAGTTCGGCGAGCGCCCACAGCGTCGCCCCCCAGAAGAACACCGAGGGCGTGTCGGGGGTCATCAGCACCGAGCCGGCGCCGATCAGGAGGGTGGCGTTGAACCAGACGGTGGCGCGGGTGGCGATGGCGCGACCGTCGAGCACCGCCACCGCCCGCCACAGCAGGAGCGAGCCGACGAAGGTGGCGAGCGGCGAGAACAGGCGCAGGCCGAGCGCGGTGTCGCCGACGAGTTCGCGCCCCGCCCGGATCATCCAGGCGACCATCGGAGCGTGGTCGTAGTAGCCGGCCTGGAGCTTCAGCGACCACAAGCGATAATAGGCCTCGTCGTCGGTGAGCCCGGCGGAGGCCGCGACCGCCAGGCGGATCGCGAGAAGCCCGGCGAGGCCGGCGACCAGCAGCATCGGCGGCAGCCCGACGCCGTCGCGAGGGACGGCGCCGGCGCGCGTCGGCGGGCTCGGAGGGGCCGTCACCGACCGCCTCACTTGCGCCAGGTGAGGGTGGAGGAGACGGCGTAGTTGAACACCGCGCTCATCACCGCGCCGGCGAAACCGGCGATCCAGGGGCCGCTGTCGACCATCTCGAACAGGCCGGTGGCGACGCCGAGGTTGGCGACGGTGCCGAGACTGCAGACGAGATAGAAGGTCAACAGACCGGTGACGAAACGCAGGCCGGTGAGGCGGCGATCGCGGTAGGTCAGTTGGTTGTTGAGCATGAAGTTCCAGGTCATGGCGACGAAGGTGGCGGTGACCTCGCCCCAGCGGAAGCTCATGTCGCCGAAGTGCAGGGCGAGCTTCAGCGCCAGGAGATGGATGACGATGCCCGAGGCGCCGACCGCGATGAACATCAGGAAGCGGACGGGGACGACACCGCCGGAGAACTTGGAGAAGAGCAGGCCGAGATATTCGGCGGTCACCAGACTGTCGAGCTTCGATTCGCCGGCGAGGCGCTCGCGGAAGACGAAGGGCAGCTCCACCGTCTTCAACGGCTCCGGCGAGGAGGCGACGATGTCGAGCAGGATCTTGAAGCCCTCGCGCTGCAGGCTGTCGGCCACCGCCTCGACCTTCTCACGGCGCAGCATGAAGAAGCCCGACATCGGGTCGGAGAGATCGATGTCGAGGAAGCGGCGGGCGAGCGAGGTCGCCGTCTCGCTGCCCCAGGCGCGCAGCCGCGAGAAGCCGTCGCCCTGCGAGCCGCCCTCGACGTAACGGCTGCCGACCACCAGTTCGGCGCCGCCGCGAATGGCCTCGAGCATCCTCGGCAGCAAGGCCTCGTCGTGCTGAAGGTCGGCGTCCATCACCGCGACGATGGGGGCCGCCGACGACAGGATGCCCTCGACGCAGGCGCCCGACAGGCCGCGACGGCGGACGCGGCGGATGCAGCGCACGCGCGGATCCCGCAGCGAGATCTCCTTGGCCACCCGCCAGGTGCCGTCCGGGCTGTCGTCGTCGACGAAGATCGCCTCCCAGCGGATGCCGGTGAGCGTCGCGTCGAGCCGGCGCACCAGTTCGGGAACGTTGGCGCTCTCGTTGTAGGTGGGCACCACGATCGAGAGTTCGGGCGACGGGGCGTCCTGGACGACGGGCTCCATGGAGGTTCTGTTCTTCCGGCGTTGGAGGTTGGGAAGCGCGGCGCGGGCGTTCGAGAGCCGTGCGACGGCGAGGGCCGCGCTTCACTGTCCGGGCACCGTGGCGGAAATGTGGGTGAAATTCAATGCCGAGGGCCTGGGGCCGGGTGCGACCCGTTTGCATCACACGAAGATGGTGAAGCCGGCCGCGCGGCGGCCACCGGGAAGGCGTCGGGGAGGCGCCGGCGCCCGCGCGCTTGTCCGTCGCGGCGATCCGGTCTAGGAACCACGGCATCCCCGCGCGAATTCGCGGGTTTTCGTGTTGGCGAACGACGAACGGCAGGTGGGATCATGGCAGACGAGACGAAACCGAAGGCGCGGACCCCGCGTGGCTTCGTCGATCGCGGCCCGGCCGAGGTCAAGGCGACCGAGGCGATGCTCGCCAAGATCCGCGCCGTCTATGAGCTCTACGGCTTCGAGGCGGTGGAGACGCCGCTGGTCGAATATACCGACGCGTTGGGTAAGTTCCTGCCCGATCAGGACCGGCCCAACGAGGGCGTCTTCTCGGTCCAGGACGACGACGAGCAGTGGCTGTCGCTGCGTTACGACCTGACCGCCCCCCTCGCCCGCTATGCCGCCGAGAATTGGCAGGGCCTGCCCAAGCCCTATCGCAGCTACCGCGTCGGCTGGGTGTTCCGCAACGAGAAGCCGGGCCCGGGGCGCTTCCGCCAGTTCATGCAGTTCGACGCCGACACGGTCGGCGCCGGCTCGGTCGCGGCGGACGCCGAGATCTGCATGATGATGGCCGACGCGATGGAGGCGGTGGGTCTGGCGCGCGGCCAGTACGTCGTCAAGGTCAACAACCGTAAGGTCCTCGACGGGGTGATGGAGGCGATCGGGCTTTCGGGCGAGGAGAACGGCCACAAGCGCCTGACGGTGCTCAGGGCGATCGACAAGCTCGACAAGATCGGGCCGGAGGGGGTTCGCGATCTGCTCGGCCCCGGCCGCTGGGAGAACCCGAAGGACAAGTCCGGCGACTTCACCAAGGGCGCGGGGCTTGAAGACTGGCAGATTAATGTGGTCGGTCGTGCGTACGCGTTCTTTTCTCGAAACAATCTAAAGCCATACTCGATCCGGACGTACAAACGGTACTTGGCAAAGCTGCTCGACATTCCTCAGGCGAACGAGACGATGCTTGCCGGTCTCGGGGAGCTTGAAGACATTCGAAAACTTGTGAGGGGTGCCGACTACGGTCCCGATCGCATCCGCATCGACCCCTCGGTGGTACGCGGCCTCGAATACTACACCGGCCCGGTCTACGAGGCCGAACTCACCTTCGAGGTGCCGAACGAGAAGGGCGAGGTCGTCCGCTTCGGCTCGGTCGGCGGCGGTGGGCGCTACGACGGGCTGGTGGCGCGCTTCCTCCCCGAGGCGGTGCCGGCGACCGGCTTCTCGATCGGCGTGTCGCGGCTGATGACCGCCTTGAAGGCGGTCGGAAGCCCGATCCTCGCCGCGTCGGAGGAACTCGGCCCGGTGGTCGTCCTGGTCATGGACAAGGCCGAGGCCGGCGCCTATCTGGCGCTGACCAAGCGGCTTCGCGACGCCGGCATCCGCGCCGAGATGTATCTCGGCTCGTCGGGCATGAAGGCGCAGATGAAATACGCCGACCGCCGCAAGGCGCCTTGCGTCGTCATCCAGGGCTCGAACGAGCGCGAGGCCGGGGTCGTCCAGATCAAGGATCTGATCGAGGGGGCGCGCGCGGCGGAAGCCTTCAAGTCGAACGCCGACTACAAGGCGGCACGGCCGGCTCAGATCGAGGTGAAGGTCGCCGACATGGTCGCCGCCGTCGCCGAGATCTGGACCAGCCACGGCGGCACCATACGCACACCGACCGCCGACTGATCGCGACGCATCACCCCGGGAGACGCCCATGGCGCCCAAGACCCCCACAGGCTTCCAGCCCTCCGGCAAACCCCACCAGCCCGGCGGCAAGTTTCCTCACGCCGAGAAGATGGCGCAGATGCTGGCGGAGGCCGGCATCGCGACGCCGGAGGATCTGGCGCAAGCGCTCGACGCGCTCGCCGGCGGCGACGGAGACGGCGGCGAAGAGGGGGCGGAACTCTCCGCCTTCGATCCGACGGCGGAACTCGTCGCGCTGTTCCAGCGCGAGGTCGAGGCCGAGATGGTGGAACCGGCGATCCTGCTGCCCGCCGATCTCTTCCTCGACATCGCCGGCGAGGACATCCGCCGCCGCCTGTTCCTCACCTCGGATGCCGAGGGGCACGAACTCTGCCTCAGGCCCGACTTCACCATCCCGATCTGCCGGCACTATCTGGAGCACGGCGCGGCGGGCCGCGAGGCGGCGCTCGGCTATTTCGGCCCGGTGTTCCGCCAGCGGACCGGTGAGAGCGCCGAATTCCTCCAGGCCGGCATCGAGCTCTTCGGCAACGAGGATCGCGCAGCGGCGGACGCCGACGTCCTGGCGCTGGCCTTCGAGGCGGCGAACCTCTTCGCCGTCGACGCGCCGAGCGTGAAGATCGGCGACGAGGGCCTGTTTCTGGCGCTGCTCGACGGGCTCGGGCTCGCCGCCCCCTTGCGTCGCCGCCTGCGCGGGCTCTTCGGCATGCCGCAGCGGCTCCTCGGCGCCGTCGCCCGCCTCGCCGAGGGCGTCGACGACGCGGACGCGGCGCGCCATGCCGGCATTCTCGGCGCGCTCGCCGGGTCGCGGCCGGACGAGGCGCGCAATCTGGTCGAGGACCTGCTCGGGCTCGCCGGCATCGCCACCGTCGGCGGCCGCAGCGCCCACGAGATCGCCGAGCGTTTCCTGGAGCGCGCCGCGCTCGCCTCGCAGGGCGGCATGACACCGGAGGCGGCGCGGGTGCTCACCCGCTATCTCGCCATCACCACCTCGCCGGAACGCGCCGTCGACGCGCTCGACGCCTTCCGCGCCGAGGTCGGGATCGACATGGGCGGAGCGCTCGATCTCTTCGCCCGCCGCAACGACGCCTTCCACGATTGCGGCATCGAACTCGACCGGCCGGTGTTCCGGGCCGATTTCGGCCGCAACCTCGACTATTACACCGGCTTCGTCTTCGAGATGCGCGATCCCGATCGCCTCGCCTCGTCGGGCGGCGACCGCCCGGTGATCGGCGGCGGCCGCTACGACGGGCTGATCGGCCGGCTCGGCAGCGCCACCCCGGTCGCCGCCTGCGGCTTCTCGATGTGGCTCGACCGGCTCGGCATCGGCGGCTACGGCCAGGAACTGGGAGCGCGCGAATGACGACCGATCGCCTGATCATCGCCGTGCCCTCCAAGGGACGGCTACAGGAGAACACCAACGCCTTCTTCGAGCGGGCCGGCCTTCCCGTCCTGCAGCCGGGCGGGGCGCGCAACTATCGCGGCCGGCTCGGTGGCATCGACGACGTCGAGATCGCCTTCCTCTCGGCCTCCGAGATCACCCGGGAGATCGCCGCCGGCAACGTCCATTTCGGCGTGACCGGCCTCGATCTGGTGCACGAGAACATCGCCGACTGGCCGGCCAAGGTGCACTTGGTGAGCGAACTCGGCTTCGGCTTCGCCGACGTGGTGGTCGCCGTGCCGCAGGCGTGGATCGACGTCTCGACCATGGCCGATCTCGGCGACGTGGCGGCGGACTTCCGCGCCCGCCACGGCCACCAGTTGCGCATCGCCACCAAATATCTCGAGACCACCCGGCGCTTCTTCGCCGAGGCGGGGATCTCGGACTATCGCAACGTCGAGAGCCTGGGCGCCACCGAGGGGGCGCCGGCGGCCGGCGCGGCGGAAGCGATCGTCGACATCACCACCACCGGCGCGACGCTCGCGGCCAACGATCTGAAGATCCTCGCCGACGGTGTCATCCTGAAGAGTCAGGCCCATCTCGTCGCCTCCAAGACGGCGGCGTGGTCGGGCCATGCCCGCGCCCAGGCCCGCGCCATCCTCGACCGGGTGTCGTCGGAAGCGCGCGCCCGACGCGCCCGCGAGGTCCGCGCCCGGCTCGACGACGCCGCCGGCGCGATCGAGGTGGCGGCGAGCCTCGGCGCGACGGCGCCCTTCGGCGCGCCGCCGGCGGGCCAGCCGCTGACGTTGCACGTGGCCTCGGCCAAGGTCGCGGCCCTCGCCGATCTGCTCCGGGGGCGCGGGGCGGACGTGGTGACGGTGTCGAAGCTCGACTGGGTCTTCGCCGGCGCCAACGAGATGGCCGACGCGTTGGACGCGGCGCTGGGGTGAGCGGCGCCCGTGACGGGATCGCGCGGCGCCCGTGACGGGTGTCACGCCGCCATGCAGTCGTCCGTGTCCATGACGCAGCGGTCGCGGCCCTCGGCCTTGGCGCGGTAGAGCGCCTTGTCGGCGCGCGCCAGGAGCCCATCGCCGTCCTCGCCCGGGCGCCATTCGGCGAGACCCGCGCTGGCGGAGATCACGTCGTCCATCTCGCGTAGACGGATGCGCCCGATCGCGGCGCGCAGACGCTCGGCGACGCGGAACGCTTCGTCGATCCTCGCCTCTTCCAGGACGACGACGAATTCCTCGCCGCCGTAGCGCCCGACGATGTCGTTGTCGCGCAGATTAGCGCGGAGGCAACGGGCGACGCGCACCAGGACACGATCACCGATCGCATGGCCGTTGCGATCGTTGATGCGCTTGAAGTGGTCGAGATCGACGAAGATCGCGGAGAGCGTCGTCCCCTCGCGCGCGGCGCGGGCGATCGCCTCGTCGAGGCGCTCCATCAACAGACGGCGGTTGCCGACGCCGGTCAGCGGGTCGGTCATCATCAGGTGCTCGAGTTCGGCGGTGCGCTTGGCCACCTCCTCCTCGAGCTGACGATTGGCCCGGCTCAAGACCTCCTCGGAGCGCTTGATCGCCGTGATGTCGACCGCCGAGGCGATCAGCCCCATGAAGGTGCCGCTCGAATCCCAACGCGGCAGGATGCGCTCGAGCAGCCAGCCGTAGGATCCGTCGGGGCGGCGCAGACGATATTCGATCTCGGCGGGATGCGGCGTCGCCAGGAGTTCCTCGACGCGCTGCTGGTAGGTGTCGCGATCGTCCGGGTGGAGGTAGCCGCACCACTCGCAGTCGCCGGACTTGCGCTCGTCGAGGCCGACGAATTCGCTCCAGGAGCGATTGGTATATCCACGGATGCCGGTGGCGTCGCAGACCCAGATCATCGCCGGGGCGTAGTCGGAAATCGCCCGGAAGCGCCGTTCGGTCTCCCCCAGCGCGTTGATCAACACCTGTTCGACGCTCGGCGCCGGCGCCATGCGCACCGCCTCCGACGCATTGGTCGAGGCTCCCTTCAGCGCCAGGCTGATCTTGCGGTCGGATCCGAGGATGTGGGAGACGAGCCAGGTGATGAGGAATTCGAGGACCTGTTCGGAGACGTCGGCGCGCAGCAGGTCGTCGCGTTTGCCGATCTCCTGGACCTTCTCGACGAAACCGCGATGAGCGCCGCGATGACGCATCTTCTCGCCCTCGGAGAGCGTCGAGCGCTCCAACAGACGTTCTTCGTCGGCGAAGTGTTTCGCCGCATAGTCCGTGAGTTCCTGGATCAGCGCCTCGACCTGCGGCAATTTGCCGCCCTCGGTAATTGCGGTCGCCAGGGCGTTGATCAGGTCCACGAGCTTGCGATGCTGGGCATCGACCAACGGAATCCCGATCTCGAAGCTGGCATTCCAGTAAAAGAACTGCACGACGACCTCCTTTTGGCCGATCTCGCACCGAGATACCGCCCGAGGTTCTATGTGAATTGAGATCAAACGTACCGGAGCATCCTTTCAATTCCCCTTACGTGATGTCTCCAATGTGATCGATACCTAGGGTGGAAGGCCCGCGAACCGACTGCGACGTCCCGGCGATCGTGCGCCGATGCCGCGGTCGTGCAACGACCGAGCACCGTCAGAAAGTCTGGGGCGGTTTGACGATCAGGACGTTCACGTCGGCCTTCGGCGTGAAGTTCTGGTAGACCACCTCGAAGCGCGTCGGGGCGATCTTCTTCACACCGGTGCCACAGAAACTCACCAGGTTCTTGGAATCGCCCTTGTCGACGACCATGCGGAAACGGCCGATCGGACCTTTCCAATTGGCGCCCGAGGTCAGCACGTAGCCGATCCAGATGTCGGACTGCAGCGCATCCTTCTGCTTGCCCCGCGCCGCGTCGAACCCCTTCACGAAGGCGTCGTCGACGCAGAACTTGGCGCGGTAGGCGGCGACTTCCTTGCGCATGTCCGGCTGATTGCGAATGTCGGGTTTGAGGATCGAGCCGACCGAGCCGCCGGCGAGCGGCTTGTAGGAATGGGAGACCCGGACCGGACGACCGGCCGGGAAGACCTGGGTCCGGGTGATCGTAGTCTTGGTGAGCCAACCGGCGACCCAATAGGGGGCGACGGCGTCGCCGGCGTTCTTCAGGAGGCCCTCGGCCTCGAGCGCCGCGCGCTCCGCCGGGGTCTTCTTCTCGACCGCCGCCTCGAAGCGCTGCCAATCGGCGAGAACCGGAAAGCCCGCGGCTTCGACCCGCCGAGAGACGTCCTTGCCGCCCAGGAGCGCCGACTGGACGATGTCGAGCTTCAGCGGCCGACCGTCGACCGAGGTCTCGAAGCCGAGCTCGGCGACGAAGTCGGGAATGCGGATCTCCGGCTCGTAGACGACGTCGGGCAGCGGAAAGGCGACCAGGGCCTCGACGTCCCGCGCCGAGGTGTTGAGGAAGACGTAGTCGACCGTCACCTCGCCCTCGGAGAGGAAGAGGTCCTCACTCTGCATCACCACCGCGTCGGAGCGGACGAGGGTCAGGCCGCCGACGCCGATCTCGGCCATGCTGTCGTTGGCGCGGGCGGCGTCGGCGCCGGCGAGAGAGAACGCGAGGAGGGCGGCGGCGACGGCTCGGGACTTCGGTGAACGGGGCATCGCGGGCTCCAGGGGATGGGGCGGGATCGATGCGAGAGTGGCCGGTCGGGCGATGGGTGTAAACACGCGGCGAGGCGTTTTCGCGACGCGGCGAAAAGCGACCTCGAAACGCGAAGAGGCGGCCTCGCGGCCGCCTCTCCCAACTTCCTGATCTTCTTCCGATCTTCGATCAGAAGTCCATGCTGCGCCCGAAGTCGGGCCTGCCCGACTTCGGGTTCCCGCCGATGGGCGGCTTTCCTGGACTTCCGATCTTCGATCAGAAGTCCATGCCGCCCATTCCACCCATGCCGCCGCCGGGCATCGCCGGAGCCGCTTCCTTGCGGGGCTTCTCGGCGATCATCGCCTCGGTGGTGATCAAGAGGCCGGCGACCGAGGCCGCGTCCTGGAGCGCCGTGCGCACGACCTTGGTCGGGTCGATGATGCCGGCGGTCACCATGTTGACGTAGGTCTCGTTCTGGGCGTCGAAGCCCATGTCGTCGTCGTTCGACTCGAGCAGCTTGCCGACCACGATCGAGCCTTCGACACCGGCGTTCTCGACGATCTGACGGATCGGGGCCTCGAGCGCCTTGATGACGATGTTGATGCCGGCCTGGACGTCGGCGACGTCGGACTTCAAGGCCTCGACCGCCTTCTTGGCGCGCAGCAGGGCGACACCGCCGCCGGGGACGATGCCTTCCTCGACCGCGGCGCGGGTGGCGTTGAGCGCGTCGTCGACGCGGTCCTTACGCTCCTTGACCTCGATCTCCGTGGCGCCGCCGACGCGGATCACCGCGACGCCGCCGGCGAGCTTGGCCAGACGCTCCTGGAGCTTCTCCTTGTCGTAATCGGAGGTGGTCTCCTCGACCTGGGCCTTGATCTGGGCGACGCGCGCCTCGATCTCGGCCTTGGCGCCGGAACCGTCGACGATGGTGGTGTTCTCCTTGGAGATCGTCACCTTCTTGGCGCGGCCGAGCATGTCGAGCGTGACGCTCTCCAGCTTGATGCCGAGGTCTTCCGAGATCACCTGGCCGTTGGTCAGGATGGCGATGTCCTCGAGCATCGCCTTGCGGCGATCACCGAAGCCCGGCGCCTTGACGGCGGCGATCTTCAGGCCGCCACGCAGCTTGTTGACGACCAGGGTGGCGAGCGCCTCGCCCTCGACGTCCTCGGCGATGATGATCAGCGGCTTGGAGGTCTGGACGACGGCTTCCAGCACCGGCAGCATCGCCTGGAGGTTCGACAGCTTCTTCTCGTGGATGAGGATGTAGGGGTCCTCGAGCTCCGCGATCATCTTGTCGGCGTTGGTGATGAAGTAGGGCGACAGGTAGCCGCGGTCGAACTGCATGCCCTCGACGACGTCGAGTTCGGTCTCGGCGGTCTTGGCTTCCTCGACGGTGATGACACCCTCGTTGCCGACCTTCTGCATCGCCTCGGCGATCATCTCGCCGATGGCCTTCTCGCCGTTGGCCGAGATGGTGCCGACCTGGGCGACTTCGGCCGAGGTCTTGATCTTCTTGGAGCGACCCTCGAGGTCCTTGACGGCGGCGAGAGCGGCCATGTCGATGCCGCGCTTCAGGTCCATCGGGTTCATGCCGGCGGCGACCGCCTTGCAGCCTTCCTTGACGATGGACTGGGCCAGAACGGTCGCGGTGGTGGTGCCGTCACCGGCGAGATCGGCGGTCTTGGAGGCCACTTCGCGCACCATCTGGGCGCCCATGTTCTCGAACTTGTCCTCGAGCTCGATCTCCTTGGCGACGGTGACGCCGTCCTTGGTGATGCGGGGAGCGCCGAAGGATTTGTCGATGACGACGTTGCGGCCCTTGGGGCCGAGCGTCACCTTGACGGCGTTGGCGAGGATGTCGACGCCGCGCAGCATGCGGTCGCGGGCATCGGCGGAAAACTTCACGTCCTTGGCAGCCATTTGGGCCTACTCCGGAATGAGAATGGTGGGACCTGGGGAACGACGATGGGCGCGGCTCAGCCGACGATACCCATGATGTCGCTCTCCTTCATGATCAGGAGATCCTTGCCGTCGATCTTGACTTCGGTGCCCGACCACTTGCCGAACAGCACCTTGTCGCCGACCTTGACGTCGAGGGGGACGAGCTTGCCGGCGTCGTCGCGGGCGCCAGGGCCGACGGCGACGATCTCGCCTTCCTGCGGCTTCTCCTTGGCGGTGTCGGGGATGATGATGCCGCCGGCGGTCTTCTGCTCGGCTTCGATGCGTTCGACCACGACGCGGTCGTGCAGCGGACGGAAGGTGGTGGCCATGGGAGTTCCTCTCGAGGCGCGGGTGGACGGCCCCGCCGACACCGCCCGGTCCGATCGGACATCGGTAGGGTCGACGGCGGGAAACCGGAAGAAACATCGGACCTGTTGGCACTCGATCAGATCGAGTGCCAGAGGCCTGTCGCCGAGATAGGGAGCCGCGCCGACGCTGTCAAGACGCGCGCGTCGCTCGAGCGACGCCGGAGAGATCGCCGGTGGTCGTCAGGCGCTCGGCGGCAGGTCGCGCGAGCGGCCGCGCAGGCGTTCGCGATGGACGATGTAGAGGCCCGAGGCGATGATCAGGGCGATGCCGCCCCAGGTCGGCGGCTCGGGAAAGTCGCCGAAGATCAGGAAGCCGAGGATCGTCGCCGAGACGATCTCCAGATAGCCGAAGGGGGCGAGCACCGCGGCGGGGGCGAATTCGAAGGCCTTGACGATCATCCCGTGGGTGAGGAACGACAGGACGCCGATGCCGAGGAACCAGATCCAGCCGAGCCCGGAGGGCATCACCGCCGCCTGCGTCGCCCAACCGCCGGCCTCGACCACGAGGAGGACCGCCCCGAGCGCCGCCGTGCCGACGACCCCGGTGACGAACTGGATCGCCACCAGCGAGCCCTGGCCCGAAAGGCGGCGGGTCATGACGTGGTAGCCGGCGAAGGTGAAGGCGGCGCCGAGCGGCAACAGGGCGGTCAGGCCGAATTGCTCGAAACTCGGCCGGATGATCATCAAGGTGCCGAGGAAGCCGACGCCGCAGGCGGCCCAGCGGCGCCAGCCCACCGTCTCGCCGAGCAGCCAGGGCGACACCGCCGTCAGGATCATCGGCTCGGCGAAGGCGATGGCCAGCGCGTCGGTGAGCGGCATGGTGGCGAGCGCCGAGAAGAACATCAGCGAGGTCGCCGCCAGGAACAGACCGCGCAGGACATGGCCGGGGAGGCTCGGCGGAATCAGGCGACGGCCCTCGCCGACCGCGATCGCCACCACCGCGGCCGCCGCCAATTGGCCGACGAAGCGGCCGAAGGCCACTTCCAGCGCCGGCATCTCGTGGGTGAGGAGCTTGGCGAGCACGTCCATCGACGGCACGATCAGCATCGCCACCGTCATGATGGCGATGCCGCGTACGACGGTGCGCGAACGTTCGCCGGCGTCGCCGGGGATTTCGTTCATGGGCGGGCCTCGGCGAGCGCCCGGTCGAGAGGCGTACCCGGTCCGACCGAGGAGAGGACGGCGCGCGCCTCGGCGCAATCGAGCCGCATCTGGTCGATCAGACCCCGCAGGTCGGCGAATTTGGCCTCCGGACGGAGCCAGGCGACGAAGCCGACGTCGACCGTCTTGCCGTAGAGATCGCCGGCGAAGTCGAGGACGTGGGTCTCGAGCACCGGCGCGCCGTTGTCGAATTGGGGCCGACGGCCCCAATTGGCGGCGCCCATGTGGGTCGCGCCGTCGACGGTGAAGGTCACGGCATAGACGCCGTGACGCAAGGCACAGTCGTCGGAGAGCCGCAGGTTGGCGGTGGGGAAGCCGAGATCGCGGCCGCGCCGGTCGCCGCCGACCACCTCGCCCTCGACGAACCAGCGATAGCCGAGCAGGCCCGAGGCCTCGGCGAGATCGCCGCCGCCGAGGGCGGCGCGGATGCGGCTCGACGAGACCACCTCGCCGTCCTCCGAGGCGTAGGGCTCGACCACGTCGACGCCGAAGCCGTGGCGCCTGCCGGCGGCGTCGAGGAAGGCGGGCGAGCCGACCCGATCCTTGCCGAAGTGAAAGTCCCAGCCGACGGTGGCGCTGGCCAGGGCGAGCCGGCCGACCAGCACGGTCTCGACGAAGGTTTCCGCCGAAAGCCCGGCGAGATGGGCGTCGAAGGGCGCCACCACCAACCCGTCGAGCCCGAGGGCGCGCGCCAGCCGTGCCTTGGCGGCGGGCGGGGTCAGGCGAAAGACCGGGTGATCGGGAGCGAAGAAGGTGCGCGGATGGGGCTCGAAGGTCAGCGCCAGGGCCGGCCGACCCTCGGCGCGGGCCCGATCGAGGGCGGCGGCGAGCACCGCCTGATGGCCGCGATGCATGCCGTCGAAATTGCCGATGGCGACATGGGCGCCGCGCAGCGCGTCGGGCAACGCGTCGGCGAGCGCCAACGACGGGAACTCGGCGTTCCGCGGCGGCGGATGGTCGGGCATCGGATGAGTTCGTTCGCTCGGGTGATCGAAAGGGAGACGCGGGGTCGCCGCCCGCGAAGTCGAGCCGACCCTGCCCGAGGCGGGGTCGGGCGGTCAAGTCCGCCGACGCAGTCCTCCCCTGTCGGCGCGCCGGCGATCCTCGACGCGCCGAGGATCGCCGACGCATAGACGTCGTAGAGATGGATCGGTTCGTCGTCGCCGGACGGTTGCCCGAATCCGATCACGTCGACCCCCACGACCGCCCCGATCTGGATTTCTCCGAGGCCGATCGACAGTTCTTCGAAGAAACAAGACTTCGCGGCAGGCATGAACATGCCGGAAACCATCAAGCGAACGCTTTCGAGTGGTTCATGCAAAGCACTGCGCCACGACCGATGCGAGTGATTTGGCTGTCCGAATACCCATCGACAGGTGAAAATCAATAGACGAGTAACCACGACATCGAGCATTCGATGAGTTTTTGACGAGAATTGCGTCATTAACCGAATGTTGGATTCTGCGCGATAGATTGTTCCATGGGCTCGGGGATGTGGGTCGGTCCGAAATGACCGGCCGAAAGCCCCGGAATGAAGTCAAGGAAGCGACTCGACAGGGGACGTCGCAGCCCGTTTCGGAGTACGAACTCATGGCGCTGGATCTTACGATGCCGGTTCTCGTGGTCGACGACTACAAGACGATGATCCGCATCATCCGAAATCTCCTCAAGCAGCTCGGCTTCGACGACGTCGACGAAGCGTCGGACGGCACCGAGGCGCTCGGCAAGATGAAGGAGCGCCGCTATGGCCTCGTCATCTCCGACTGGAACATGGAACCGATGACCGGCTACGAGCTTCTGAAGCACGTGCGCGCCGACGGTGGTCTGTCGAAGACCCCGTTCATCATGGTCACGGCCGAATCCAAGACCGAGAACGTCATCGCCGCCAAGAAGGCCGGCGTGAACAACTACATCGTCAAGCCGTTCAACGCGCAGACGCTGAAGGGCAAGATCGAGGCGGTCTTCTCCGACTGACCGGACTTCGACAAAAGCGGTTCCGGCGACGAATGGGGATTCGGGCCGGCTACAGGGAACACGAGGGGACGAAACATGGCTCCGGCAAGCCCGGAGCAGCTGACGCACATCGTCGAATTCCTCCGGCGCGAGAGACACGATCTCTCCCTGGAAGACGTGATGGTCCTCGCCGAACGCATGGCGGCGACCCTCGACGAGACGGTGGCCTGCGTCGATGCGCTGCTCCACGACGAATTCAGGCTGATCGTCGGCGAAATCGCCACGTTGCGACGCGACATCGGCAATCTGCGTCCCGATCACATGCGTTTCGAACGAATCCCCGAGGCCGGTCGTGAGCTCGACGCCGTGGTCGAGGCGACCGAGACGGCGACCGTCTCGATCATGGAAGCGGCCGAGACGATCATGGCCGCCGACGCCTCCGATCCGCAGGCCTACAAGGACATGGTCGACGAGAAGATGATCGTCATCTTCGAGGCCTGCTCCTTCCAGGACATCACCGGTCAGCGTATCCGCAAGGTGGTGAGCACGCTCGGCTGGATCGAGGAACGACTCGGGCAACTCAGCCAGCGACTCAAGATCGCCGACGCCGACCCCGCCCATCACGGCGAAACCGAGGAGGAGCGCCGTAAGCGCGAGCTCATCCTGCACGGGCCGCAGATGAAGGGCGAGGGCGTCAGCCAGGACTTCGTCGACGACGTCTTCGCCCTGTCGAACCAGGACGACATCGACAAGCTCTTCGGCTGATCCCACCAAATCGACGAAGACGACG
>JAFHCF010000272.1:0-4825 GCA_048497495.1 Prosthecomicrobium sp.
GCTCAGCGCCGCCGCCTGCTCGCGCTCGGCGTCGTCGAGCTTCTTCTTGATCTTCGGCAGTTCCTCGGCCTCGGGCTTCATGTCGATGGCGTGGCGCCACTGGAAGGTCGCCTCGAGCTTGCGCCCGACCTTCCAATAAGCGTCGCCCAGGTGATCGTTGATCACCGGATCGTCGGCCTTGAGCAGGATCGCCTTCTCGAGCTCCTTCACCGCCTCGTCGTAGCGGCCGAGCTTGTAGTAGGCCCAGGCGAGGCTGTCGACGATGTAGCCGTCGTCGGACTTCAACTCGACCGCCCGCTTGACCAGGGACAACCCCTTGTCGAGGTTCTGGCCCATGTCGATCCAGGAATAGCCGAGATAATTGAGCACGTGCGGCTCGTCGGGCTGCAGTTCCAGCGCCTTGTCGAAATCGGCTTCGGCCTTGGGCCACTGCTTGGTGCGCTCATAGGAGATGCCGCGATAGTAGAACAGCGACCAGTCGCTCTTCGTCGGCTTGTCGAGCAGGGCGATGGCGCGGGAATAGATCTCGGCGGACTCGGCGAACTTCTTGTCGGCGCGCAGCACGTCGCCGAGGGCGGTGATGGCGTCGAGATCCTTCGGGGTGCGCTCGAGCACCGCCTTGAGATGTTTCGAGGCCTCATCGAACTTCTGGGTGACGGTGTAGTAGCGGCCGACCTGGATGTCGGCGAGCGGGCGCAGCCGGCTCTTCGACGGAATCTCGGCGAGGAGCGCGATCGCGTTGTCGTACTGTTTCATCTGGCCTTGGAGACTGGCCAGCGCGATCAGCGGCAGTTCGGACTTCGGCTCGAGCCAGAGGGCGAGCCGCAGATACATCGCGGCGATGTCCTCGCCGCCGTCGCGCCCCATCGCCGAGCCGAGCCCGTAGAGGAACTCGGCCGCGCCGGCCTGCGGGGTGGAGACGATCGGCGCCGGGATCTTGCCCGCCTCGATGTCCGCCTTGAGGCCCTCGATCACCGGATGATCGGGGATCTGCTTCTCGAATTCGGCGATGACCGCCAGGGCTTCCTTGGGCTTCTTGGCGCGGGCGAGCATGCGCACCTGCGCCTCCACCACCCGGAGTGCACGGGTATCGCCCTGGTAGGCCGCCGTCATGCGCCCGAGGGCATCCGCCTTGCGACCGCCCATGTCGGCGATCAGCGCGCCGTGGAACCCCTTGAACACCGAATACCAATCGAGGCCGGAGACCTTCTCGATGGTCTTCAGGGCGTCGGAGGTGTCGCCGCGGCCGGCCTGGGCCCAACCGGTGAGGATGGCGACGGTCAGATCGGAGAGCGGGCGCGGCGTCGTCGCCTGGAACTGGGTCCGGGCGCGCGCCCACTGGCCGCGACGCAGCGCCTCGACGCCGAGGACGAGGCGCGCCAGCGAATGGCCCTTGTCGCGGGCGACCAGGCGCTCGGCGATCGGCAGCGCGTCCTTGATGCGACCGTCGGCGACCAGGAGCTGGAACGTCCGCTCGACCAGCACCTGGTTGCTCGGATCGATGGCCATCGCGGTCTGGAAATAGCCGGCGGCGGCGGCGAGATCGCGCGCGGTGCTGGCGAAACGACCGGCGAGATAGGCGCCGGAGAGCGTCGGCGGATCGAAGACGGACAGAATGTCCGACATCGGCCGCGCCTGGGCGGAGGGCTGAACGCCGAGGGTCGCGACCAGAGCCACCACCGCCCAGAACATGCCGCCGCGTCGTCCGGCCCCCCTGCGACGCGAAACATGCGGCGAAGGGTCGCGAAACCTACTGTCGAATTCGATGTGCATACGCGGGGAGCTCCAAGGGTACCGCCGGACGTTCGGCCGAACACCCGATCCGAGCCGCACGGGGGTCCGAGCGGATCCCGGCGCGCGACCGTCGATCGAGGCGATTCGCCCGCGGCCGCACGTCGTGTGCCGGCCGATCCCGGCGAAATTCTTCCGAACCCCCCGATCGAACGCCGGCAGAATGGCGGGTTTGTGTCGCCTTGTGAAGGCATTTCCATCGACCGCGATTTTCACGCCGGGATCGAAGATATTTCAGTCGTTCGGCAGCACCGTGACACGTCATCGCACCGGGATCGGGACTAGGCGGTTAAACGACTTGCCAGCGGCACTGGCGAGATGCAAACCACGTCTCAACAATGGCAAGTCGATCGGGGCGAGTGCTTCGCCCACAATTCGACCGCGATCTCGAGATGGGAGACGTCGCATGACCAAGTGGGTCTACACTTTCGGTGACGGCTCGGCGGAAGGCACCGCCGAAATGAAGGCTCTTCTGGGCGGCAAGGGCGCCAACCTCGCCGAGATGTCCAATCTCGGCATTCCCGTCCCTCCCGGCTTCACCATCACCACCGAGGTCTGCACGGCCTTCTACGCCAACGCTCGCGCCTATCCGGACGATCTGGGATCGCAAGTCGACTCAGCACTCGCCCTGGTGGAGAGGATCACCGGCAAGAACTTCGGCGACGAGGTCGATCCGCTGCTGGTCTCGGTGCGCTCGGGGGGGCGCGCCTCGATGCCGGGCATGATGGACACCGTCCTCAACCTCGGCCTCAACGACGTCACCGTCGAGGCGCTCGCCCGCGTCGCCGGCGACGAGCGCTTCGCCTACGACAGCTATCGCCGCTTCATCCAGATGTATTGCAACGTGGTGCTCGATCTCGAGCACCACGACTTCGAGGAGATCCTCGACACCTACAAGGAAGACCACGGCTACGTCCTCGACACCGACCTCACCGCCGCCGACTGGAAGACGGTGATCGTCGAGTTCAAGGCGCTGATCATGCGCGAGCTCGACAAGCCGTTCCCGCAGGATCCGCGCGAGCAGCTGTGGGGCTCGATCGGCGCCGTCTTCGGCTCGTGGATGAACGCCCGCGCCTGCACCTATCGCCGCCTGCACGACATTCCGGAGAGCTGGGGCACCGCCGTCAACGTCCAGGCCATGGTCTTCGGCAACATGGGCGAGAACTCGGCCACCGGCGTCGCCTTCTCGCGCAATCCGTCGACCGGCGAGAAGGCGCTCTACGGCGAATTCCTGGTCAATGCCCAGGGCGAGGACGTGGTCGCCGGCATCCGCACGCCGCAGAACCTGACCGAGGCCGCCCGCCTCCAGACCGATTCCGACAAGCCGTCGCTCGAGACGGTGATGCCGCAGGCCTACGGCGAATTCGTCGCCATCTGCGAGCGGCTCGAGACCCACTACCGCGACATGCAGGACGTCGAGTTCACAGTCGAGCGCGGCAAGCTGTGGATGCTCCAGTGCCGCATCGGCAAGCGCACCACCAAGGCGGCGCTGAAGATGGCGGTCGACATGGTCGCCGAAGGGCTGATCGACCATCGCGAGGCGATCCGCCGCATCGATCCGGCCGGTCTCGACCAACTCCTCCACCCGACCATCGACGCCAACGCCGAGCGCAAGATCTTCGCCCACGGCCTGCCGGCCTCTCCGGGTGCTGCCGCCGGCGAGATCGTCTTCACCTCGGAGGAGGCCGAAGCCGCCACCCAGGCCGGCCGCAAGGTCATCCTGTGCCGCGTCGAGACCTCGCCGGAGGACATCCACGGCATGCATGCCTCGCAGGGCATCCTCACCACCCGCGGCGGCATGACCTCCCACGCGGCCGTCGTCGCGCGCGGCATGGGCAAGCCCTGCGTCTCCGGCGCCGGCTCGATCCGCATCGACTACAATGCCGGCACCATGACCGCCGAAGGCGTGGTGCTGAAGCGCGGCGACCACATCACCATCGACGGCGGCGCCGGACAGGTGCTGCTCGGCGCCGTGCCGATGCATCGGCCCGAGCTCTCCGGCGACTTCGCCCAGCTGATGGGCTGGGCCGACCAGGTCCGCCGCATGGGCGTGCGCGCCAATGCCGAGACCCCGGCCGACGCCCGGGTCGCCCGCTCCTTCGGCGCCGAGGGCATCGGGCTCTGCCGCACCGAACACATGTTCTTCGACGAGGGCCGCATCGTCGCGGTGCGCGAGATGATCCTCGCCGACACCGAGAAGGAGCGGCGCGAGGCGCTGTCGAAGCTCCTGCCGATGCAACGGCGCGACTTCGTCGAGCTGTTCGAAATCATGCGCGGCCTGCCGGTGACCATCCGCCTGCTCGACCCGCCGCTGCACGAATTCCTGCCCAAGACCGATGCCGAGATCGCCGAGGTCTCGCAAGCCATGGGGGTTCCGGCGGCCAAGCTCAAGGATCGGGCGGAGGGCCTGCACGAGTTCAACCCGATGCTCGGCCATCGCGGCGTGCGTCTGGCGATCACCTTCCCCGAGATCTACGAGATGCAGGTCCGCGCCATCTTCGAGGCGGCGATCCAGGCCGGCAAGGAGACCGGCGAACATGTCGTGCCGGAGATCATGGTGCCGCTGGTCGGCATCAAGGCGGAACTCGACTTCGTCAAGGCGCGCATCGACCGGGTGGCGGCGGAAGTCGCCGAGCGGACCGGCGTGACGCTCGACTATCACGTCGGCACGATGATCGAGCTGCCGCGCGCGGCGATCACCGCCGACAAGATCGCCGAGACCGCCGAGTTCTTCTCCTTCGGCACCAACGACCTGACCCAGACCACATTCGGCCTGTCGCGCGACGACGCGGCGAAGTTCCTCAACGCCTATCTCAGGGCCGGTATCCTCGAGCACGACCCCTTCATCACGCTCGACCAGATCGGCGTCGGCTCGATGGTCGAATTGGCGGTGGAGCGCGGCCGCAAGACCCGGCCGGAGATCAAGCTCGGCATCTGCGGCGAACACGGCGGCGACCCGGCCTCGATCCGCTTCTGCGAGACGGTCGGCCTCGACTACGTGTCGTGCTCGCCCTTCCGCGTGCCGATCGCGAGA
>JAFHCF010000273.1:0-3745 GCA_048497495.1 Prosthecomicrobium sp.
CCCCTCGTCCTCACCACAGGATTCCCCCCATGTCCCTCCTCACCACCTTCCGGCGCTGGGCCTCGCCCGGCGGCGCACCCCTCGTCGCGCCCGAGACCCGCGCCTCGCGCGTCGGCCCGTTGATCGCCATCCAGTCCTTCGGCCGGCCGGTGTGGACGCCGCGCGACTATGCGGCGCTGGCGCGGGAGGGCTATGCCAAGAACCCCGTCGTCCACCGTGCCGTCCGGCTGGTCGGCGAGGCGGCGGCCTCGGTGCCGTGGTTGCTCTACGATGGCGCCCACGAGGTCACCGAACACCCGCTTCTCGCCCTCCTCGCCCGACCCAATCCGCGCCAGACCGGCGTGGCGCTCGCCGAGGAGATCTATGGTCACCTGCTCGTTTCGGGGAACGCCTATGTGGAACTGGTGGTGGTCGGGGATACCCCCCGCGAACTCCATGCGCTGCGGCCCGACCGGGTGCGCGTCGTCCCCGGCGCCGACGGCTGGCCGGAAGGGTGGGACTACACCGTCGCCGACCGGGCCGTGCGCTTCCGCGCCGACGGCGACGGTCCGCCGCCGATCCTCCACCTGAAGACCTTCCACCCCGCGAACGACCACTACGGCCTCGCCCCGCTCGAGGCGGCGCAGACCGGCCTCGACGTCCACAATCAGGCCTCCAGTTGGGCCAAGGCCCTGCTCGACAACTCGGCGAGGCCGTCCGGCGCCCTGGTCTACAAGGCCGAGGCCGGCGCCAACCTGTCGGAGGAACAGTTCGAGCGGCTGAAGAAGGAGCTCGAGGAGGGCTTCTCCGGCGCCGCCAACGCCGGCCGGCCGCTGCTGCTCGAGGGCGGCCTCGACTGGAAGGCGATGGGTTATTCGCCGAAGGAGATGGACTTCATCGAGGCCAAGCGCGAGGCGGCGCGCGAGATCGCGCTCGCCTTCGGCGTGCCGCCGATGATGCTCGGCATCCCCGGCGACAACACCTATTCCAACTACGCCGAGGCCAATCGCGCCTTCTGGCGGCTGACGGTGCTGCCGCTGGTCGCCCGCACGGCCGCCGCCCTCGAGGCCTGGCTCGCCCCTCGCTGGGGGGAGGGCCTGCGGCTCGCCTTCGACACCGACGCCGTCGAGGCGCTGTCGGTCGAACGCGAGGCGCTGTGGTCCCGCGTCGGCGCCGCCGACTTCCTCGACGACAACGAGAAGCGCGCGGCGATCGGCTACGGCCCGCGCCGAAAGGACGCCACCCCGTGACCGATCTCGCCAAGACCTTCGCCGAACACGGCGACCTCGCCCATCTGGCGCTCTTCCTCTGGGCCTCGGGGGCCTCCAGCCTGCTGGTCTGGGCGATCCGCGAGATCGCCGCCTCCAACCGCCGCTTCGAGGACTTCGTCACCGAGATCGCCCGGCTCGAGCATCTGTTTTCAGATCCGGAGTGAGCGTGCGCGCCGCAGCGCCTCTCCTTCTCCCCTCGCGGGAGAAGGTGCCCCGAAGGGGCGGATGAGGGGGCGCCGCGAAGCGGCATCGCCGAGTCGGAGGTGAAGCCCAGACCCCTCATCCGGCCTTCGGCCACCTTCTCCCGCAAGGGGTGAAGGGTTCCGCGCCTCGCGGCGCGGGCCGCGGGATTCGCTATCCCCGAGGACCCCACCCCATGCCCGACCATCCCGCGCCCCCCGGTGCCACCCCTTCGCGCGACCTCGCGCCGCTCGACCATCGCGAGGTCTTCGCCCGTTTCGTCGACCGTCTCGCCGCCCGCCTGCCGCGCGGCCCGGTCGGCGAGCGACGCCCGCCGCAGGAAAGGACCGCCTGACATGACGACCCTGCCGCTCGCCGCTCCCGAGGCGAAACTGATGGTGACGGAAGTCTCCGACATCGCCGCCGACGGCACCTTCTCCGGCCACGCCGCCGTCTTCGGCGTCGAGGATCTCGCCCACGACGTGGTCGAGCCCGGCGCCTTCGCCGCTTCTCTCGCCAAGCGTGGCGCCGCCGGCGTCAAGATGCTCTGGCACCACGATCCGGCCGAGCCGATCGGCCGCTGGCTGGAGATCCGCGAAGATCGAACCGGCCTCTTCGTCCGCGGACGCTTGTTGCCGGAGATCGCCCGGGCCCGCGAGGCGCTGACCCTGATGCGGGCCGGCGTCCTCGACGGCCTGTCGATCGGCTTCCGTACCCTCGTCGGCCGTCGCGACCGGGGAAGCGGCATCCGCCGACTGAAGGCGGTCGATCTCTGGGAGATCTCGATCGTCACCTTTCCGATGCAGCCCGACGCCCGCGTCGCCCGGCTCGAGGCCGCCTCGGCGCGCCGTCCCGCCCCCCGCACCGAAACCGACCTCGCCGCCACCATTCGGCGGGCGGCGCGGCTCTTCGACCCCACCCGCTCCTGATCACGAGGTGAACAGCATGACCGAACTCGACCCCTCCCGCGCCCTCGACGCGCTCGCCCCGGCGCCGGAACGAAAGTCCGCCTCGCTCGGCGAGGTCGATCGCGCATTCGACGACTTCCGCTCCGGCTTCGAGGCCTGGAAGGCGGAGAACGACCGCCGGCTCGCCGAGATCGAGCGGCGCGGCGCCGCCGATCCGCTGATCGAGGAGAAGATGTCGCGCATCGATCTCGCCATGGAGGAGAGCCGCCGCATCGCCGACGATCTGGCGCTGAAGGCGGCGCGCCCGCGCCTCGGCGCCGAGCGCGCCGGCCTCTCCGCCGCCGCCGGCGAGCACAAGGCCGCCTTCGAGACCTATGTGCGTGGCGGCGCCGAGATCAATCTGCGGCGGCTCGAGGAGAAGGCCCTGTCGATCGGCTCGGGCACCGACGGTGGCTATCTGGTGCCGGCCGAACTCGAGCGCGAGGTGATGCGCCGGCTCGCGCAGGCCTCGCCGATCCGCGCCATCGCCGGGCTGCGTCAGGTCTCCGGCGCCGTCTACAACAAGCCCTATTCGGCCTCTGGCCCGGCGGTCGGCTGGGTGGCGGAGACCGCCGCCCGCCCCGAGACCTCGAGCCAGCAGCTCCAGCAGCTCGCCTTTCCGACGATGGAACTCTACGCCATGCCGTCGGCGACCGCCGCGCTCCTCGACGACGCGGCGATCGACGTCGAGCAGTGGATCGCCGAGGAGGTCCAGCAGGCCTTCGCCGAGCAGGAGGGCGCCGCCTTCGTCGCCGGCGACGGCGTCTCCAAGCCCAAGGGCTTCATGGCCTACCCCAAGGTCGACGAGACCGTCTGGGCCTGGGGCGGCCTCGGCTATGTCGCGACCGGCGTCGCCGGAGCGCTACCGGCCTCCGACCCCTCCGACGTGCTGGTCGATCTCGTCTACGCGCTGAAGGCCGGCTATCGCCAGAACGCCACCTGGGTGATGAGCCGGCGCACCCAGGGCGAGATCCGCAAGCTCAAGGACGCCGGCGGCAACTACATCTGGGCGCCGCCCGCCACCGCCGGGAGCCAGGCGAGCCTGATGAACTTCCCCGTCGTCGAGGCCGAGGAGATGCCGGCGATCGCCGTCGACGCCTGCCCGATCGCCTTCGGCGACTTCCGCCGCGGCTATCTGGTGGTCGACCGGCTCGGGGTCCGCGTCCTGCGCGATCCCTATTCGGCCAAGCCCTACGTGCTGTTCTACACCACCAAGCGCGTCGGCGGCGGCGTCCAGGACTTCGACGCCATCAAGCTCCTCAAGTTCGGCACGGCCTGACCGCCGGGCGGGCCGCGCGGCGAAATCCGCTCGGCCCGCCCGCGATCGGGCCCGATGCCGTCGCGGCTCGGCGGCGCGCCCCCTCCCTC
>JAFHCF010000274.1:0-23555 GCA_048497495.1 Prosthecomicrobium sp.
CCCCGCGCCACTGTCCGGCCCTCGTTCGACGGCCATCCGAGGATCCCGATGTCGCTTTCCAGCTACGTGCTCGCGCTTTCCTGCAAGAATCGCCCCGGCATCGTCGCCGCCGTCTCGACCTATCTGTTCGAGGCCGGCTGCAACATCGCCGACGCCCAGCAGTTCGACGACACCCTGTCGGGTCGCTTCTTCATGCGGGTGGTGTTCGACGCCGAACACGGCGACATCGTCGCCCTACGCGGCGGCTTCGACGCCATCGCCGAGCGCTTCGCCATGGACTGGCGCATGCGCGACCGCGCCGAGCGGCGCAAGGTGATGATCATGGTGTCGAAGTTCGACCACTGCCTGGTCGATCTGCTCTATCGTAATCGCATCGGCGAATTGCCGATGGACGTCACCGCGGTGGTGTCGAACCATCCGCGCTCGACCTACACCCACCTCGAGTTCACCGACACCAGCTTCCACTACATGCCGGTCGACAAGACCAACAAGAGCCGACAGGAAGAGGCGCTGGCGAGGCTCGTCGCCAACACCGGCACCGAGGTGGTGGTGCTCGCCCGCTACATGCAGGTGCTGTCGAACGACCTCACCGCCGAGTTCGCCGGCCGCTGCATCAACATCCACCACTCGTTCCTGCCCGGCTTCAAGGGCGCCAAGCCCTATCACCAGGCCCACGAGCGCGGCGTCAAGCTGATCGGCGCCACCGCCCACTACGTCACCGCCGACCTCGACGAGGGCCCGATCATCGAGCAGGACGTCGAACGCATCTCGCACACCGACACACCGGACTCGCTGGTGCGCAAGGGCCGCGACATCGAGCGCCGGGTGCTCGCCTCGGCGCTCGCCCACCATCTCGACGACCGCGTCCTGCTCAACGGCCACCGTACGGTCGTGTTCCGGGACTGATGTAGAGGGAGGCATCGCCGCGGTGGGGATGACGGAGACACCAACGGGCGAAGACCGGATGATGGGCAAGTCGCTGGAAGAGCCGAGAATGACCGGCGCCGAGGCCCTGCGTTTTTCGGTCGCCCCGATGATGGACTGGACCGACCGGCATTGCCGGGTGTTCCACCGTCTCCTGACGCGGCGGGCGGCGTTGTTCACCGAGATGGTCACGGCGCCGGCGGTGATCCATGGCGATCGTCAGCGGCTCATCGGCTTCTCGGCGCTCGAGCATCCGGTGGTGCTGCAACTCGGTGGGTCCGATCCGGCGCAACTGGCGGAGGCCGCGCGCATCGCCGAGGGCTTCGGCTACGACCGCATCGATCTCAATTGCGGCTGCCCCTCCGACCGCGTCCAGTCCGGCCGTTTCGGCGCCTGCCTGATGGCCGAGCCGGATCTCGTGGCAAGGTGCGTCTCCGCGATGAAACGGGCGGTGAGCCTGCCCGTCTCGGTCAAGTGCCGGATCGGCATCGACGACGCCGACCCGCGCGCCATGCTGCCGGCCTTCGTCGACGAGGTCGTCGCCGCCGGCATCGACAGCCTGACGGTGCATGCCCGCAAGGCCTGGCTCCAGGGCCTCAGCCCCAAGGAGAACCGCTCGGTGCCGCCGCTCGACCACGACATCGTCTTCGACGTCAAGCGCGCCCACCCGGACCTGCATATCGCGATCAACGGCGGCATCGACTCGCTCGACGCGGCCGAGGCGCTGCTCGCTCCCCGCGCCGACGGCGCCCGCCTCGACGGCGTCATGCTCGGCCGCGCCGCCTATGAGACGCCGGCGCTGCTCGCCGCCGTCGACCGCCGCATCTTCGGCGAGGCGGTCGAGGATCCCGATCCCTTCGAGGTGGTCGCGGCGATCGAGCCCTATTGCGCCGAGGCGATCGCCGGCGGCGCCAAGCTCTCCCACGTCACCCGTCACATGCTCGGCCTGTTCAACGGTCGGCCGGGGGCGCGGACCTGGCGGCGGATCCTGACGGTCGGGGCGATCGAACCGGGCGCCGGGCTCGAGGTGTTGCGCGCCGCGCTCGCCGCCGTCCGCCGCCCGCCCCGTGACGACGGCGCCGAAGGTCCCGGCCGCGAGACGCCCGCCGCCTGAGCCGTCAGCGCCAACGCCGGCGCGACGCTCCGTTCACGTCCCAGGAGGCGCGGCGGGTGGGCAGATCCGAGAGGATGTGGGCGCGTCGCTCGTTGTCGAACCGCGCCCAATCCTCGATCTCCTCGATCCGCCGGAAGCAGCCGAGGCAGATCCGGTCGATCGGATGCAATTGGCACTTCTTCAGGCAGGGCGAGCGCGGCGGCGTATCGAGATCGGTCATCGGGATCCTGCGCGGTTGTGCGGTGCGGTGATGTTGCGCCCCGGCGTCGGCCCTGTCCAGTCCGGGGAGCCGCCCGGCCGCGCGCGCCCGCCCGATCTCAGGCGAGGAGACCGGTCAGCGCCGCGATCTCGGCGACGATCGTGCCCGCCCCGACCACGTCGCCGGTGAAGCCGCCGATCCTGGCGCGCGCCGTCAGTCCGAGCCCGAGGACGGCGGCCCCGGCGATGGCGATCGAAGCGAGGAGCGCGGCGGCGCCGACGATCGGCGGCAGCCCGAGCAGCGCGATGGCGCCGGCGCCGGCGCCGGCGAGCGACAGGGCCGTGGGGTCGGGCCGACCGGCGGCGCGGCCGAGACCGTCGGGTCGCGCCGGCGGCAGCGCCGCCATCAGGACGAGCGGCATCACCCGGGCGAGCGCCGCCACCGCCAGCACGATCACACTCGCCGCCGGCGCGCCGAAGCGATCGAGCGCCGCCGCGACGAGGCCGGCCCTGAGGAGAAACTGGGCGGCGAGCGCCACCCCGCCGAAAGCACCGATGCGGCTGTCCTTCATGATCTCGAGACGCCGCTCGGCCGTCGCCCCGCCGCAAAACCCGTCGGCGACGTCGGCGAGCCCGTCCTCGTGGAAGGCGCCGGTGATCACGGCGAGGGTGGCGATCGCGAACACCGCCACCACCAGGGAGGGCAGCAGCGTCGCCCCGAGCATCGCCACCACCACGGCGGCGGGCAGGCCGATCACCAGGCTCGCCCAGGGCAGCATGCGGAGCGCCCGGCCGAAGGGCGGCGGCGACGTCGGGTCGTCGAAGGCGCCGAGGCGCGGCACCGGCAGGCGCGAATAGAAACGCACCATCGCCGCCGCCTCGCCGAGAAGCACCGCGACCGAGCGATCTCCGGCACCGGCCGGCGACGCGGCGGCGCGCCTGTCGGTCGTGGCGGGTTCGGTTTCCGGCGCGACCGGCGCCGGGGCAGGGGTCTCGGTCGGCGTCGTCCGGTCGTCGCTCAACGGCTCTCTCCTCCACGTCCTCGACCATCGGGGCCGCGCGCCCCGGCCGGGCCGTTCCCTCGCCGCCCTGCTTCGTCGGCCGTCCGCTTGCTCGGGGGCGACGACGGGTATAGACGGCGACGACCCCCTTCGCTCAGAGGCCCGACATGTCCGCCAATCCCTTCGACGACTTCCGCGATCTCGTCAATCTCGTCCCCGGTCCGGACGAGGCGGCGGTCGCCGCCTTTCGCGCCCGCGACGCCCAACTGACCAAGATTCCCGGTTCCCTCGGCCGGCTCGAGGAGATCGCCGAACTTCTCGCCGCCTACACCGGCAAGATCCCGCCGAAGGTGGAAAAGCCCCTGGTCGCGGTCTTCGCCGCCAATCACGGCATCACCGCCAAAGGCGTCTCGGCCTTCCCCTCGGAAGTGACCAAGCAGATGGTGGCGAACTACGGCGCCGGCGGCGCCGCCATCAACCAGATCTGCATGTCGAACGATCTCGGCCTCAAGGTCTTCGAACTCGCCCTCGACTTTCCCACCCCCGACATTTCCGAGGAAGACGCCTTCGACGCGGCCGGTTGCGCCGCCACCATGGCCTTCGGCATGGAGGCGCTGGCCGGCGGCACCGATCTGCTCTGCCTCGGCGAGATGGGCATCGGCAACACGGCGGTCGCCTCGGCGATCTATCTGGCGCTGTTCGGCGGCACGGCGGAAGACTGGGTCGGCCCCGGCACCGGCGTCGTCGGCGCCGCCCTCGCCAACAAGGCGAAGGTGGTGACGCAAGCCGTCGCCCGCATCGAGGGCGAGACCGACCCGTTCGAGATCCTGCGCCGCCTCGGCGGCCGCGAGATCGCGGCGATGGTCGGCGCCATCCTCGGCGCGCGTCACCAGAAGGTCGTGGTGGTGGTCGACGGCTTCGTCACCTCCGCCGCCGCCGCGGTGATCCACGCCATGAACCCGGCGGCGATCGATCACTGCATCTTCGCCCATGTCTCGGCAGAGCCGGCCCACAAGCGGGCGCTGGCGGCGATGGGCAAGACGGCGCTGTTCGATCTCGGCATGCGGCTCGGCGAGGGCACCGGCGCGGCGGTCGCCGCCTCGCTGATCCGCGCCGCCGCCGCCACCCACGCCGGCATGGCGACCTTCGCCGAGGCTGGGGTGTCGAACAAGGAAGGGTGAGTTCGGAGGGCGCCGAGCGGGCTCGACGCGCGGCAGGCCGTGAGGCCGCCAGGTCACTTCGCCTTCGGCCGCCGCGCGCTGCCGAGCACCGAGCCGGTGGCGCCGGCGGCCGAGATGTCGGCGGAGCCGCGCCGGCGCGGCCGCTCGTCGATGCGCGGCATCACTTCCAACACCCGCGACTGCGGCATGGTGAACATCACCTCGGTGCCCTCGCGCAGTTTGGAGGAGAGGTTGAACGCGCCGCCGTGCATCTGCACCAGGGCCTGAACGATGCTGAGGCCGAGCCCGGTCCCCTGTTCGGCCGACTTGATGGCGATCGAGCCCTGGCCGAAGCGGGAGAGGACGATCGGGATCTCCTCCTCCGGAATACCCGGGCCGGTGTCCTTGATCGACACGTATTGGCCGCCGCCCGCCGTCCAGCCGACCTTGACGGTGATGGTGCCGCCGTTGGGCGTGAACTTCACCGCGTTGGAGAGAATGTTGAGGGTGATCTGCCGCACCGCGCGTTCGTCCGCCCAGATCTTCGGCAGGTTCTCCTCGTATTGCTCGACGATCGTCAGCCCCTTGTTGCGGGCCCGGAGCCCCATCATGTGGGCGCAGTCCTCGACGATGAAGGGCAGCGTCACCGATTCCTCGTGGAGGGTGTAGCGCCCGGCCTCGATGCGGGAGATGTCGAGGATCTCGTTGATCAACTCGAGCAGGTGCCGACCGGAGTCGTGGATGTCGGCGACATAGCCGCGATAGGTCTCGTTGCCGAGTGGCCCCATCAACTCGCTCTGCATCACCTCGGAAAAGCCGAGAATGGCGTTGAGCGGCGTCCGGAGCTCGTGGCTCATGGTGGCGAGGAAGCGGCTCTTGGCGAAGTTCGCCTCCTCCGCCTTGCGCCGGCTCTCGTCGGAGATCGAATTGGCCTGCTCGAGTTCGGCGATCAGCGCGTCCTTCTCGGCGCGCGCCTCGATCTCGATCAGTGACGCGCGGTAGAGTCGCCAGCCGAGCACGATGAAGAACGCCTGGGTGGTCAGCGCCATCGCCGCGAACACCACCTGATGCGACGGGGTCGGCAGGAAGACGACCCCCGGCCGGGTCAGGAAGCCGAGCGCCGTCGTCACCGTGATCGGGAAGGTCGCCGCGAACATCGCCGCCGGCAGGTTCGACGACAGCATCGAGAAGACCGCCACCACGATCAGCATGGTGGAGAAACGGAAGACGTCGGTGACGATGCCGCTGTCGCCGGGCAGCACGAAGAGGATCGCCCAGGCGAGGCCGAAGACCGCGTCGAAGGCCGAGAACTTGCGCCGCCAGCCGGCGAGCGACACGTCCTTGCGCTCGAGCTTCTGGAAATCGCGGGCGAAATAGAGGCCGGTCAGATGGGCGGCGATGACGATGAAGGCCCAGGCGCCGATCAACACGCGATCGGTCCACAGGAACCCCACCACGGCGACGAAGACGACCAGCCCGGAGATCCACACGGTCGAGGCGAGACGCATCCGCGCGTGCTCGACCATCAACTCCCAGTCGTAGGCCGGCTTGACGTCGGTGTCGGAATCCAGCCGTTCGCGCAGGTCCCTGACCGTGCGCGTGACCTGCCGACGACGCTCCGCGCGTTCGGCATTGCTCGCCATCCTCGCGGCGCTTGCATTGGCGGGCCCCGCCGTTGTCACGCCCGTTCCCCGTCCACATCGAATTGGGTGTTGCGATGCGACGAAGGCTAAGGGCGAATGCTTAATGAACCGCTCCGAGAATCGGTTAACGGAATCTGAAGAAGGCCTCCGCGGTGCCGCGTTTCCGCCCCTCCACCCGCCCGCCGATGGCGCCGTTCCGCGGCCGTTTCGGTCTGTTCCTGGTGCTCGTCGCGGCGGCTCTCGCCTGGAAGGCCTGGCCGACCCTGCGTCCCTGGGTCACGCCCGAGGCGACGATGGCCGGCCGCCTTCGCCTGTCCGACGGCGACAGCCTGGAACTCGACGGCGTCCGCGTCCGCCTGATCGGTATCGACGCGCCGGAGAGCGACCAGACCTGCGTGCTGGCGGGCCAGTCCCACCCTTGCGGGCGCGAGGCGCGGGAGCACCTCCTCCACCTCGTCGCCGGCCGTGACGTCGCCTGTTCCTGGTCGGGGGAAGACAAATACGGCCGCAGGCTCGGCCGCTGCCGTGCCGGAGACACCGATCTCAACGCCGCGATGGTGCGAAGCGGTTGGGCGGTGGCCTATGGTGGCTACGAGGCCGAGGAGGTCGACGCCCGCGCCCACCGACGCGGCCTGTGGTCGGGCGACTTCACCTGGCCCGAGGACTTCCGCCGCGACAAGCGCGACCGCCGCGGCCATCGCGACGGCGGTTGGTTCGAAGGTTGGTTCGGCACGGGGAGGCCGTGAGACATGGCCGAGCCCGAGACCTCGCCGGAACCCGCGCCGGCGCTCGCCGCCCTCGAGGCCGAGATCGCCCGCTGCCGCATCTGCCGCGAGGCGACGACGAGGCCCTTGCCGCACGAGCCGCGCCCCGTCACCCGTCTGTCGTCGACGGCGCGCCTGCTGATCGCCGGTCAGGCGCCGGGCACCCGCGTCCACGCCTCGGGCCTGCCCTTCACCGACCCTTCCGGCGACCGCCTGCGCGATTGGATGGGCGTGTCGAAGGAGGTCTTCTACGACCGCGCCCGGATCGCCATCGCGCCGATGGGTTTCTGCTTTCCCGGCCACGACGCCCACGGCGGCGACCTGCCGCCGCGTCGCGAATGCGCCCCCGCCTGGCGGGCGCGCGTCATGGCGGCGATGCCGCGGGTCGATCTCGTCCTGGCGATCGGCCGGTCGGCGCAGCTCTGGCATCTCGGTCCGGAGGCGCGTCCGAGCCTCGGCGCGACCGTCGCCGATTGGCGCGTCCTCCTCGAGCGCCCGGCCATGCCGGCCGTCCTGCCGCTGCCCCACCCCTCGTGGCGCAACAGCGGCTGGCTGAAACGCCATCCCTGGTTCGAGGCCGAAGTGGTTCCGGAACTGCGCCGGCGGGTGGCCGAACGGCTGTGAGTTTCTGTCGAAGGCTGAAAAATTGGGAATGAATTTTTATTTTCGCGGCGGAATTGACGCGGCGACGAAATGAGATCACCTCTCGGCTTACATATCGGGAATGACTTACCCATCGACGGAGCGCCGCCGTGATCGATCGCATCGACCGCAAGATCCTTCAGGTCCTGCAAGAGGACAGCACCGTTCCGGTCGCCGAGATCGGCCGCCGGGTCGGCCTGTCGACGACGCCGTGCTGGCGCCGCATCCAGAAGCTGGAGGAGGACGGGGTGATCACCCGCCGCGTCGCGGTGCTCGATCCCCGCCAAGTCAACGCCAAGGTCACCGCCTTCGTCGCCATCACCACCAACACCCATTCCGACGACTGGTTGAAGCGTTTCGCCGAGGTGGTGGCGCTGATGCCCGAGGTGGTCGAGTTCTACCGGATGGCCGGCCAGGTCGACTATCTGCTGCGCGTCGTGGTGCCCGACATCGAGGCCTACGATTCGTTCTACAAGCGGCTGATCGCCAAGATCGACATCGCCGACGTCTCGACCTCCTTCGCCATGGAGCAGATCAAGTACACCACCGCCCTGCCGCTCCAATACGTCGTCGTCGACAAGAACGCCGACAAGAACGCCGGATAAGGGGCGGCGGATTGCGGTCCCTTCGCGCGCTTCGGGTTGTGGGAGTGGGAGGCGATCGCTAAGACTGTCCCGGGCCCGCCCGAGGGGGTGGGGGAGGAACCGGATGGGCAGCGTCGTCACCTTGTCGAAGATCGCCCGGAGCGTGGGGGCCGCCGCCGGTCTCGCCGGCGTGCTGCTTCTCGCCGGCTGCGGCGGCCGGCCGGAAGGCGTGATGGCGCCGACGACGCTCTCCGCCGTGGGCACGTCGGACGTCGACATGCTGGTGGTTACCACCCGCGCCGCCTCGTCGAAGCCGGGCGTGCTCTTCGACGGCGAGCGCGGCGCGCAGGCTTCGGTCAACAACATCGTGGTGTCGATCCCGCCGGAGAAGGTCCGCAAGGTCGGCGAGATCCAGTGGCCGACGTCGAAGCCCGCCGACCCCGCCACCAGTTTCGCGGTCCGTTCCAACGCCGCGATCACCGAAGCCGACGGGCGCGAATGGTTCCGCCGCACCCACAAGCGTCGGGTGCTGCTCTTCGTCCACGGCTTCAACACCCGGTATGAGGAGGCGGTGTTCCGCTTCGCCCAGATCACCCACGACAGCGGCACCGACTTCGCGCCGGTGTTGTTCACCTGGCCGTCGCGCGGGACGGTGTTCGACTACGCCTACGACCGCGAGAGCACCAACTATTCGCGCGACACGCTCGCTCGCCTGCTGCGCTTGGCGGCCGAGGACAAGGACGTCGCCGAGGTGACGGTGATGGCCCATTCGATGGGCAGTTGGCTGGCGGTCGAGGCCCTGCGCGATCTCGCCCTGCACGGCGGCATCCCCAAGAAGATCGCCAACGTCATCCTCGCCTCGCCCGACCTCGACGTCGACGTCTTCGAGCGCCAGATGATGGTCATCGGCCCGACGCCGCGTCTCACCCTGTTCGTGTCGCGCGACGACCGCGCCCTCGACCTGTCGCGGCGGATCTCCGGCGGCGTCGATCGCCTCGGCGCCATCGACCCGTCGCAGGAGCCCTACCGCTCGCGGCTGGAGGAGCACGGCGTCACCGTGCTCGACCTCACCGCCCTGAAGACCGGCGACCAACTCAACCACGGCAAGTTCGCCGAGAGCCCCGAGGTGGTGCGCCTGCTCGGCAATCGCCTGATCGCCGGCCAGTCGGTGTCGGACGGTCGCGTCGGCTTCG
Organism: Prosthecomicrobium sp.; assembly: GCA_048497495.1. GTDB lineage: Bacteria > Pseudomonadota > Alphaproteobacteria > Rhizobiales > Ancalomicrobiaceae > JAFHCF01. Next base: position 9,224 of record JAFHCF010000274.1, read on the forward strand.
GCGACCGGCTCGGCGCGGTGGCGATGGGGGCGGCGGGCACCGTCGGCTCGGCCGCCGGCCTCGCCATCTCCGCGCCGATCGCCGTCTTCGACCCCGACACGCGCGTCGATCTCGGCCGCCGTCTCGGCCGGGTCGGCGCCCATGCCTCCGGCACGGTCACGCCGCTCGTCCGGCCGTGACGCCGATGGGGAGCCGTCGCGACGCCCGCCGCGCCGTGCTATACGACGCATTCGCCGATCGGGGCGACCGCCCCGCTTCTCGCCGTTCCGCTCGGATCCCCATGCGCGCCGCTTCGCTCGCCCTCCTCCTCTTCGCCGCGCTCGCGGCGCTCGGCCCGGCCGAGGCGCGCGACTGGAAGCGCATTCGGGTCGCCACCGACGGCGCCTATCCGCCCTTCAGTCGTCTCGCCGCCGATGGTCGCCCGGCCGGTTTCGACGTCGACGTCGCCACCGCCGTCTGCGCCCGGCTCGCCGCCGAATGCGAGATCGTCGCCACCGGATGGGACGGCCTCATGCCGGCGCTCGAGAGCCGCCGCGTCGACCTCGTCGTCGCCTCCCAGCCGATCACCGAGGAGGCCCGGCGCCGCGTCGGCTTCACCGCCAGATATCACCGGATCGCGCCGCGCTTCGTCGCCCGCGATCTGTCGCACCCGGTCGATCCGCATCCCGAGGCGACCAAGGGGTTGCGCATCGGGGCGCGCGCCGGCACCGCCCACGCCGCCTATCTCGCCGCCGTCCATGCGCCCAAGGGGGCCGCGGTGCTCGGCTTTCCGACCGAGGCCGACGCCCTCGCGGCGCTCGCCGGCGACCGCGTCGATCTCGTCTTCGGCGATGCGCTCGCCCTCTACGACTGGCTCGACCGCGAGCCGGCCGGCCGCTGTTGCCGCTTCGTCGGCAAGCCGGTCGAGAGCGCCCGCTGGTTCGGCGCCGGCGCCGGCATCGCCTTCCGCCCCGAGGACCGCGACCTCGGCGCCCTGGTCGACAGGGTTCTGGTCGATCTCGATCGCGACGGCACGCTCGATCGGCTGGCCGGTCGCCACTTTCCCTTCGCGATCCGCTGATCGCGATCATTCCCCTCGCGGTCGACCGATCGCGATCGATCAACAGACTTAGTCGGGTGAAGGAGACGTCCATGGCCGAGGTCGCATTTCTGGGATTGGGTGTGATGGGCTACCCGATGGCGCGACACCTCGCCGTCAAGGGCGGTCACGACGTCACCGTCTACAACCGCACCGCCGCCAAGGCGGAGAGCTGGGTCGCCGCCCACGGCGGCCGCGCCGCCGCCACTCCGGCCGAAGCGGCTCGAGGCCGGGACATCGTCTTCGCCTGCGTCGGCAACGACGACGACCTGCGCGCCATCACCATCGGCGAGGGCGGCGCCTTCGCCGCCATGGCGCCGGGGGCGATCTTCGTCGATCACACCACGGCCTCGGCCGACGTCGCCCGCGAACTCGACGCGGCGGCCCGCGCCGGCGGTTTCGCCTTCCTCGACGCGCCGGTCTCCGGCGGTCAGGCGGGCGCCGAGAACGGCGTGCTGACGGTGATGGTCGGCGGCGACGAGGCGGTCTTCGCCCGCGCCGAGCCGGTGATCGCCGCCTTCGCCCGCGCCTGCAACCTGATGGGCCCGGCCGGTTCCGGCCAACTCGCCAAGATGGTCAATCAGATCTGCATCGCCGGCCTCGTCCAGGGCCTCGCCGAAGGGATCCACTTCGCCCACATGGCCGGCCTCGACGTCGAGAAACTGATCGCCACCATCTCCAAGGGCGCCGCCCAGTCCTGGCAGATGGAGAACCGCTGGAAGACCATGGACCAGGGCAAGTTCGACTTCGGCTTCGCCGTCGACTGGATGCGCAAGGACCTCGGCATCGTGCTCGGCGAATCCCGCCGCAACGGCGCCGTCCTGCCGGTCACCGCGCTGGTCGATCAGTTCTATTCGGAGGTCCAGAAGATGGGCGGTGCTCGCTGGGACACCTCGAGCCTGATCGCCCGGCTCGAGCGCTGAGGACGGTGTTCGACGGCGCCAGGGGTGCGACGACGCGCCGCCGTTCCCCCGCCGAAGGCGAAGGCGGATCATCGCCGAGGTGGCGGGATCCGGGGTGCCCGTCCACTTGCCCGTCGCCCGGATATATTGTCTAACCAACCCTCGGTATCGGTTCGAAATTCAGACCGACTCCGTCGTCTGGTCACTGATCCGTGGCCGCAAGGGCTGCTCCCCGGATCGTCGCGTGAGCCGCTCGCTTTTCGGTTCCTCATCGGTCGCAGCGGCCGGAAACCGGATCGGGTCTGACGACGCGGTGGTAGTTTCGGATACGATGCAACCACGCTCGAACCAGGTCCGACAAGCCCGGATCGATCGGTGCCATGCGAGTGGCGCCACGTCGCTTCTTCTCGTTTTCACCGTCACGATCTCGAGATCGGTCGGCCGCGAGAATAGGTTCATTCGCAAGCTCTCTGGGAGGAGATGCCGGATATGGAACGTCGTAAATTTCTGAAGAACGCCTCGATCGGCACCGTCGCCGCCGCCGCGACCACCGCGCTCGCCGCTCCGGCGATCGCCCAGGCCGCGCCGAAGGTCAACTGGCGCCTGACGTCGAGCTTCCCCAAGTCGCTCGACACCATCTACGGCGGTGCCGAAGCGCTCACCAAGGCCGTGTCGGAAGCGACCGACGGCAACTTCCAGATCCAGGCCTTCGCCGCCGGCGAACTGGTTCCGGGCCTGCAGGCCGCCGACGCGGTCAGCAACGGCACCCTCGAGATGTGCCATACCTGTTCCTACTATTACGTCGGCAAGGATCCGACCTTCGCCTGGGGCACAGCCGCGCCGTTCGGTCTCAACTCCCGTCAGCTCAACGCGTGGTTCTACCACGGCGGCGGCAACGAGTTGCTCAACGAATTCTACGACAAGTATAACTTCATCGGTCTGCCCGGCGGCAACACCGGCACGCAGATGGGCGGTTGGTTCCGCAAGGAGATCAAGTCCGTCGCCGATCTCACCGGCCTCAAGATGCGCATCGCCGGCCTCGCCGGTCGCGTGATGGCCAAGCTCGGCGTGGTTCCGCAGGTGGTCGCCGGCGGCGACATCTATCCGTCGCTGGAGAAGGGCACCATCGACGCGGCGGAGTGGGTCGGCCCCTATGACGACGAGAAGCTCGGCTTCTACAAGGTCGCCCCGCACTACTACTATCCTGGTTGGTGGGAAGGCGGCGCGGCGCTGCACTTCTTCATCAACAAGGCCAAGTGGGCCGAACTGCCGAAGAGCTATCAGTCGATCCTGACCACGGCGGCGGCGATGGCCAATGGCGACATGCAGGCCAAGTACGACGCCAAGAACCCGGCGGCGGTGAAGCGGCTCGTCCAGGCCGGCGCCCAGCTCCATCCCTTCCCGGCCGATGTCATGGACGCGGCCTACAAGGCGTCGAACGAACTCTACGCCGAGATCTCCAAGGACAACGCCGCCTTCAAGAAGATCCACGATTCGGTCGTTGCCTTCCGCAACGACGAATATCTGTGGTGGCAGATCGCCGAGTTCGGCTACGACGCCTTCATGATCCGCGCCCGTTCGCGTGGTTGACAGGGTCCTCATGGATGACGCGCGGCGGGACCGGTCCGGCCCCGCCGCAACCTCTCAGCGAGTATGAGATCCTTGTGCAAGAACGGCTTTTCGTCGTCGAGGCGCTGGCAAATCTCGATTATTTCGGTTTAGATGCGGGATCCTTCGGCCACGGGACGGTTACTCAGGTTCCGAGGCTCGGGGACAATTCGGACTGGGTGTGCTCGGGAGAAGCGCCCCGGATGCGAATGATGTGCGGCTCGCGCCGCGCCTGGCATCTCTGGGAGGAGATCAATCGAATGGAACGTCGCAAATTTCTGAAGAACGCCTCGGTCGGCACCGTCGCCGCCGCCGCGACCACCGCTCTCGCCGCTCCGGCGATCGCGCAGACCGCCCCGAAGGTCAGCTGGCGTCTGACCTCGAGCTTCCCCAAGTCGCTCGACACCATCTACGGCGCCTCCGAAGTCATGGCCAAGGCCGTGTCCGAAGCGACCGACGGCAACTTCCAGATCCAGGTCTTCGCCGCCGGCGAGCTGGTTCCGGGCCTGCAGGCCGCCGACGCGGTCACCAACGGCACTCTCGAAATGTGCCACACCGCGCCCTACTACTACGTCGGCAAGGATCCGACCTTCGCCTTCGGCACGGCGGTGCCCTTCGGCCTGAACTCGCGCCAGGAGAACGCCTGGTTCTACCATGGTGGTGGCCTCGACCTCCTCAACGCGTTCTTCGCCAAGCACAACATCTATTCGCTTCCGGGCGGCAACACCGCACCCAGATGGGCGGCTGGTACCGCAAGGAGATCAAGACGGTCGCCGACATGGCCGGCCTCAAGATGCGCATCGGCGGTCTCGCCGGCCGCGTCCTGACCAAGCTCGGCGCGGTGCCGCAGCAGGTCGCCGGCGGCGACATCTATCCGTCGCTGGAAAAGGGCACCATCGACGCGGCGGAGTGGGTCGGCCCCTATGACGACGAGAAGCTCGGCTTCTACAAGGTCGCCCCGCACTATTATTATCCGGGCTGGTGGGAAGGTGGCGCGGCGCTGCACTTCTTCATCAACAAGGCCAAGTGGGCCGAGTTGCCGAAGAACTATCAGGCGATCCTGACCACCGCCGCGGCCATGGCCAACGGCGACATGCAGGCCAAGTACGACGCCCGCAACCCGGCCGCCCTCAAGCGTCTGGTCCAGGCCGGCGCCCAGCTCCATCCCTTCCCGGCGGAAGTGATGGAAGCCGCCTACAAGGCCTCGAACGAGCTCTACGCCGAGATCTCCAAGGAAAACGCCGACTTCAAGAAGATCCACGATCACATGATCGCCTTCCGCAACGATCAGTATCTGTGGTGGCAGATCGCCGAGTTCGGCTACGACGCCTTCATGATCCGAGCCCGTTCGCGCGGCTGATCGATCGCGTTCGGCAATGATGTGAAGAGGCCCGGGGAGCGATCCCCGGGCCTCTTCACGTTCGCCGGAGACGCGCGGCGAGAGACCTCGGGGGGGCGTCGGGATACGGAAAAGGGGAGCCACGAGGCTCCCCTTCGACGTCGTTTCTCGATCCGGCGGATCAGAACTTCGGCGGGGCGCCGAGGTCGATGCCGGGGATCTCGATCTGCGGGATGTTGTCGAGTTGCTCCAACGCCTTCTTCTGCTGGGCCGCATCGACCTTCTCGTGAGCGCTGATGACCAGACCCGGCGTGGTCATCACCAGCGTCACCATGATCATCTGGATCACCACGAAGGGCACCGCGCCCCAATAGATCTCGCTGGTCTTCACCGGCGCCATGGTGAGCCCGGTGACCTTGTCCTTGTAGGGCAGCCGCGGCGCGACCGACCGCAGGAAGAACAGGGCGAAGCCGAAGGGCGGATGCATGAACGACGTCTGCATGTTGACGCCGAGCATGATGCCGAACCAGATGATCATCGTCTTGGCGATGTCCTCCGGCGTCTGCAGGTTGAAGGAATGGGCGATGGCGAGCGCCGTCGGGTCGGAGAGGAAGACCTTCTCCGCCGCCGGCTTGAGCAGCGGAATGATGATGAACGCCAACTCGAAGAAATCGAGGAAGAAGGCGAGCAGGAACACCGCGATGTTGACGATGATCAGGAAGCCGTAGAGGCCACCGGGCAGCGAAGACAGCATCTCCTCGACCCAGACGTGGCCGTTGACACCGTAGAAGGTCAGGGAGAAGACGCGGGCACCGACCAGGATGAACAGCACGAAGGCCGACAGCTTGGCGGTCGCTTCGGTCGCCTGGCGGACGATGGTGAAGTTGAAGCGGCTGGGATCCTTGTCGATCGTCCGCTTCAGGAAGGCGAGAAGTAAGGCGCCGGACGCGCCCATGGCGCCGCCTTCCGTCGGCGTCGCGACGCCGATGAAGATGGTGCCGAGCACCAGGAAGATCAGCGCCAGCGGTGGCACCATGACGAAGGTCACCTGCTGGGCGATCTTCGACAGGAAGCGGATGCCGAGGAAGCGGTCGGCCAACCAGTTGAGGCAGGCGACGACGAAGGAGAAGGCGACCGCCACCGACATCGTCAGGATGACGAAGTCGGCGCCGCCCTTGGTCTCGGTCCGGCTGATCACCCACCAGCCGAACACTCCCGACACCGCCACCAGGAAGGCGAGCGACAGGATGCCGCGACTCTCGTCGCCGCTGAGCAACACGCGGACCAGCTTGAGCAGGAAGGCCAGCGCCAGCAGTGTCACCAGGATCATGAAGACGGCAAAGAAGATATCCGAGATCGATCCGCCCGCGACCACCGCCGAGACGGAATGCTGGAGCCCGGGGATGAAGCCGACCGCGGCGGTCGCGAGGCCGGCGATCAGCAGACCGGCGTTGGTGCGGGCGAGCCGCGCCGCCACCTTCGGGTCGGGTTCCTTGAAGCCGATGGCGTCCGGCGGCAGGCCGGGGCCGGCTTTCGGGAAGATCACGGTGACCAGGAAGACGTAACCCGCGTAGAGGCCGGCCAACACGATACCGGGGACGAAGGCGCCCTCGTACATGGCGCCGACGTCGGCGCCGAGCTGGTCGGCCATGACGATCAGCACCAGCGACGGCGGGATGATCTGGGCGAGCGTGCCCGAGGCGGCGATGACGCCGGTGGCGAGCCGCCTGTCGTAGCCGTAGCGCAGCATGATCGGCAGTGAGATCAGACCCATCGAGATGACCGAGGCCGCGACCACGCCGGTGGTGGCGGCGAGCAGCGCGCCGACGAAGATCACCGCGTAGGCGAGGCCGCCGCGGATGGTGCCGAACAACTGCCCGATGGTGTCGAGCAGGTCTTCCGCCATGCCCGAACGTTCCAAGACCAATCCCATGAACGTGAAGAATGGAATCGCCAGCAGAACGTCGTTGTTCATGATGCCGTAGATGCGCTCCGGCAGCGTCTGCAGCAGCACCCAGTCGAGATGGATGTTTCCGCTACTGAACGGCGCCAGTTCGACGCCGATGACGAAGAAGAAGAAGCCGCAGCCGGCGAGCGAGAAGGCCACCGGGTAGCCGAGCAGCAGGAACACCACCAGCGACGCGAACATGATCGGGGCGATGTTGTGGGCGATGAACGCAGCCATGAGGTCCGTCCGAACGAAGGAGTGGGCGATGCCGACCCGCGCCCTCGGGCGAGGGGGATCGGCGGGGCGGGGTCGTCAGTGGGCGTTCCGCGCCTTTTCCTCGGCGAGGCGCTCGGTTTCCGCCAATGCCAACAGGCGTTCGGCTTCCGCTTCGGCCGCCGCGTGATGGCCGCCGGCGGCATGGGCGTCCTCGATCAGGCCGCGCATCACCGCGATGCGCTTGATCAGTTCGGACAGCGCCTGGACGAAGAGAACGACGAACCCCGCCAGCACCAGGAACTTCGCCGGCCATTGCGGCAGACCGCCGGCCGAGAAGGACTGTTCGTTGTTGGCGTAGGAGCTCAGGAAGAAGGGCAGGGCGGTCCAGATCATGACCAGCGTCATCGGCAACAGGAAGAGCACGTGGCCCGCCAGCTCGATGATGTTGCGGGCCTTCTTCGACAGGGACGAATTGACGATGTCGATTCGGATGTGTTCGTTCGCCTGCAGCGTCCACGAGGCGCACAGCAGGAACACCGCGCCGAAGAGCATCCATTGCGCTTCGAGCCAGGCGTTCGACGACATGTCGAAGACCTTGCGAATGATGGCATTGACGGTCGAGATCACGATCGCGACGACGAGCAGCCAGGCGACGATGCGTCCCATCCGCACGGTGACCGCGTCCACGGATCGCGAAAAAGCGATGAGGGCGTTCAAGCTTGCATCCTCCCAAACACGAGCTTCTTGGTTCAGACCAGTCTTATAGAGTGGTCTGAAAAATTATCCAGAGGACGTTCTCCCGACATCCTCGGTGGATCGATCGCGGACCCCGTCTCGAATATCCGGGTTGGTTTCGAGGAGGAGCGCCGGCTCTTCGTAGTGCCACCTATAGCAAGCGCGGAACCAAAGTCCTAGTGCGCCGACACGCCCGGACGCAACCGAGCGAAGGTCGCATCCGCTCGGGCAAATCTTTGAACCGGCGAACGAATCTCGCCGCCCGCCGCGATCGGGCGCGAACCGATGTCGCGAACGCGCGCGATGGCCGACGGAAGGCTCGGGACGGAGGACGCCCGCCCGATCGAGCGCGGCTCAGCCGGCCTCGCGCCGGTTGTGGCGGATCGACGACCACAGCGAGATGCCGATCAGGGTGGCGCCGCCGAGCCCGGTGAGCACCTCGGGGATGTGAATCAGCGTCTGGGCGTACATGATCACCGACAGGATGATGATGGCGTAGAAGGCGCCGTGCTCGAGATAGCGGTATTCGGTGAGCGTCCCCTTCTCCACCAACATGATGGTCATCGACCGCACGTACATGGCGCCGATGCCGAGGCCGATGGCGATGACGAAGAGGTTCTGGGTCAACGCGAAGGCGCCGATCACGCCGTCGAACGAGAAACTGGCGTCGAGCACCTCGAGATAGAGGAAGGCGCCGACGCCGCCCCTGGCCGCCTGCGCCAGCGTCTCCTGCGAGGCGTCGAGCATGGCGCCGAGCACCTCCACCGCGAGGAAGGTCACGAGGCCGTAGATCGCGGCATAGACGAAGGCGACGGCCTGGGTCTCCTCGAGCAGGCTCGAGAAGCCCAGCATCAGCACCAGCACCACGGCGATCTCGATCCCCTTGATCGTCGCCGACCGCGCCATCAGCCGCTCCGGCAGGGCGATCCAATGCACTTCCTTGTCGTGGTCGAAGAAATAGGAGAGCCCGACCATCAACAGGAAGGTTCCGCCGAAGGCGGCGATCGGCAGATGCGCCCCGAGCATGATCCGGGCGTATTCCTGCGGTTCGGTCGCCGCCAGTTCGAGCGCCTCGAGCGGCCCGATCCGCGCCGCCACCGCGACGATCGCCAGCGGAAACACCACCCGCATGCCGAACACCGCCACGACGATGCCCCAGGTGAGGAATCGATGCTGCCACAGCGGCGTCATTTCCTTCAGCTTGTTGGCGTTGACGATGGCGTTGTCGAAGGAGAGCGAGATCTCCAGCACCGCCAGAACGGCGCAGATCAGGAAGAACGTCGCCATGCCCGACATCGTGCCGGTCGCCTGCCAGCCGAGCGCCGCGCCGAGCGCCAGCCCGAGGACGGTGACGACGAAAGCCCATTTGAAATAGCCGAAGAAGCCGGCGGAGGTCTCGCGGTCGCTCATCGCGCGCCCCCCTCGCGGAAGACGCGCTGGCTCATGCGGCTCGGCGCGCGCGAACCGGGGCGGGCGCGGCGGCGGGAAATGGTGTTCATCATCGTCTCGTGGAGAGGGTCGGCGCGTTTGCGGCAGTACCGACATCACGAGAGAGCCGTCGTCTCTCGCCAGAGGGGCCCGGTACCGAGTTCCCCCGCGACGTCCCCGCCGCGGATGCGGCCCAAGAGGTCGGACGAAACCGCGTCCCCGTCAAGGGGGTGCCGCGCCGTCGACGGTCGCTCGCGGCTCTAGGTTCGCCCGCAGCCGCAGCGATCTTTCGCGATGGAAGGTGTAGAGGCCGGTCGCCACCACGATCGCCCCACCGATCACCGTCGCCATGTCGGGATATTGACCGAAGACGACGACGCCGAACAGAAACGACCAGACCAACAAGGTGTAGCGGAACGGCGCGATCACCGAGGTTTCGGCCAGCCGCGTCGCCATCAGCAGGCCGACGTAGCCGCCGAGCAGTGTGATCGCGTTGATCGACAGCAGACCGGCGAGGGCCGGCGAGGGGACGACCCATTCGACGTTGTCGCTCATCAGATGCTCGAAGGGCCACATCGCCAGCCCGAGCCCGGTCACCGTCAACGCGGTGGCCAGCGTGACGAGCGACGACGGCGCCGCCGACGACAGCCGGGCGGTGGAAATGTCTCTCACGACGACGAACCCGACCGCGATCAGCACCGCGATCGACCAGGCGTCGAACCCGGCGAGCCCCGGCCGCACGATCACCATGACGCCGACGAACCCGACCGCGATCGCCGTCCATCGCCGCGGCCCTACCTTCTCGCCGAGAAACAGCGCCGCCCCCGCCGTCATGGCGAGCGGGGTGATCTGGAACACGGCGGTGACGTTGGCGATCGGCATGTGGACGAGCGCGACCAGATAGAACCCCGTGGCGCCGGCTTCGCCGATCAGCCGGAGGGCGATGCGCGGGTCGAACATCGACCGCCAGGCCCGCCAGGTCCCGGTCCAGGCCACCACGACGGCGACCAGGATCGTCGCGATGCCGCTGCGCAGGAAGATCGCCTCGCCGAGCGGCAGGGTGAAGGTGATGTACTTCACCATAGCGTCGCTCGCGATGAAGCAGAACATCGCGAAGTTCATCGCGACGAGGCCGCGCGAGGTGTCCGAAGCCGAACGCATGGAGAATCCGAAGCGGGGAGGAGGCGAAACGATTAGACCTCTATAGGAGAAACTCGGTCCGCCCGCCATGTCCGCCGACGGGACGCGGCTGCGCGCCGTGCGCCGGGCTCGCCCCTCAGCCGCCGGTCATGCTCATGTGGCGAAGGATCGAGGGCGCGGTGCCCGACCGATCGATGACGAAGTCGTGGCCCTTGGGTTTGCGATCGACCGCCGCCTCGATCGCCGCGACCAGCGCCTCGTCGCCGTCGCTCTCCCTGAGCACCCGGCGCAGATCGGCCGAGTCGTTCTGGCCGAGGCACATGTAGAGCATGCCGGTGCAGGTCAGGCGGACGCGATTGCAGCTTTCGCAGAAGTTGTGGGTCATCGGCGTGATGAAGCCGAGCCGCCCGCCGGTCTCGCCGATGCGGACGTAGCGCGCCGGCCCGCCCGAGCGATGGTCGACGTCGGTGAGGGTGAAGCGCGTCTCGAGATCGGCGCGGATCTGCGACAGCGGCAGATATTGGTCGACCCGTTCGCCGCCGATCTCGCCGAGCGGCATGGTCTCGATCAGCGTCATCTCCATGCCCCGCCCGTGGGCGAAGCGCAGGAGATCGTCGTATTCGTCATCGTTGAAGCCCTTGACCGCCACGGTGTTGAGCTTGACCGAGAGACCGGCCTCGAGCGCCGCGTCGAGACCGGCGAGCACCGGCGCGATCTCGCCCCAGCGGGTGATGCGGCGGAACTTCTCGGCATCGAGCGTGTCGAGCGAGACGTTGATGCGGCGGATGCCGACCGAGGCGAGGTCGCGGGCGTGCTTGGCGAGCTGCGATCCGTTGGTGGTCAGCGTCAATTCGTCGAGACCGCCGTCGGCGAGATGGCGGGCGAGCGAGCCGATCAGCGTCATCACCCCCTTGCGCACCAGGGGTTCGCCGCCGGTCAGCCGGATCTTGCGGGTGCCGAGCCGCACGAAGGTCGAGCACAGCCGATCGAGTTCCTCGAGACTGAGCACGTCCTTCTTGGGCAGGAAGGTCATGTCCTCGGACATGCAATAGTGGCAGCGGAAGTCGCAACGGTCGGTGACCGAGACACGCAGATAGCTGATCGCTCGCCCGAACGGGTCGACCAATCGCGACCGTCCGTCCTCTGCCACCACGAAGGTCATGTCGTTCTCCTCGCCGCGTTGGTCGCGGTCCTTCGGTGAGAACCATATGTCGCACCACGGCTTCGTCAACCGGTCGGCGCTTGCACGACGTCATATCGCGACCTATGTGCAAAACTTCGCCGGTCGCCACGCGACCTGCCCGCGCGCCGCCGCGCCGCCTCGCGACCTGCTCGCGTGGCACGCGGTCGCCTCGCGTCCGATTTGCGAATGTCCCCGAGGGACGAGGAGACCGCCCGATGACCGCCGAGACAATCCGTCCGACCGAAATTCGCCTGACCAAGGACCGTCGGACCCTGGTCGTCTCCTTCGAGAGTGGTGAACGCCACCAACTCCCCGCCGAATATCTGCGGGTGATGAGCCCCTCGGCCGAGGTCCAGGGCCATTCGCCCGAGCAACGCAAGACCGTCGGCGGCAAGATCGACGTCGAGATCCTCGGCGTCGAGCAGGTCGGCAACTACGCCGTCCGCCTGAACTTCGACGATCTCCACTCGACCGGCATCTACACCTGGCCCCACCTCGCCGAACTCGGGCGCGAACACGACGTCCGTTGGGCGGGTTATCTCAACGAACTGGCGGCCAAGGGCCTGAAGCGGGAGAAGTGAGCCTCGCAACCGAGCGAGGTCCCCGAACGAAAGAAGGCCGGAGGTCGCCCCCCGGCCTTCTCGAAAGTCGCGATCGTCGATCGATCAGTTGATCACGACGACGCGGGCGCCGACGCGGACGCGCTCGTAGAGATCGGTGACGTCGTCGTTGGTCATGCGGAAGCAGCCGGAGGACACCGCCTGACCGATCGTCCAGGGCTCGTTGGAGCCGTGGATGCGATAGAAGGTCGAGCCGATGTACATGGCGCGGGCGCCGAGCGGGTTCTCCGGACCACCGGCCATGTGGGCCGGCAGGTGCGGCTGGCGGCGGCGCATCTGCGGCGGCGGGGTCCAGCCCGGCCACTCGGCCTTGCGGGTCACCGAATGGGCGCCGCCCCAGGCGAAGCCCGGACGGCCGACGCCGATACCGTACTTCAGCGCCTTGCCGTCGCCGAGCACCAGATAGAGGCGGCGCTCGGCCGTCTTCACCACGATCGTGCCCTTGCCATAATGAGCGTCGAAGCTCACCACTTCGCGCGGGATCGGCGTATAGGACGGGCCGCTGGACGAATAGTTGTTGACGCCCGGTCCTTCCACCAGATTGCCGAGCGCGTCGTAGCGCACCTGTACACCGGGATTGTATTCGGCGTCGGCCTGCATCGGGAGCGCAACCATCCCGCCTGCCACGACCGCCGCCATAAGCATCGTCCTGCTCATGCCGAGTCCTCGTCGATCTCAGAAATAGAAATTCATCCGTCGTTCTGGTGAGGCTGCCCCACCGAAACCCGGCGCCATAATGGTCGTCCGGCGCCTCGCTCACAAGCCTCGCGCCCGCGTTCGACGGCGCGGATCGAGCAAACCTGCGTGATTTCGCGGACCCTGTGTTCCTCTTGCAACGCCGCATTTCCCATCGACGTCGATCCTCGTGATCGACGCCCGCCCCATTAAGCAAAACCTAATGAAGATCGACCAAGATCGAATGATCAGCAACAATCCACGGCCGGCCTGGTTCGGCGCCGAGGAACATCGATGGCTCTCGATTCGGCTCATCTCGATCTGCTTGCGCGGGACGTCAGTTCCGCCGGACGCGGTCGATTGCTCTGTGATCTGACACAACTGATCCTTGTGGAGCGTGATCCGGACGAGACCGAACTCGAAATCTTCTTCGACATCGTCCGCGCCATTCTCTCCACCGCTGCCGCCAGCGACCGTCGCGAGTTCGCCGAAGTCGCGGCGGATCGCGAGAAGGTGCCGCACGACATCATCCTCGTCCTCGCCGAAGACGAGATTCGCGTCGCCGAACCGGTGTTGAAGCGCTGTGTCGACCTCACCGACCTCGATCTCGTCGCCCTGGCCGAGACCAAGGGCGACGATCACCGCCTCGCCATCGCCGCGCGCGTCAGCCTCTCCGGCACGATCACCGAGGTCCTGGTGCGCAACGGTTCGCAGGCCGTCCTCCACCGCCTCGGTGCCAACCCCGGCGCCGTGTTCAACGAGAAGACGGTGGCGGAACTCCAACAGCGCGCCGAGGGTGACGAGGAGCTCTTCCGCATCCTGGTCGAGCGCCCCGATCTCGCCGACGTCCTGGCTCGCTGCATGCGCGACACGCTGCGCCGCATTGTCGAGAAGACGCGCGCCAACCACGAGACCTCCTTCGCCAAAGCCGCCAAGCAGGACGAAGCCGTCGCGCCGCCACCCGAGCGCAAGTCGCCGCTCGCCGATCGGCCGGATGTCGCCCGCCTCGTCGCGCGCATCCGCAAGGGCGACATGTCCCTGAGCGCCGCGGTCGGCGAACTCGCCGAGGCGGATCATCACGCCGATCTCGCCTGTCTCTTCGGCGAGATCGCCGGCATCGACGAGAGCCAGATCATGCGCGTCCTGGTGCGCGCCGACAGTGTCGGCATCGCCACCGTCGCCCGTGGCCTCGACGTCGACGAGGCGACCTACGCCAAGATCGTCGACCTGCGCCAGCGTCGCCTCAAGTTCTCCGGCGGTCAGGCGCGTTTCGAATGCGAGCACTACGGCCGGGTGGACCCGGTGGAGGCCAAGGCCACCATCACCACCCACGGCGGCCGCCGCGCGCGAGCGTGACCCTCCTCATCGAACGCAAAGACCCCACGTCGATCGCTCGGCGCGGGGTCTTTGCGTTCGGTGCGGTCACCGGGTCGCCGCCGCCCCTCTTGCCGGCTGTCGCC
>JAFHCF010000275.1:0-2686 GCA_048497495.1 Prosthecomicrobium sp.
CTCCTTAGGGAGCGGCCGCGCCGGGCGCGGGAGGCACATCGTCCCGACGACGTCATCGCAGGAGGACCACCATGACCGTCGTCTTCGACGGAATCGCCTCGGGCATGTTGTTGTTCCTGATCGCCGTCGGCCTGTCGGTCACGCTCGGTCTGATGAATTTCGTCAATCTCGCCCATGGGGCCTTCGCGATGTTCGGCGGCTACGTCTGCGTCGTGGCGACGGGGCGATGGGGGGTTCCCTTCCTCGTGGCGGTGCCGCTCGCGGCGCTCGCCACCGCCGCCCTCGGCGCGGGTCTCGAGCGCACGCTGTTTCGCCGTCTCTACGGGGCGAGCCAGCTCGACCAGGTACTGTTCTCGATCGGTCTCGTCTTCGTGGCGATGGCGGTGGCGCGTTGGGGCTTCGGCCCGGCGCAACAGCCGATCCGCCTGCCGTCCTGGCTGCAGGGCCAGATCCATGTCGGCGGCCTCGACATCGGCATCTATCGCGCCTTCCTGGTGACGCTCGGGCTCGTCGTCGCGGTCGCGCTGCATCGCACCATCGGCGTCACCCGCTTCGGCGCGCGGCTGCGCGCGGCGGTCGACAAGCCGGACATCGCGCGCGGCATGGGCATCGATGTCGATCGGGTCTTCGTGATCACCTTCGCGATCGGCTCCGGGCTCGCCGGTCTCGGCGGCGCGGTCGGCGTGGAACTGCTCGGGCTCGATCCGAGCTTTCCGCTGCGCTACCTGGTCTACTTCCTGATCGTCGTCGCGGTCGGCGGCAGCGGCTCGATCCCCGGTTCGCTGGTCGCGGCCGTGCTGATCGGGATCTGCGACGTCGCCGGCAAATATTGGGTTCCGCAGATCGGCGCCTTCATCATCTACACCGTCATGGTGGTGATGTTGATCGTTCGACCTCACGGTCTCTTCGGCAAGAAGTGAGGGCCGCGCCATGACCCCTTCCACCCTCGAGATCGACCTCGCGCCCTTGCGCCGGGCCTCGCGGCCACGACCGATCGAGGCGGCGTTCTGGCTCACGCCGATCGCCGCATGGTTCCTCTTTCCGGAAAATCTGGCGCTGCTCACCCAGATGGCGATCACCGCGATCTTCGCGCTGTCGCTCGATCTGGTGCTGGGCTATGCCGGCATCGTCACGCTCGGCCACGCCGCCTTCTTCGGCATCGGCGCCTATGCCGCCGGCATGGTCTCGGTCTATTTCGGCATCCGCGATCCGTTGCTCGGCCTTCTCTTCGCGGGCGCGGTCACCGCCCTCGCCGGGGCGATCACCGCTCCCCTGGTCTTGCGCGGCACCGGGCTCACCCGGCTGATGGTGACGATCGGCATCGGCATGATGCTGTTCGAGGCGGCCAACAAGGCCTCCGATCTCACCGGCGGCGTCGACGGCCTCCAGGGCATCGAGATGGCGCCGATCTTCGGCCTGTGGAGCTTCGATCTGTGGGGCAAGACGGCCTATGTCTATTCGGTCGGCGTGCTCTTCGTCCTCTTCCTGGTCGCCCGCCGCCTCGTCCACAGCCCGTTCGGCCTGTCGCTCAGGGCGACCCACATGAATGCCGGACGTATGCCGGCGCTCGGGGTCTCGGTCGACGCCCGCCTCACGGCGGCGTGGATCGTCGCCGCCGCCTTCGCCGGCGCCGCCGGGGCGCTGCTGACCCAGACGACCCAGTTCGTCTCGATCGACGTGCTCGGCTTCGGCCGCTCGGCGGAGATCCTGTTGATCCTCATCGTCGGCGGGGCGGGGCGTCTCTATGGCGCGCTGATCGGGACGGTGGTCTTCGTCGGGCTGCATCATCTGCTCGCCGGGATCGACCCGGAATATTGGCAGCTGTGGATCGGGTTGGTGCTGATCGGCATCGTCCTCTTCGCCCGCAACGGCATCATGGGCGTGGTCGATCCGTTCGAACGCCTGCGGGCGCGCAAGGAGGCCAAGCCATGATCACGCCGGCGCTCGAGACGCGCGATCTCGTCAAGACCTTCGGCGGCTTCACCGCCACCGACGGCGTCTCGCTCACCCTGACGCCGGGCGCGCGCCATGCGTTGATCGGACCGAACGGCGCGGGCAAGACAACCCTGGTCAATCTGCTCACCGGATTTCTCACGCCGACCTCCGGTTCGGTCTTCCTCGACGGCGAGGACGTGACCGGCCTCGGCCAACATCGCCGCGTACGGCGTGGGCTCGCCCGCACCTTCCAGATCAACCGGCTCTTCGCCGATCTGACGGTGCTCGAGAGCGTCGCTCTCGCGGTCGGCGAGCAGAAGGGCGTCGGCGGCCGCTTCTGGTCACCGGTCGGCTCGCGGGGCGAAGTGCTCGACGGCGCGGCGCGGTTGATCGAGGACCTGCGCCTCGCCGACGTCGCCCATCGCCGCACCCGCGACCTCGCCTACGGCAAGCAGCGGCTGATCGAGATCGCGCTGGCGCTCGCCGCGCGGCCGCGCGTGCTGCTGCTCGACGAGCCCGCCGCCGGGGTGCCGACCAGCGAGAGCCGCGAATTGTTCGAGACGCTGGCGGCGCTTCCCGACGAGATGACCATCCTCCTGATCGAACACGACATGGATCTGGTCTTCCGCTTCGCCGATCGGATCTCGGTCCTGGTCTCCGGCGCGATCCTGCTCGAGGACACGCCGCACGTCGTGGCGAGCCATCCGCTCGTCAGGGAAGTCTATCTGGGCGAGGCACAACATGTCTGAAC
>JAFHCF010000276.1:0-19811 GCA_048497495.1 Prosthecomicrobium sp.
CCCCGGGGCGATGATCGGCACGCCGCCGACGACCAGCGGCGCGGCGACCGACGGCGCGAGATCGGCGCGCGTCACGCCCTGCGCCGGCGCCTCGGTCGTCTGCGCCCCGTAGTCGCTGTTCGAGCAACCGGAGACGGCGAGGAGGAGGAGCAGGACCGGGAACGCGCGGCTTGCCGGGCGGATCCGATATTCTACGTTAATCTGCGTTGCCCGTTTCACCACGACCTGCGAGCATTCCTTCTGAAGAAGATGTGCGATGATAGCGGTTCTCGGTGGTTTGTCACCGGACCCTCGTGTCGCGCCTTTCGAGGCGGGCGACGAGGGGCAGGAGCCATGTCCGCGAGGATCGAGAGAATGCCGGCGAGGGAAAGAAACACTCATGGCCGATTCCGACGGAAACTCGTTGCTGCGCTACATGGTCGAGGATCCGGAGGCCTTCGCGCAGAACCTCGCCAAGGCGATCGAGCAGGCCGGCAAGGCGGCGGCCGCCTATCTCAAGCCGCGTGAGACCGGCGAGACCCCCGTCGACATGACCGCCGATCTGACCAACGTCACCAAGACCCTCGCCCATGTCGGCGAATATTGGCTGGCCGATCCCCAGCGCACCATCGCCGCCCAGAACCGCCTCGTCGGCGGCTGGGTCGACCTGTGGGCGGCGACGATGAAGCGCATGGCCGGAGAGACCGTGGCGCCGGTCGCCGAACCCGATCCACGCGACAAGCGTTTCCAGGATTCGGAGTGGAAAGACAATACCTTCTTCGATTTCATCAAGCAGTTCTACCTGATCACCTCACGCTGGGCCGAGGATCTGGTCGAGGAGACCGGGGCGCTCGACGAGCACACCAAGGCCAAGGCCGACTTCTACGTCAAACAGATCACCGCGGCGCTCGCCCCGTCGAACTTCCTCCTCACCAATCCCGAACTGCTGCGCGAGACCATGACCTCCAACGGCGAGAATCTCGCCCGCGGCCTCAAGATGCTCGCCGAGGACATCGCCGCCGGTGGCGGCGATCTCAAGATCCGCCAATCGGACAACAGCCGCTTCGAGGTCGGCAGGAATCTGGCGACCACCCCCGGCAAAGTGATCTTCCAGAACGACGTCTGTCAGGTGATCCAATACGAACCGACAACGAAGGAAGTGCGCAAGCGCCCGCTGCTGATCGTGCCGCCGTGGATCAACAAGTTCTACATCCTCGACCTCAACCCGGAGAAGAGCTTCATCCGCTGGGCGGTCGGCGAGGGCAACACCGTCTTCGTCGTCTCCTGGGTCAACCCGGACGAGCGACAGGCGCAGAAGTCCTTCGAGCACTACATGAAGGAGGGCATCCTCACCGCCCTCGACGTGGTCGAGAAGGCGACCGGCGAGAGACAGGTCGACACCATCGGCTACTGCGTCGGCGGCACGCTGTTGTCGGTGACGCTGGCCTGGTGCGCCGCCACCGGTGACGACCGCATCGCCTCGGCGACCTTCTTCACTACCCAGGTCGACTTCAAATATGCAGGCGATCTCAAGATCTTCGCCGACGAGGAGCAGATCTCCCAGATCGAGGAGCGGATGCGCGCCAAGGGCTACCTCGAGGGCCGCACCATGTCGAACGCCTTCAACATGCTGCGCTCGAACGACCTGATCTGGCCCTATTTCATCAACAACTACCTGAAGGGCAAGGAGCCCTTCCCCTTCGATCTGCTCTATTGGAACTCCGACTCGACCCGCATGCCGGCGGCCAATCACAGCTATTATCTGCGCAATTGCTATCTCGAAAACAACCTCACCCAGGGCCGCATGGAACTGGGCGGGGTGAAGCTCGATCTCTCCAAGGTGAAGATCCCGATCTTCAATCTCGCCGCCCGCGAGGACCACATCGCCCCGGCGAAATCGGTGTTCGAAGGCTGCAAGTACTTCGGCGGCGAGGTGCACTACGTGCTCGCCGGGTCCGGCCACATCGCCGGTGTGGTCAATCCGGCGGGCAAGCCCAAGTACCAGTTCTGGACGGGCGGCAGACCGGAAGGAAAGCTCGAGGACTGGATCGCCGGCGCGACCGAGACCCCCGGCACCTGGTGGCCGCACTGGCAGGCCTGGCTGACCTCGCTGGCGCCCGAGACGGTGAAGGCGCGCAAGCCCGGCGGCCGCAAGCTCAAAGCCATCGAGGACGCCCCCGGCTCCTACGTCCGCGTCAAGGCGTGAGCGCGCCGGCTCGCGACCCGGCCCTACCCCCCTCGCCTCCCCCAACCGTCCTCGAAGATCAGATCGTCGAGGGCGAGGCGTGATCGCCAGCGACGTTGTTCGAGTTCGGGCGAGGAATGCAGCCTCTCCACTCGGCCGAGGCAGAGGTAGGCGACGATCTCGATCGCCTCGGGAATGGCGAGGATGGCGCGCAGCTCGGCCTTCTCGAGGATCGACACCCAGCCGACTCCGATGCCTTCGGCTCGCGCCGCGAGCCACAGGTTCTGCACCGCGCAGACGCAGGAATAGAGATCCATCGCCGGATCGTGGGTGCGCCCGAGCACCACCGGCCCGCAGCGGTCGCGGTCGCAGGTGACCACCAGATGGAGCGGCGCCTCGCGCAGACCCTCGAGCTTGAGGGCGCGATAGCGTTCCCCCGCCTCGTCGGCGAAGAGGCCGGCGGCTTCGGCGTTGGCCGAGAGGAACGCCCCATGGACCCGCGCCCGCAGATCGAAATCGCGGACCAGGAGGAAGTTCCACGGTTGCATGAAGCCGACCGACGGCGCCCGGTGCGCCGCCTCGAGCAGGCGCCGCAGCACGTCGGGCGGAACGGGATCGGGCAGGAACTGGTCGCGGACGTCGCGCCGGGTCTCGATCGCCCGGTAGACGGCGGCGCGGTCGGCATCGCCGAACGGCCCGACTTCGACGAATTGCAGATCGGCGGTGGACGACGGGGTCGGAGCCCCCTCCTCCCGCCCATGGGTCGGGTTGCGCGGCATCGACGTTTCCCCTCGTGCGCGACGCGGTCCCGCCGCCGTCCGCGCGGAGGAACCCATGTCGTTCGGCCGGTCTCCCGACTGAGGATCGTCCCGGTTCGGCGCCTTCCGGGTTGCCCCGTGGCGTCGCGCGTGGCGCGGCCGAACCAGTCCCCCTTCACGGTGTTGGGCACGTCGCGGACTTCCACCGCGTTCCCGATTCTCCCGCGGGCGCGGGCACCGAACGACCTTCGGTGCCACACTCCGCCCGCCGCGACAAGTCGCCCCGATCAGGGGAAGACGCCGACCGCCTCGAGGCCGAGGGTCTCGTCCCAGCCCATCATCACGTTCATGTTCTGGATCGCCTGCCCCGAGGCGCCCTTCACCAGATTGTCGATGACGCACATGACGATCGCCCGACCCGGCCGCCGATCGGCGAACACCGAGATGTAGGCCCGGTTGGAGCCGCGCACGTGGCGGGTCTGCGGCACCGTGCCGAGGGGCAGCACATGGACGAAGGGCTCGCCGGCGAAGCGCGTCGCCAGGATCTCGGAGATCGACTGAGGCGTGTGGTCGCCGGTGAGCTTGACGTAGCAGGTCGCCAGCATGCCCCGGTTCATCGGCACCAGATGCGGGGTGAAGGAGGCGACCACCGGCCGGCCGGCGGCGCGGGAGAAGCCCTCCTCGAGCTCCGCCATGTGGCGATGATGGCCGACGCCATAGGCGTGGAAGCCTTCCGACACTTCGGTGAAGAGGTTCGATTCCTTCAACGACCGCCCCGCCCCGGTCACCCCCGACTTGGCGTCGATGACGATCTCGTCCGGATCGATGGCGCCGGCCTCGAGCAGCGGGATCACCGGCAACTGCGAGCACGTCGTGTAGCAGCCCGGATTGGCGACGAGCCGCGCCTTGGCGACGGCGTCCCGCGCGAACTCGGTGATGCCGTAGACCGCCTCGGCCTGCAGTTCCAGCGCCTGATGGGGATGGCCGTACCAGTATTCGTAGGCGGCCGGATCCGACAGGCGGAAATCGGCGGAGAGATCGACGATCTTGATCCGCGCCGGCACCGTCTTCAGCACCTCCTGCGTGGTGGCGTGCGGCAGGGCGCAGAACACCAGATCGATGCCGGCCCAATCGACCTCGGCGATGGTGATCAGGCGCGGCAGGTCGACGCCGAAGAACTGCGGAAAGGCCTCGGCGATCGTCGACCCGGCCTTGCGGTCGGCGGTCAGCGCCGCGATCCGCACATGCCGGTGATTGAGCAGGAAGCGCAGCAACTCGGCGCCGGTATAGCCGGAGGCACCCAGGATGGCGACATTGATCTCGGCGGACATGGTCTCGATCCTTCGCGAGGAATTTCGGGAGGTCTATGACGGATTTCGGCGACGAGGGGAAGACGGAAGCGTGGGGCGCGGGGCGGCGGTCGCCTCCACGGGGTGCCTTCCCCCGTGGGGGGCGTCCGCGCAATTCGACAGAGTCTTCTCGGTATCCTCGGTGCGCGATGGTTCGAGGCTCGCATTGCTCGCACCTCACCATGAGGCGTTTGTGATTGGGGCAAGCAAAACAAGCGCTTCATGGTGAGGAGCCCCGCAGAGCGGGGCCTCGAAACCATCGCGCACCGAGGTCGACGAGAAATCCCTGCGAATTGCGCAAGAGGTCTACTCGTGTGGAAGGGACACAGAGGGGGGCTTCGGCGGCGCGATCGAGTGAGACCCTTCGCCACCCCCGCGCGCGGCCTCACCCGCGTCGTCGCTTCTCCGCGAGCAACCCGAGCCAAGTCTGCGCCACCGCCGCGCCGGCGATCGCGGTCAAGTCGGCGTGGTCGTAAGGCGGCGCCACCTCGACCACGTCGCCGCCGACGAAGTCGAGCCGGCCGAGGTCGCGCAGGATCGCCAGCGCCTCGCGCGAGGTCAACCCGCCGGCGACCGGCGTGCCGGTGCCCGGCGCGAAGGCCGGATCGAGGCAGTCGATGTCGAAGGTGAGATAGGCCTTGGCCTCCCCCACCCGCGCGTAGATCCGCTCGATCACCTTGCGGATGCCGTCGATCTCGAGCTCGAAGCCCCAGACGATCTCGAGCCCGCAGTCGCGCGGCGCATGCGTCCGGATGCCGATCTGGATCGAACGGTGCGGGTCGATGACGCCGGCCTCGACCCCACGCCGGACGAAGGCGCCGTGATCGGTCCAATGGCCCGGCCCCGCCGCGCCCTCCTCGCCCCAGGTGTCCTGGTGGGCGTCGAAATGGACGATGGCGAGCGGCCCGTGGATCGCGGCATGGGCCTCGAGCAGCGGAAAGGTCACCGAATGATCGCCGCCGAGCGCGAACAGCTTGGCGCCGGAGGCGAGAATGTCGCAGGCCTGCGCATGGATACAGTCGTGCGCCTCCCAGGGGCGCGCGTAGTCCCACGACACGTCGCCCCAATCGACCACCTTGAGGTACTCGAACGGGTCCATGTGGAAGGGATACTGCGGATCGCCGTCGAGGATGGCGGAAGCCCGCCGGATCGCCTGCGGCCCGAAGCGCGAGCCGGGCCGATTGGACACCGAGGCATCGAACGGCACGCCGAGGATGGCGACGTCGACGCCCGCGAGATCGCGCGAATAACGCCGCCGCATGAACGACAGCGCCCCGCCATAGGTCGGCTCGCCGGCGCCGCCCGAGAGCGGCCCGAAGACCGCATTGTCGGTCGGACGGGGGCGAAGGGGGTCGTCGGTGCCTTGGGCCATCGTGGTTCCCGTTCGTGAGCTCTCGCGGTCCGGCGAGAAGATAGCCCGCCGATCGCCCCGAACCAACCGCTCTTCACCTCTCCTGGACGCCCACCTCGCCTCCGGCGTAACATCCACCTCGCAGTCGATCCCGAGCCGGCCCGGCTCCCCTCCCCGACCGCCTGTTCCTGGGAGATCGAGATGAAGATCCCGACGTTCGCCCTCGCTCTCGCCTCCATCCTCGCCATCGGCGGCCCGCTCGCGGCCGCCCTCGCCACACCGGTGGCGGCGCAATCCGCCCGCGTCTGCGTCGTCGCCGACCCGACCGGCACCCTGCTCAACGTCCGCGACACGCCCAACGGCGCCGTCGTCGGTCAGATCGCCAACGGCGCCTGGGTGCGGGCCACCGATCGGATGACGTCGCGCGGCAAGCCCTGGGTCTTCATCCACGACTCGGACATGAACGGCACCCTCGGCGATCCGCTCGGCTGGGTCTTCGCCGATTTCGTGAAGTGCCGCTGAGCCGCGCTCCGCGCCGCGACGATCCCTCCGACAACGAAAAGGGCGGACCTCGCGGCCCGCCCTTTCGTAATTCGGCTCTGCCTTCGCGCGATCAGCGCTTGGAGAACTGGAAGCTGCGGCGGGCCTTGCGGCGGCCGTACTTCTTGCGCTCGACGACGCGGCTGTCGCGGGTGAGGAAGCCGTAGGGCTTCAGGACGCCACGCAGTTCCGGCTCGAAATAGGTGAGCGCCTTGGAGATGCCGTGGCGCAGCGCGCCGGCCTGACCCGACAGACCACCACCCTCACAGGTGGCGACGATGTCGAACTGGCCGTCGCGGGCGGCGGCGAGGATCGGCTGGAGGATCAGCATCTGCAGCACCGGACGGGCGAAGTAGGTGCTGAAGTCCTTGCCGTCGACGGTGATCTTGCCGGTGCCGCGCTGGAGCCACACGCGGGCGACCGCGTTCTTGCGCTTGCCGGTGGCATAGGCGCGGCCCAGGGCGTCGACCTTGCGGACGTGCACGGGGGCTTCCGGCTGGACGCCCTTGGTGGCACCGACGGCGGCGCCGAGTTCTTCGAAGGACTGAATTTCGGCCATGCTCAGACCCTCGCGTTCTTGCGGTTGAGAGCCGCGACGTCGAGCGTCACCGGCTGCTGGGCCTCGTGCGGATGGGAGGCGCCGGCATAGATCTTGAGGTGGGTGAGCTGCTGGCGCGCCAGCGGCCCACGCGGCAGCATGCGCTGAACCGCCTTCTCGAGGATGCGCTCGGGGAAGCGGCCCTCGATGATCTTGCGCGCGGTGCGCTCCTTGATGCCACCCGGATAGCCGGTGTGCCAATAATAGATCTTGTCGTCCACCTTGTTGCCGGTGAACACCACCTTGTCGGCGTTGATCACGATGATGTTGTCACCGAGATCGACGTGCGGCGTGAAGGTCGGCAGGTGCTTGCCACGCAGGCGCATGGCGATCAGCGAAGCGAGGCGGCCGACGACGAGCCCTTGCGCGTCGATGAGCACCCACTTCTTTTCGACCTCCGCCGGCTTGGCCGAATAAGTCTTCATGTCTTCGTCCTCGTGCCGGTCGATTTCACTCTTGCATCGGCCGCTTGGAGGCGAACGACACAGGAAACGACACGACGGCCCTGTGGCCGCCGTCTTCGCGGGTGGTGATACGTGAGGCGAAAGACCCTGTCAAGCGCCGTTCGAACACCACAAACGGCGCTTCAATCAGTAAAATCAAAGACTTGAAGAATGCGGTATCTGGTTACGTAGTGAATGGTAACAGAATACCACATCAATCCGGCCGTTTCTGCGGGATCGAATAGGTCAACACCGCATGGGCGACCGGTCCCGCCACCCCTTCGGAGTGGATGGTGCAGTCGACCACCACCAGCCGCTTGCCGTGTTTGAGGATGCGCGCCGTGGCGATCAGGTCGCTCCGCGCCGGCTTCTGCAGGAAGTTGATGGTGGCCGAGGTGGTCACCGCCAGCGCCACCGGCCCGATCGCCGCCAACACCGCGACGAAGGCGCCGACGTCGGCCAGGAAGAACTGCGTCGGCCCCGACACCGTGCCGCCCGGGCGCAAGTGGCGCTCGCCGACCGCGAGCCGCAGCACGGCATGATCGCCCGAGGCCTCGACCACGCTCAAGCCGCCGATCTCCTCCGCCAGTTGCGGGAACTCGCGCGCCAGAAACCCGGCGAGGTCCTCGGCCGTCATCGCCGCCGCCCGCGGCGCGACCGCCTTCGCGCCGCCTCCCCGCCCCTTGGCCGCCGCCACCGTCGCCTCGCTCATGCCCGCCACTCCATTCGGCCCTCGACCGGCCGCGTCCATGGTTTAGAGTAGAGCATGTAACCGACGGGTGGGAACCGCTTTCGCGCGGGCCTCCACCACCGTCATGCGGGACGGACCCGGCGACCGCGCCGCGCCACCGGCCCCCCGGGAGAAACGTTTCGATGACCGCGCCGCTCACTGAAGCCCCCGCCCCGCTCCGCCTCTTAGTCGTCGACGACGGGATCCTGCGCATCACCCTGATCGACGCCAAGCGCCGCAACGCGCTGTCGATGCGGATGATGACGGCGCTTTCCGACGTCATTGCTCGCGCCGGCGCCGACCCGGCGGTGCGGGTGGTGATCATCGCGGCGGAAGGCCCGGCCTTCTGCGCCGGCCACGACCTCAAGGAACTGACGGCGGCGCGGGCCGACCCCGATCGCGGCCGCACCTTCTTCGAGGAGACGATGACCACCTGCGCGGCGCTGATGACGGCGATCGTGCGGTGCCCCAAGCCGGTGATCGCGGAAGTTTCCGGCGTCGCCACCGCCGCCGGCTGCCAACTCGTCGCCTCCTGCGATCTGGCGATCGCCGCCGAGGGCGCCTGTTTCGCCACGCCGGGCGTCCACATCGGCCTGTTCTGCTCGACCCCGATGGTCGCCTTGTCGAGGAACGTCGGCCGCAAGCACGCCATGGAGATGCTCTTGACCGGCGCCTCGGTGAGCGCGACGGAAGCCGCCCGCATGGGGCTGGTCAACCGGGTGGTGGCGGCCGACCGCCTCGCCGCCGAGACCGAGACGCTGGCCCGCGTCATCGCGTCGAAGTCGTCGCACACCCTGAAGGTCGGCAAGGCGGCCTTCTACGCCCAGGCCGAGATGAGCCTCGACGAGGCCTATGCGCTGACCGCCCGGGTGATGGTCGAGAACATGCTCGCCCGCGACGCCGAGGAAGGCATCTCCGCCTTCATCGAGAAGCGGCATCCGGTGTGGGACGGGCGGTGATCGGCCGGAGTGTAGGGCGGAATAGCGAAGCGTATTCCGCCGGCCGAGCCGCCGAGGAACGACGGCCCGCCCCCCCCCTCACCCCCCTCACCCCCGCCCCACCGGCTGGTCCTCGATGCACAGGCAGACCATGTCGCCGATGCGGCCGGAGGCCTCCACCAGCACCTCGCGCAGCGTCTCGGGGTCGATCTCGGCATTGAACCGGGCGGCGAGGCCGGGGATCTCCTCGCGATTCTCGGTCGCCCCGAGCATCATCAGCACGGCGGCGAGCAGCGCCGCGTTGCGCGTCGGCCCCGGCGCGCGGGCGGGCGGATGCACGCCGCCGCGACGGCGGCGATGGATGTGGCGCGGGGCGCCGCGCGCCCGGTCGGTCGGGAATTCGATGATGTTGTCGTTCGACATGAGCCCTCCGCTCGTCTGTGGACGGGGAGGCTCGGACGGATCGGCGGACGACGGGATGCCGGCGCGATCATCCGCCCGGTGCACCCCGCCCGGTCGATGGGATTCCGCGTCGGCAGGTCTCCCGGCTCACGGGTCGTCGGCCGCTTCCGCCTTCCCGGGGAATGATCCCCAGTGGCATTCGGAAGAGACCTCGCCGCTCACGGTTGCGGGGGCAGCTCCGGCGGGGCCGATCGGCCTTCCGGATTCCCTGTTGGGCCCTTGCGGGCACCGACGCCGCGAGTGGGCCACGGAATCGGCGGCGGGGTCAAGCGGGCGTCGGCGCGCGGGAGGGATGCCAGGCGGCCGGCGCCCTCCGAGCCGCGTCGTGGCCTCGTAGGGAGGAATAGGCGAAGCCGTATTCCGCCGCGAGCGCCGATCACGCGAGGGCGAGGGCGACGCAGTCCGCCATGGGCTCCGACGGCGCAATACGGCTTCGCCGATCGCGCCCTACCGTGCCCCACGCCTCTCGTCGGTGCCTCGACGAAGAAGGGCGGCCTCTCGACCGCCCTCTCGTTCATCTTACGGCGCTTCACCGCTTCACGCCTCGGCGCGGTCGCGCTTGACGTCCGGCGGCACCGCCTCTTCGGTCAGTTCGGCGAGCACCTCCACGAACGGCTTCACCGTATTGGCCTGAGACCCGAGGCGACGCACCGCGACGCTGCCCTCCTCGGCCTCGCGCTTGCCGCAGACCAGAATGACCGGGACCTTGGCGAGGCTGTGCTCGCGGACCTTGTAGTTGATCTTCTCGTTGCGGAGGTCGACCTCGGCGCGGAAGCCGGCCTTGCGCAGTTTCTTCCACACCGAGGCGGCGTAGTCGTCGGCATCCGAGGTGATGGTGGTCACGACCACTTGCGTCGGCGCCAGCCACAACGGGAAATGCCCGGCGTAGTTCTCGATCAGGATGCCGAGGAAGCGCTCCATCGAGCCGCAGATGGCGCGGTGGATCATCACCGGCGCCTTCTTCGATCCATCGGCGTCGACGTAGAACGCCCCGAAGCGCTCGGGCAGATTGAAGTCGACCTGGGTGGTGCCGCATTGCCATTCGCGGCCGATGGCGTCACGCAGGGTGTATTCGAACTTCGGCCCGTAGAAGGCGCCCTCGCCCGGGTTGATCGCCGTCTTGATCCGCCCGCCCGACTGGTCGGCGATCTCGGCGAGCACCTGGGTCATGACGTCCTCGGCGTGATCCCACAGCTCGTCGGAACCGACGCGCTTGTCCGGCCGGGTCGAGAGCTTGACGGTGATCTCGTCGAAGCCGTAGTCGGCATAGACCGAGAGGATCAGATCGTTGATCTTCATGCATTCCTCGGCCATCTGCGCCTCGGTGCAGAAGATGTGGGCGTCGTCCTGGGTAAAGCCGCGCACCCGCATCAGCCCGTGCATGGCGCCGGACGGCTCGTAGCGATGGACCATGCCGAATTCGGCGAGCCGCATCGGCAGCTCGCGGTAGGACTTCAGCCCGTGCTTGAAGATCTGCAGGTGCCCCGGGCAGTTCATCGGCTTCAGCGCGAAGATGCGCTTGTCGTCGGCCTCCTCGCCGGCCGACTGCACCTGGAACATGCTCTCGCGATACCATCCCCAATGGCCCGAGGTCTCCCACAGGCTCTTGTCGAGGATCTGCGGCGCGTTGACCTCCTGGTAGTCCTCGTCGAGCCGCCGCCGCATGTAGGCGGTGAGGCTCTGGAACAACGACCAGCCCTTGGCGTGCCAGAAGACGACGCCCGGCCCCTCCTCCTGGAAGTGGAAGAGATCCATCTCGCGGCCGAGCCGGCGATGGTCGCGCTTCTCGGCCTCCTCCAGCATGGTGAGGTAGGACGCGAGATCCTTGTCGTTCAGCCACGCGGTGCCGTAGATGCGCGACAGCATCGGGTTGTTGGCGTCACCGCGCCAATAGGCGCCGGCCACCTTCATCAGCTTGAAGGAATTGCCGATCAGGCCGGTGGAGGGCAGATGCGGACCGCGGCAGAGGTCGAACCACTGGCCCTGAGCGTAGATCTTGATCGGCTCGTCGCCCGGAATGGCGTCGATCAGTTCGACCTTGAAGGTCTCGCCCATCGCGGCGAACCGGCGCTTGGCCTCCTCGCGCGGCACCACCTCCTTGGTGAAGGTGGCGTTGCGGCCGATGATCTCGCGCATCTTGGCCTCGATCGCCGGCAGGTCCTCGACCGTGAAGGGATGCGGGCTGCCCGCCTCGTCGACCCGGTAGAAGTCGTAGTAGAAGCCGTTCTCGATCGACGGTCCGATGGTCACCTGGGTGCCGGGAAACAGTTCCTGCACGGCTTCCGCCATCACGTGGGCGGCGTCGTGGCGGATCAGCTCGAGCGCTTCGCCGCCGTCGTCCTTGGTGATGAAACGCAGACGCGAATCGCGGCCGATCGGGTCGCTCAGATCCGCCGGCACGCCGTCGAGCTCCATGGCGAGGCATTTCTTGGCCAGCGACTTGGCGATCGAATTCGCCACGTCGAGGCCGGTCACACCGGCTTCGAACGCGCGTTTGGCGCCATCGGGAAAGGTGATCGAGATCATGGGGTGGTCAGCTCCTCTGGGGCTCACTCCCGGCAACCATCCGGGTAAGCGAAGGGGGTCGTGCGATCACGGTTCAATGGCTGTCGGTGATGTGCCGTCCTGTCCAGCGACCGTAGCGCCACGGCATATACCAGCGGGATTCGCGAGGCAATTCCTCCGGGATCGGATCCCAGCCCGACGCCCCCCACGGGTGACATCTCAGGATCCGCGACAGGCCGATCCAGAATCCGGCCCAAAGGCCGTACTTTTCGATCGCCTCTTCGGTGTATTCCGAGCAACTGGGGAAATAGCGGCAGGTCCGGCCCATGAAGGCGGAGAAAGTATAGCGGTAGCCGCGCACCAGGGCGCGCGCCACGAGGACGTGCGGCCGGCGCCAGTCCGAAAGGATCGGCCTGTGCGCCCGCGCCCCCCCGTCGGCGGCGGCGGAGCGCTCGTCGGCGGCGAAGACACCTCGGGGAACGGAACAACGATTGCACATCGGCGCGGCTCGGGTCAGTTTCGGGAGAAACGAGTTTCCGGAACACATAAGCCATGTCGAGCCGACCGACGACCCCCATGCCCGAGACGATCCCCCACGCCATCGCCCGGCTCAGCCATGCCGCCCATTTCGCCGCCCGCGCCCACAAGGCGCAGCAGAGGAAGGGCATCGACGCCGAGCCCTATGTCAACCATCTGCTCGAGGTCGCCGAACTGGTCGCCCACGCCGAAATCCCCGGCGCCGTCGAGGTGGTGATCGCCGCCCTCCTCCACGACACGGTCGAGGACACGACCGTCACCGAGGCCGAACTCGTCACCGAGTTCGGCGCCCGGGTGGCGAGCCTCGTCCTGGCGGTGACCGACGACAAGTCGCTGTCGAAGGATCGCCGCAAGTGGCTGCAGATCGAGCATGCCCCCGGCCTCCCCCACGACGCCAAGCTGATCAAGCTCGCCGACAAGACCTCCAACCTGCGCGCCCTCGTCCGCACCCCGCCGTCGGGCTGGTCCCCTGAGAGGCTGCACCACTACGTGGTCTGGGCCAAGGCCGTGGTCGACGCCTGCGGGCCGGTCGACCCGACCCTCGAGCGGCTCTTCACGGAGGCCCACGCGGCGGCGGAAACGGCTTACGGCCGGGTCGACGGGGAGCGCCAGGACATTCCCTGAGACGCGGGCGCGCCCGAGACGTCGGCGATCGGTCGTTTCGCGCGCCTACGCCCAAATCGTTACCGATTTCTCAACGTCTCGGTCCGACATTGTGTCCAGATCGTACCCACGTCGTGGGAGCCGGACATGATTCGCATCGCAAACAGCCCCTACGCCTCCGCCGCCATGATCACGGCCCGAGCCGCCGCCTCGTCCCCGGCGGCGCGGACCGCCGCGAGCGCCGCCACCCCGCAATCGGCCGCGGCCATTCTCCTCGACCTCTCCGCGTCCTCGACGTCCTCGGCATCCTCGAAGACGGCGGCCGCCAAATCGACCGCCGACGACGCCCTCGCCGCCATGAGCACGGCCGCCCGGAACATGACGGCCCGGCGCAAGGGCGCCGCCCAGCAGCGGCTCGAAGAGGCGAAGAAGCGGCTGGAGATGCTGCGCATGTTCGGCGGCGACCCGAAGGTCGTCGCCCGGATGGCCAAGGAGATCGCCCGCGAGATCGCCGCCGCGGCGAAGGAATATGCCTCCGCCCTGAGGAGCGAGGGCTCGACGGCGAGTGATGTCACCGCCGCGACCAACACGGCCGACGCCATGCCCGCGGCGACGGACCCGGCGAGCGCCTCGGACCCGACGGTCGCGACCACCGACCCGACGGCCGCCGTGGCCGCCGTTCCCACGACTTCCACCGACGCGGCGGCCGTAGCGGCGACGCAAGCCCTCGGCGCGGCCACGGGGTCCACTGACGCCGCGAAGTCCACCGACGCCACACGATCCGCCGCCACCCCGGCCGTCGATCCGGAATCGGCCCGCCAGGAAGCGGCCCGCGCCTATCGCGATGCCGCCGCCATGAGTGCGGCGAACGCGAACAAGGCGCGTGGCGAGGCGGAGATCCTGCAGAAGTTCAAGGATGCCGCCCGCGAGGCCAAGCAACTGCTCGAGGACGCGGTGCGACGGCTGAAGGCGAAACGCGCGACGGATCCCGAGATCTCCGACGCCCGCCGCGCCGCGCGGGGCATGGACGAGGAAATCCAGTCCCTCGGCGACACGATGCGGGATGCCGCCACCGAGACCGCCGTCCCGACCGCCGATGCCGCGAGCCTCCCGACCACCGCCACGTCGATCGACATGCTTCTGTGAAGCGCTCGCCGAGCCCGGCCGACGCATCCGACCAACGAAGGCATGCGCGTTTCTCATATGCATCGGCGGTATGAGGAATTCGCATAGCGAATACCAGAGGTCGCCTTCGATGCCCTCCGGTATCAGCCCCGACGCCCCTCGACCTCCTCGATCGCCGCGATCGTCGCGTCGTAGGGCAGGAGCGTCGAGGCGTGGCGCGCCTTGTAGTCGCGCACCGGCTCCAGGTACTTCATGTCGGCGAAGCGGCCTTCCGGCGGCGCGCCGTTTTCCTTGAGCATGATCCTGACCGCCTCGCGCGCCGCCCGGACCTCGCCCGTGGTCGCGCCGATCACGTTGCGGGCGAGCACCGAGGCCGAGGCCGTGCCCAGCGCGCAGGCCTTCACGTCATGGGCGAAGTCGACGACGCGGTCGCCGTCGAGCACCAGATCGACCGTGACGGTCGAGCCACACAGGCGGGAATGGGCGGTGGCGGAGCCCTGCGGCGCGTCGAGACGGCCGAGACGCGGGATGTTGCCGGCCAATTCGAGGATCTGTTTGTTGTAGACGTCGTCGATCATCGAATGGACCTTTCACCGCGCCCCGTGACACGTCGCCCCCTGACGGAAGCGCTCGAGCGCATTATATAGTCGGCAGGGAAGGCCTCGACATGTTACCGTCGGGTCACGCCTCCGGGGCCCGTCGGGCCCGCATGGATCTCCAAGTCCGGTGATCCGAACCGAGATCGGAACCGTAGACTTGAGCGAAGTGCTCGACAATCGGGAGAATTCATCGATGGATGCCGTCGTCGACGCTCGTCGCGAGACGAGCACGACCAAACTCGCCGTTGCCCGCCCCTCCCGCGAGGAAGCGGAAGCCGCCGTGCGCACGCTTCTGCGTTGGACCGGCGACGATCCGACGCGCGAAGGACTGATCGACACGCCGAAGCGGGTGGTCAGGGCCTTCGAGGAACTCTATCGCGGCTATCGCGACGATCCGAGCACGGTGCTCGACCGTGTCTTCGAGGAAGTCGAGGGCTACGGTTCGATCGTCCTCGTCCGCGACATCCCCTTCTTCTCCCACTGCGAGCACCACATGGTGCCCTTCGTCGGCAAGGCCCACATCGCCTATTATCCGTCGGCCGGCGTCGTCGGGCTGTCGAAGCTCGCCCGTCTCGTCGACGTCTACGCCCGCCGCCTCCAGACCCAGGAGAGCCTGACGGCGCAGATCATCAACGCCATCGACGACCACTTGAAGCCGCGCGGCGTCGCCATCCTGATCGAAGCCGAGCACATGTGCATGTCGATGCGCGGCGTCCAGAAGAGCGGTGTGTCGACGCTGACCACCGAGTTCACCGGCGTCTTCCGCGACGACCCCGCCGAACAGGCCCGTTTCATGATGATGGTCAAGGGCATGCGCTGAGGCGCGGCGCCCCCCGCATCGAACCGAAGCGACGAACGCCGGCCCCGCGAGGAGCCGGCGTTTTACGTTCTTCCGAAGCGACGAGACCAACGGCGGCCGATCAGAGGGCCCCGGCGGCGGCGGCGGCCTCGCGGACGATCTCCGCGACCTGCTCGAGTTGGTCGGCCATCGGGTTGGTCTTGCGCCAGACCATGCCGATCACCCGGGTGGGGCGCGGATGCGGCAGGCGGTCGATCGACACGGTGGCCGAGCGCGTCTCGACCGCGACGGCCGATTGCGGGATCAGCGTCACCCCGATCCCGGCGCCGACCATCTGCACCAGGGTCGTGAGCGAACTGCCCTGAATCACGTCGCGCGCCACGCTCGGCGACATCTTGCAGAACGAGAGCGCCTGATCGCGAAAGCAATGGCCCTCCTCGAGCAACAGCAGATGCATCTCGCGCAGCATCTCCGGGTTCGGAACCGGCTTTCCCGCGTCCGCCGGCGGCCGAACCAGGACGAATTCCTCCTCGAAGAGCGCCTGCTCGTGGAGGGACGGTTCGGAGACCGGCAGGGCGACGATCGCCGCGTCGAGGCGCCCGTTCTCGAGATCCTCGATCAATTTCTGCGTCACCGCCTCGCGCGGCCAGAGTTCCAGACCGGGATGGCGCTCCATCAACGCCTTGATCACCCGCGGCAAGAGATAGGGGGCGACGGTCGGGATGACGCCGATCCGCAGCCGCCCGAGGAGCGGACCGCGGGAGGCCCGCGCCAAATCGCCCAACTCGTCCACCGATCTGAGAATCTCGCGAGCACGGATGGCGAATTCCTCGCCGAGGCTCGTCAGCCGGATCCGCCGCGCCCCTCTCTCGACCAACTGTGCGCCGAGAATGTCCTCGAGCTCCTTGATCTGCAGGGAGAGCGCGGGCTGCGAGATCGCGCAGTCCTCGGCGGCGCGACCGAAATGGCCGTGCCGGGCGAGCGCCTCGAAATAGCGGAGGTGCCGCATCGAAATCCTCATCATAAGCTCAGCATATCGCTTCGGTTTGAAAATGCAAATTTAGATTATGATACCACCATGTTAGACCGGAGCTCGGAAGATCACGGACCAACGAGAGCCCGCTTCGATCCGACACACGCGGTGTGCGGCGGAACGGATGGCTTCTCGAATTTCGACCCGAACCGCCGAACCAGGAGAGCGCCATGACCGCCCATGAGATGAAATCCACCGGCAAGTGTCCCGTGATGCACGGCGCCAACACCGCCGTCGGCACGTCGAACACCCATTGGTGGCCCAACGCCCTGAACCTCGACATCCTCCATCAGCACGACACCAAGACCGACCCGATGGGCGCGGCCTTCGACTATCGCGCCGAGGTCGCGACCCTCGACGTCGCGGCGCTGAAGCGGGATCTCCACGCCCTGATGACCGAGAGCCAGGACTGGTGGCCGGCGGACTGGGGCCACTACGGCGGACTGATGATCCGCATGGCCTGGCACTCGGCCGGCTCCTATCGCACCGCCGACGGGCGCGGCGGCGGTGGCACCGGCAACCAGCGCTTCGCGCCGTTGAACTCATGGCCGGACAACGTCAGCCTCGACAAGGCGCGCCGCCTGTTGTGGCCGATCAAGAAGAAATACGGCAACAAGCTCAGTTGGGCCGACCTCATCATCCTCGCCGGCACCATCGCCTACGAATCGATGGGCCTGAAGACCTTCGGCTTCGGCTTCGGCCGGCAAGACATCTGGCACCCGGAAAAGGACGTCTATTGGGGGGCGGAGAAGCAGTGGCTGGCGCCGAGCGACGGCCGCTATGAGAACGTCGATGCCCCGGCGACCATGGAAAACCCCCTCGCCGCCGTGCAGATGGGCCTGATCTACGTCAACCCGGAGGGCGTCAACGGCACGCCCGACCCGCTGAAGACCGCCGCGCAGGTCCGCGAGACCTTCGCCCGCATGGCGATGAACGACGAGGAGACCGTCGCCCTGACCGCCGGCGGCCACACCGTCGGCAAGACCCACGGCAACGGCGATGCCGGCCTGCTCGGCCCCGAGCCGGAAGCCGCCGGCGTCGAGGAACAGGGGCTCGGCTGGTCCAACCCGAACCAGTCCGGCAAGGGCCGCCACACCGTGACCAGCGGCCTCGAGGGTGCCTGGACCACCCATCCGACCCGCTGGGACAACGGCTTCTTCCAGATGCTGTTCGGCCACGAATGGGAACTGCGCAAGAGCCCGGCCGGCGCCTGGCAGTGGGAACCGGTCGACATCGCCGAGGAAGACAAGCCGGTCGACGTGGAGGACCCGTCGATCCGCCAGAACCCGATGATGACCGACGCCGACATGGCGATGAAGGTCGATCCGATCTATCGCGAGATCTCGCTGCGCTTCATGAAGGATCAGGCCTATTTCTCCGATACCTTCGCCCGCGCCTGGTTCAAGCTGACCCACCGCGACATGGGGCCGAAGGTCCGTTATCTCGGCCCCGACGTCCCCGCCGAGGATCTGATCTGGCAGGATCCCGTCCCGGCCGGCCGCGCCGACTATGACGTCGACGCCGTCGCCGCGCGGATCGCCGCCTCCGGCCTCTCGACCGGCGACCTCGTCGCCACCGCCTGGGACAGCGCCCGCACCTATCGCGGCTCGGACATGCGCGGCGGCGCCAACGGCGCCCGCCTCCGTCTCGCCCCGCAGAAGGACTGGGCCGGCAACGAACCGGCGCGTCTGGCCCGCGTCCTCGCCGTCCTCGAGCCCATCGCCGCCGCGACCGGCGCCAGCCTCGCCGACGTGATCATTCTGGCCGGCAACGTCGGCCTCGCCCGGGCGATCCGGGCCGCCGGCCTCGACGTCGCGGTGCCCTTCACGGCCGGTCGCGGCGACGCCACCGCCGATCAGACCGACGCGGATTCCTTCTCGGTGCTGGAGCCGATCCACGACGGCTATCGCAACTGGCTGAAGAAGGACTATGCCGTCGCCCCCGAGGAACTGCTGCTCGACCGCACCCAGCTCATGGGCCTGACCGCCCGTGAGATGACCGTCCTCGTCGGCGGCCTGCGGGTGCTCGGTGCCAATCACGGCGGCACCCGACACGGCGTGTTCACCGATCGCGAGGGCGCGCTCACCAACGACTTCTTCGTCAACCTGACGGACATGAAGTACACCTGGGCGCCCGTCGGCTCCGGCCTCTACGAGGTCCGCGATCGCAAGACCGGCGGCGTCGTGTGGACGGCGACCCGCGTCGATCTCGTCTTCGGCTCCAACTCGGTGCTGCGCGCCTATGCCGAAGTCTACGCGCAGGACGACAACCGCGAGAAGTTCGCGCGGGACTTCGTCGCCGCCTGGACCAAGGTCATGAACGCCGATCGCTTCGATCGCGCCTGACCCGAACTCGACCTCCCCGCGGCACCACGCGGGGAGGTCTCGTCGGGACCCGTTCCCGCCCCGCCTCGCCCGCCCGCCTGTTGACCGCCACCCGAGGCTCGCCTAATCCTCGGCCATGACCGACACCGCCCCCCGCTTCCCCACCCTCGCCGATCACGACGCCCTCGAGATGGGCCGCACCCTGGCGCCGCGCTTCGACGCCCATGGCCTCGTCACCGCCGTGGTGGTCGATGTCGTCTCCCGCGATGTGGTGATGCTCGCCCACATGAACGCCGAGGCGCTGGCCAAGACCATCGAGACCGGCGTCGCCACCTATTGGAGCCGGTCGCGCGCCAGCCTCTGGGTCAAGGGCGAGACCTCCGGCAACCGCCAGATCGTCAAGCGCCTGCGGGTCGACTGCGATCAGGACGCGGTCGTGCTGGAGGTCGAGGTCGAAGGCGCCGGCGCCTCCTGCCACCGCGGCTTCCACTCCTGCTTCTACCGCGAGGTGCCCGTAGGCGCCCCCCTCGGCGCCGCGACCGAACTCACCTTCGTCGAGTCCGATCCCGCCTTCGACCCCGACGAGGTCTACGGCTGCGGCCACGACCATTCGAAGGGGTGAGCGCCCCGCCGACCATCCGTTCACCATGACCGAAGACCGTCGTCAAAGTTCATCCGTCATTCGATTCAATCGGTTTAGAATTCCACCCTGAGACCGATCCGAAGGAGGATCACCTGCTCGAGGCGTGGCACGGCGGATATTCGGGGCGAGCCCGATCGAACTCGGTGACGTCGGCTCGAGGAGCGTCCGCGCCGACGCCGAGATCCGGGCGCTGGTGGCAGAACTGACGCGCTGACCCTGCCCCCTGGGGAAGGCGTCCCCGGCCGGACCACCCCGCGTCGACCCGAGCGGGGGGCCCGCCGAAACGAAGAAGGCGCGCGCGACCTTACCC